>JAKSVP010000020.1 GCA_024427265.1 Mycoplasmoidaceae bacterium
AGGGGAAGGTGCTGGAGCAGATAGAGAGCAAGACGATTTAGGTAATTTAATAAATGAAACATCCGAACAAAGATGAAACTTTAATGCTTACTACACAAACACTCATTTAATAGAACAAACAGATACTGTTGATAATATTTCTGGTTTTAATTTACCGTTTGGTAATGATTGCATAGCAATAAGTAGACAAGTAAATGTTTTTTGCAATAATTTATTAAATCAAGAAAAACCATTTAATAATTTATCAAATATATCTTCAGTTGTTCCCTTTCAAGTTTTAACAGGAAAAGTAAAGTTTTATTATTGATTAGAATTTGAGAGCCAAGTTAAAACATTAGAAGTTAATTTAAATGTTGATAAACAATCGACCAATAGTATAACTATTAGTTTTAATAATTCAACTATTTTTGATTATGAGAAAAATGAAATTGTAATTGATCCAATTGGACCTTTAGGTTTTTACATCCCAAAATATTCTCAAGGCTATTATGAATTAGAATTACAAATATTACAATCTAATTCAACAAATAAATTCATTATCAAAAATGATTTTAGTTTTGACAGAAACATTGACAAACCTTATATTGCCATTACTCATAGAGTGATAGATAGTTTAGATGGGTTCAAGGAGGTGATTTTTTAATGATAAGAATGACTAAGAAAATTGTTGGTGTAATATCTGGAAGTTCTGCAATTTTAATTGGCGGGACAACAGTAACTGCTAATGTTTTATTAAAAAATGAAGAAGGAGTAAAACCAAATATTAATCCTTTAAATAGAGATAAAAGTTATCACTATTATTCATTAGTAAACAAAATCTCAGCTAATGAACATCTAGACGATTTAATAACAATCGTAAAAGATGATGACAATATTACTTACGTGATAGATGAACAAAAATTTGTTTCGAATATTAAAACGATTGTTCAAGAAACATTAAAATCAATTCCAACATTCGCACAAAACTATTTAAATTACAAAATAGAAGTTCATTACAAAATAAACACTAAGTCCGTGTTAGTAGACTTAGTGTGATATGAACCTGAAGCAAAGAATAAATTCTTTGATCAGTTTGAATTGTTATTACAAGCTTCCTAGATTTTCAATTTGTTTTGTAATAATTTCTAGATCATTTGAAGTAAATTGTCTAGTGTCAACAAGATAGTATCTTACTGTATATACGGTTTTGTTGTCCTTATTATATATATTGATGATCTTAGCATCAGCAATATCCTTAATTTGCTTTATTTGATCTATTTTTTCATGAACTAAATGAGCATTGGCATGGTCAAGAATTATGTTTATGTCTTTAGATAAGCGTTGGAAAACACCAAATGATTTAACTTTAAAGTTTGGCTTTTTGTAATCATTTAACATCCTGTCTATTTCTAAAGATAGAACATAAACTTGTTTATTTGTTAAATCATAATCTTTTAATGCACTTGATTTTATCTTGCCAATATAACCAACAATTTGATTCTTATAAATAACAGCTATTGCTTCATTATCATATAGAGGTTCAATCTTAACTGTTTTGAAAGATATTTCAGCATTCAATGTTGACGCAATTTGGTTTGCAATAGATTTATAATAGTTAACATTAGTTAATAGAACACTATTTGTAATTGAATCAACAACATATTTATCCAATGAAATACAAGTTACATTTGTTCACTTGCCGCTATTAGTGAATATTTTTTGCATTTCAAAGATTGGATGTAAATCTAATTTTCTTGCATCGTTGTATTTGTATACACGAAGCATGCCATCTAATAAGTTGCATCTAAAATATTCACGATTTGAATTATTAGAAATAATTCTGATTGGATCTTTAAGATCAAACATGTTGAATTTGTCTAGGATGTTTTTATTTACAAGGTTGTATGTTTTTACTTCACTAAAACAATTATTCAATAAAACGTCTTTAATATTTTGCTTTAATTCATATTCTTGATTGTTAGCTAATGGAAGCAAATTATCACCAACGCTGATTGGTTTTAATTTGTTCATATCAAGAATCTTTAGAATATCTTCATATAAATCTTCCTGGTTGTAAACATCGAGTCTTCAAGCAGGAATTCTAAATTTATTAGGTTTGAATAAACTATTTTCATGTCCAAGTTTCTTCAAAGAAGAAATAACAAAATTCTTGCTTAATGGTTCGTGAATAAACCAAGCTAGTTTTTGATAATCTAATACAATACGTTCATTATTTCAATTAGATCTATATCAAATAACTTGGCGTTTAGGGTTGCCAAATTCTTTTCTAATTAATTGAACAGTTAGCAAGTTCAAATATGTACTTAGAGGTCTTGATGCTTTCTTGCTTGCATCTGTTTCACAATTTAATCTTAGAGCTGTGCTTCTAACATTCATAAAGTTGAAATTACCAATTTCAATTCTTGCCTTAACAGTTTTATTAGACAATTTTGTATTATCTGAACCAATTACAGCAGCAATTGATACAGGTTGAGTTTCATCACAAATTAGAACATCATTTGGTGCTAATGTGTAAGTTTTACCATTTAAAGCAACAAATTTTAATTCACTTCCAGATTGACGACAAATTAATCTTCCATGTAATTTTTCGATGTCATAAACGTGTGTTGGACAGTTTGTCATTAATGTAATTATGGCTAAGCCATCAAGCAAACGATTGATTGGTTTAATACCATGATTCATTAATAGAGATTTAACTTCTCAACTTGACCTACATGTTTGTTCTGCATTAATTTCATAATCGATAAAACCAAGGAAATTACAAATAGACAAATCAACATTTATTCTTGGTACTATGCCTGAAATATTTCTAAGTGTTGATTTGAAATCAAAATTAAACTTTAAATTTAATTTGTTTGCTAACTCATAACAAAATACTAAATAAGCATTCTCGTCATTTCTGTTGGCAGGGATGCTAATATCATAAATGATATCATCCATTCCAATTAGTTCTTGTCATTTACTTGAACCAACCTCACCGGATGTCATCATAATGATTTCATCTTTTTCATCATCTGCAACATATGCATCATTCCCAGTCAATTCTGAATATGCACAGATCATACCATTTGATTCCATACCATGGATCATTCTTTTTTCAATAGTAATACCATTTGGTAATTTAGCTCCTGGTAAAGCAACAATAACTTTAGACCCTGCTTGCAAATGACTAGCACCACAAACAATAGTATTTGTTTGAGTAAAGCTAACTTTTACTTGACAAAGGTTTAAATGTGTTCCTTCAATTGGTTGATATGAAAGCAATTGACCGATAACAACATTTTCAATAGTTGGATATTTAGTAATTGATTCAACTTCCATACCCAAAGCATTGATTGCTTGAGTAAACTTTTCATCAGTTATATTAACAAAATCAGGAATTAACTTTGTTATTGATTTTCTAGTAAACAACATTATTTAACTCCTTTCAATTGGTTTGATAATCTAAAGTCATTATTATAGATATCTCTGATATCTTTAATTCCGTACTTAAGCATAGCGATTCTTTCAATACCAATACCAGCAGCTAAGCCAGAATTAACTTTCTTAATATTGGCTGCATCTAAAACTTTTTTGTGCAACATTCCAGCACCTAATATTTCAATTCAGCCAGATTGTTTACACATAGGACATCCTTTACCACCACAATTAAAACAACTTACATCAACTTCAAAACTAGGTTCAGTGAAAGGAAAATAACTTAATCTATATCTAGTTTGAACTTTTTCTCCGAAAATATGTTTAATTAATCCATCAATCACAGATTTTAAATGATTGATTGATAGATTATTTTTAACTCAAACAATATCAACTTGACTAAATTGATGGCTATGAGTTAAATCGTCATCATCGTTTCTATATACATTTCCATAAGATAAAACTTTAATCTCATGATCTTGATCATGGATAGCTTCAGCTGTAGTTGATGTACAGTGAGTTCGTAACATTCTTGCTGCATCTATATAGAAAGTATCTTTAGGATCTCTTGCTGGATGTGACTTATCAATATTTAAACGATCCATATTGTTTTCAATTGTTGTGACTTCGTCACCATCAACAATTTGGAAGTTTAAAGATTTAAAGTAATCAATTATTTGTTCATAGATAATGGACAAGATTGTTTTTGACCCTTTAGCAAGATTGTATGTGTCTACATTAATATCGTAATTAACTTTGTTATTTGATAATTCGTTGGCTTTATCTAATCAAGCTTTCTTTTCTTCAAATAACTTAGTTAGTTCTTCATTAAAAGCATTTATCTCTAAACCAGCATCACGTCTTTGCTCAGGCGGTAATGCTTTTAATTGTGTATATAAATTTGCAACATTCTTCTTAAAGAAGATGTTTTTATTTTCAATAAGCTTAGGAACATTTGTTTGTTGACTAAGCAATGTTTTGAATTCTACAATTAATTGTTCTCTATTGTTAATCATTGTTTCCCTTTCAAAAGAAAAAGCACACCAAATTTATGATGCTATGACCCGTTAGGGTGGTACCACATAGCTTCACAAATTAATGTGCTCTTTGATTCTATTAAGTTGTTTAATCAAGTGAATAGCTGATTCTAGTTATGTCTGCATTCCACCAGCGCAGGCTCTCTAACATATAACTAATCTGAACCAACAACGGCTTGATCAATTTTTATGGTGTTAAATATTTCTACTTAACTTACTCATTATATAAATATATAATCAATGTATGAAAAAGAATAGTAAAAAATTAGCAAAAATTATTGCTCCTGTAGCACTAACTGCAGGTTGTTTAGGCGCATTGCCTGCAACCTCTTGTGGAATGCATAGTAGTATTAAACAAATTGCTCCTTATCTACATGAAATAACTTTTAATGATTATGTGTATGATAGTAAATTTGTTACAACTAAGGATGCACAAGACTTTGGTTGTTCGTCTGTTAGAAATGGTGTTTTCTATGGACGTAACTTTGATTATGTTTTTAATGATGTTCCTGAATTTGTTGTTCGTGTTAATGCAAACAAAGAAAAGAAACGTCATGCTTCTATTGGTGTTGCAACACACTTTGGTATACATGAAGATAAATTATTAAAAGGTGATTACCAAGATCAAATAGATTTGATTCCTAATATTACATTGGATGGTATTAATGATGCTGGTTTAATTTGTTCTCACAACGTTGTTTCAACTGAACCCAACGAAGTTGATGGAGTAAAATATACGCCTGAAACTAACCCAAACAAAGAGAATGCTAAACAATTGCATATGTTGTTTGTTCCTCGTTATATATTAGATAATGCTGCAACAGTTGATGAGGCAATTGATTTATTAACTCGTGATGACATCAATATTATGGGAAACTTAAATGGAGAACATAATTTACACATTATGATTGCTGATGCAAATAGAACATGTGTTGTTGAATTCTTTCACAAGAAAGAAAGCACAACCCATAATCACTTTGATGTTGTGTGACACGATAAAGAAAATGATGATCGAATCATGACTAACTATTATCTTAATAATGGTAATAACATTAACTTCACAAACGAAAAGAAACAAGGTGAAGAACGTTATGAAATTCTAAAGAAAGGGTATGCTACAAGTAATTCATTCGATGGAATGACAAACTTAATGAAACAAGTTAAGTTCTCTATTGCTTATAATGCTTCTCACAATAAATATCCTATGAAAGCTAGTAATCCTTGAGATTATGATGCAGAATGATATTCTGAAAATATTGATCAATCTGTTCTATATCCAAGCGCTGGTTCTTTTGAACCTACACCAGAATTCATCGATCAACTAAATAAACTTAAAGATGATTATTGACAAGCTAGAGCTATGGATAAAAGAGTTCCTGCGGAACCTAAGTTCTGACAAACAACTCATAACTCAACATATGACATGTCAGAGAAACATCTAAGAGTTGTTGTTCAAGAACACTACGAAACTTATTTCGATTACTATTTATAAAACAAAAAAGAACTGGACATCCAGTTCTTTTTTAATGGTGGTTCATCGCGGAATTGAACCACGGACACACAGATTTTCAGTCTGTT
>JAKSVP010000021.1 GCA_024427265.1 Mycoplasmoidaceae bacterium
AAATAAATAATCACCACTTGATTCTCAATCATCAACAATAATTTCATCTGTTGGTATTGGTTCTGGTGTATCTGGATCACCACAACCAACCAAACTAATTGCTGGTGCTAATGCTGTTAATGTTATTGGTAATAAAATAAATTTTCTTTTCATACACATATTATAAGAAAATAAAAAAGAGCTTTTAAGCTCTTTATATTATATTACCTGTTATCACTCCAACATTATTTAACTTTTCATTTGAAATAAAATGGATTTTGATAATACTATTTTGTTTAGTTTGGTTGTATTTTCAAAGAACACTTTTGAACTTGCCTTCATAGCCAAGTTGTTGTGGGCAATAATAACCATTTTCAATATCTTGCACTGGTGCATAACTTCCAAAATTATTTAATCATACACCATCAATTTCAACACTTATCCCACCAAAAGAACAATATACATCCTTTTCAAAAAACACCATTTTAAATCAAACATTTAAATCTGTTAATGAGTAATCTTTTGCTTTGATAACAAAGCAATATTTTTGGCTTGCTTCTAAATTAATAGTAGTTTTAAGACATTGCAAAGTAGTATCATATTTAAAATCATCAACAATAATTTCATCTGTTGGTGTTGGCTCTGGCTCATTACAAGAAACCAAACTAACCATTGGGCTTAATGCTGTTAATGTAATTGGTAATAAAATAAATTTTCTTTTCATATATTTATTATAAGTAAATAAAAATAGCTATCAACGGGAAAGACTAGAAAGGAAAAAGAGGTAAAACCTCTTTCCCAAATTAACACATTAAGTGCAAGACCCACGGCATAATCTAAAGGTGTGCACTTTTTATTAACATTTAATAAAAAAGGGAGAGCAATAAAATTATTTTTTAGTTTTTAACCATTTAAATACAGAAAAATGGTGTAATAGAACGATATAATAAACTAATTGGATTCAGAAGTGTCATCTCACCATCTGGATTAATTGTTCATGCTTTATCTCATGCAGCTGTTGTATTAATTGCTGTTGATCGCGTTGATAATGCTCCTACATCCAAACCGGATGTTGTTGTTCGTTGCCAAATTTCATCAAAAGGTTTGATACCTGAAAAGAATTGATATATACTTCCTTCTTCACGGGAATAATCATTATGATACCACTCAGAAGAATCTGATTTTTCAGCAATCTCAACTCTTGCAGGGGCGAAGAATTTAGTCTTATAAGAACTAAGATAACGAACTCATCGTCGATCCTTACCTTTTCATTCAGCAGGAGTATAGTTTTTTTCGACTTGTTTTACAACATTATAAAAGTCAGTCGGTAAATATTTATATAGGACATCAGGAACATCTTTGGATGTCTCAGTATTGGCTAGGAAGTGGTGCAAATAACTTTTTGTATAATCATAAGAATCATTTAAGTATCAAGGAACTGGAATGATGGCTCCATGGTCATCTGATATTGGTTCGATAAATTCAAAAGTCATTCCAACTACACTTTCAGGTTCAGACAAATTTTGGCAATCGTGATTAAAATCAACAATTCTAACTGTGTGCAATACTTTCTGAAAAGATCCTGTTTCTGGATTTAATAAACGCAGTGATTTTTCTTCGCCGAGATAAAAGACATATTTCGACATGCCACTAAGTGATATGTTATTAATTTCTGATCATTGTAACGTTTCAAGCAACGGATAATCTTTTGTTCGACATATAATTTCTACAACATTAGTGTCATCAGAAATTACACTTGGTTTAATTTTTATGTTTTTATCATCTAAATTAAAGGTAGCATATTGTTTAAATTTATCATCTAATGGCGATAACCAACCATCTTCATCATTAAATTTGACATATATATTCTCTTCAGAGAAGATACTATAGCCAGGAGCAAAATCAAAATTAATGGTTGCATCGGTTTGATTTAAAAAAAATAGCAACTCAGGATTAGGTGTTTTAATACCATAAGAAGATATGAATTCTACTTTATAGTAGGATTTTTTCATTGCCTCACCCCTAATTGTTACATCTCCAACAATTTTATTGCCAAAAATAGTTACTTTTTTTATTAATGCAGGGCGTTCAGTTTCAATAGCATCTTCAATTACGTAATCAGTGTCCTTCAACAACGGGAATGATCTACTACCTACAAAAATATTTAGAGATGATGGACATATATATGATTCAGAATTTTGATAAGTTTCTGGAACCATATAGAACACTAAATTTTTATTATATTTTGCTTCAATTTCACTAAGTGGTGTTTGTAACAAGCTATCACTAAAAAATTGCAAATGTTGTCCATTTGTGGTAATTGGATAAGTAGCTATTTTTGTAGATAATCCAATAGTAAAACTATTATTTGTCTTGGGGCAAATTTTTAACAGTCGCTTCCCAATGTATCAAACATTTGCATATTCAATTGATACAGAAATATATGATGATGGATCATAACCTTCATCGGTTGTTACCTCAACATAAATTGGATCAAAACAATCTTTAGAAAATTTTATTGGTTGATTGGAAATGTGCTCTCCACTAAACGAAATAGTATTTTGCACTAGATCTCATTTTGCATATAGTGTAATATTTTTAGTGATTTTTGTTCCAAAATCAAAGGTTCTGCCTTCACATTTTGGATTATCATATCATCCACCAAAATTACATGAAGGTTTTGTTGGTTCATCAGGGATAGATATTACTCCACCAGATTCAATCATTTGTGGTTGAACAAAAGACCCACCTTGTGAATTAAAAGTAATTAAGTAATTGTTTACACTTTGACAGCTAGTAAACACATTAACTCCCAAAAAAGGCATTATTGTTATTAATGAATATAATAATTTGATTTTTTTCATGAAATTATTATAAATAAATCCTATACAGTTTATAAATAATAATTATTGAACCCTAGTTAAAAATTTGCTTGAATTAATAGAGCAAAAAAGATTACAAATTAATTCTATATCAATTGATAATTTACTAAATTTTAGAGCATATGTTTTGTTACTTCTGGATCTGGTGTTGGTGTATCTGTATTATTACAACTTGTAGTAGCAATAATAGGAGTAATTGCTGTTACTAGTGTTGTTGGTATTAATAATACCTTTTTCATATATCTGTATTATAAGTAAATAAAAAAGAGCTTTTAAGCTCTTGGTTTTAAGTTTATCAAGTTATATTAGATGCAAAAACAAACTAGTAAAATCTATTGTTCTAATGAGGCATTTATAAAATAAATTGATCCAAATGTAGCCATCTGTGATATAACCGACGTTATTACTTCCAAATAATTTAGGCCTAACTCTTGCAATGTTTTCAAATCATATGTTTTATTATTGTCTCTGACACCAACAAGAGTTACATCATCTAAAATCATTTCTGGTATATTAACAGATCATTCGTTATCTGTTTTCAAGTGGTGTTGAGCCACTGTTATATACACATCATAATCAAGATCATGAGCGGGATTAGGACAAAAATACAAATTGTTAAATTGAAACATTCTATTTGTGATATAAAAGTCTTTTGATAATAAACCAGTCATTCAAAAAGTAACTGACGCTCTAAAACATCCAGTAGTCTTATAATATTCACCAATAGTACCTAATGATACTTTAACAGCATCAGGCATTACACCACAACCATTAATAAGATTAAACGCAATATCTTCTGAATAGATAGTGGGTTGCATTACTATTTCATCATAGTACGCTTTGAAAAAAGTGGGTACATTAGGGAAAACACCTTCACCTTCAGCAAATTCTTTTGCTGGGATAGGTGGAATAAATTCTTCTCCTTTTGTCCAACTAACAATAATTTCAGGTGTTGGTGTATCTGGATCACCACACCCAACCAAACTAATTGCTGGTGCTAATGCTGTTAATGTTATTGGTAATAAAACGAATTTTCTTTTCATATATTTATTATAAGTAAATAAAAAAGAGGACTTAACCTCTTAATTTGTTAATCTACCATGAATATTTTCTTTTGTTTCCATGCCTCTTAAATAAATTTCAATGTTGTCATCAAATTCTGTTCCACTAGGCATAGTGAATTCCAATCTTCACATACCCACACCAGCTTTTAAATTGTATTGAACTTTTATACCACCAACCAAAACACAAGAAACATAAGCATCAACATGTATATAACCCTCTCTTTCGCTTAAAAAAAGAAAAGATACTGTTCCACTTAATGAATGGTCTCCATTTATCCAAAACTTATAATAATTGTCTTTTAACAAAGTTAATTCATCAGTTTTATAATATTCACCATCCCATTTTATTTCATAAGGTTGATATACTGGTTCTGGCTCTGGTGGTTCTGGTGTGTCTGGATCACCACACCCAACCAGACAAATTGCTGGTGCTAATGCTATTAATGTTATTGGTAATAAAATAAATTTTCTTTTCATATATCTATATTATAAGTAATAGAAATCTATCAATGGGAAAGACTAGAAAAGAAAAACCGAGAATAAACTCGGTTTTTTGATGATTAAATACAGAAACAAGGGGCGACGGGAATATTTGTGGCTCCCAATAAACTTATACTCATTTTGCTGTTTTCATCAACAGACCAAACGATAGATTTTGATACAGAACACATAAAAGGTGTTGTAATTCAATATTTACATGGCGATCCTTTTAAATCACAACATTCTAAACACGCAAAAGAATCATCAAGACTTAGGGTATGTTGATTAATATAAAGATATTCACCATTACTATTTAAAGTATCAGATTGAGCATAATAGGCATATTGGGCTCCTTCATCTCCACTATGTGGTTGCCCCTCTTCGCAATACCAAGTTAGCGTATCCACTTTTCCTCTAATTTCTGGTATATTTGTATTTTTTATACCACTAACTGAAAAAAGATTAGAAAGCGTTGGTTCAAACAATTTAGTAGATCTAGGTTCTGTATATCAATTTAAATATGGATCTATACCAACTAGTTGCGACACTGTTTTTATGCCGTTTGCTAAGCCATCATTGTTACCATTGCTTATCATTTGATAAACATTATATTCGTGGTAATGCGGCTCACCATTTAAGAAATTAAACAATTCGCTACCTCAATAGTTTCTAGGTTCACTGTAACTTATAGGTTCATATCAATAAGTTTTCAAAGCTCTTCCACTCTCATCACAAATTACATTTTTAAATTGAAATGTTAATGCTGCTTTTGTATCATTGCTAGTTTCATTTGGTTCGCTATAAAGGGTGTCTTCTTGCGTATCCAGAACAATCACTTTATGGTCATTACTATTAACTTCTACTTTTCTTTCTTGACCTATGAAGTCTTGCATAGAAGTAGCATTTTTCTTATCATGTGGATCAGGAGTTGATAAGTCATCTAATTGGAAAGTGTTGTAAAATCTCTCAGTATTTCCTGTTTGTTCTAATAAATCACAAGCTTCTATTATTGTTGATCAGCCACAAGTATTAAAATCTGGTCTAGGAGTAGGAGGTGGAACGTATTTAGGAATTACGATATCTGAAACGGAACCTGCACTAGAAATTTTGCTAGTCTCATCATTGTAATTAAAAGTTAAAATTCCATTGATGTCATGATCAATTTCTTCAGAAAAAACTATTTTTAATACATTAGGTCTATCATATGTTAGACCTTGAGGAGTAATGTCGGTTACTTGTTTTGTTCCATCATAAATAAACAGAAAGTTAGTAAAGGTTATTTTATCTCCAGTTGGTTGTCAATCAAGACTAATGGTTGCTTCTATGTAAGAAGACATAGAACAATCACTTACAGAAAATTCAAGTTTGGTTGGTTCAGGTGGTTCTGGTGTATCACCACCACATCCAACCAAACTAATTGCTGGTGCTAATGCTGTTAATGTAATAGGTAATAAAAATAATTTTCTTTTCATATATGTATATTATAAGTAATAGAAATCTATCAATGGGAAAGACTAGAAAAGAAAAACCGAGAATAATCTCGGTTTTTTACTCAAATCAATAAA
>JAKSVP010000022.1 GCA_024427265.1 Mycoplasmoidaceae bacterium
TTATTTCGTCAATAATGACTACATCGAACTTACTAAAGTAAGTTCTAGATAACCATCAAGGAGGTAATTTTCTAGGTGGGATAACATCAGGTAATTCTAATTGACCAAACTTAAAACAAGTATGGATAGTTCCTATAACATCACTATCCTTATCTAAACATAAGTTGTTTACCGCATTCGCGGTAAAACAACACTTTAAGACTTTCTTAGCTTGACAATAGTGTTTAGTATAGTAATCTAGTAAGAAAGTCTTACCAGTACCTGCTAGACCATCTAAAAAGACGTTAGCACCAGAGGCTATCACCTCTAGTGCTTGTAATTGAGCTTTAGATAAACTAATAAACATATAACCATTATAAAACTATGTAAAAAATCACTACTTATATATTTACATAGTAAATATATCTTTAAATAATTCCTACCTTATTTAAATTTTTAAGCAAAGGTATAGGTAGGAGGATATTATGGCAAAGCCATTATATAAAATAACTAAAACGCAATTTAGCAAAGAATATAATATTACCGAAGTATTAATTGATAAGACTTCGATTATGAAAAAACTAGAAACATTTAATCCAAATAAACAAGTAGTAGCTTTTGGTGTTAAGAAAACACCAAGAGATGCTACCCCTATCTGGTTTAAAGAATATGAACAACGTATCAATCAAAGGTTTGATCAAATTGATAATAGACTAACACAAATTGTTCAAGCTAACAATCTAGTTGATCCAACACAAAAAAACTAAATAAAGTCTTACCAGTACCTGCTAGACCATCTAAAAAACAATTACACCCCTTGCAAGTAGATTAAGAGCTTCAACCTGAGATTTAGACAAACTGGGTTCCATAAAATAATTATATAAATCTAAAGATTTATAAAAATATAATACTTATATATGAAGAAGATATTATTAATACCTATAACATTAACTGCACTAACACCAATGGTTAGTATGGTAGGATGTGGTGAACCAGAAGCAAATGAGTATCGATTTGAATTTACTGGTAATAATTGCACAATTGATGGACTAGCACACTTTGTTACCTTAATAAAAAAAGGTGAAAAAGTAGAATATACTGTTGAGCCAGATTCTGGCCATATGTTATCATCTACCCAAGACTTACCAGAAGGTGTTACCTTAGTAGGCAACATCTTAACTATTGAAAAAATGGATAAACCTTATACAGTAACGGTTAATGCCGCACTTCCATTAACAATTGAAGGATTAAAAGAATCATATCAAGGAGATATTGGAGTAGCAGGACACACTGATCCAATTACTGTTTATTATGATGATGGTGAAAGTAAAACTGATGTAACTACCTCAACTACTTTTAATTTACCAAGTCTTCAACTAACTTGAGATGCAACAAACAAATGGTTAGCATGATCAGATGATATAGATGCTGATGAATATACTTGCCAAGTTTGAGTTGCTTATTCTGACTATACATCAGACATATACACTACAAAATTAAACATTGCTTCAGGTGAGCTGAAACTTGCTTGTGAGGGAGTGACAGAATCCCAAGTTTTCGAACTATATTCTACTGGCCCTGGAGAAATTAGCCCTGTTTCCTTTTTATTCTATGATGGGCAAAAAGCCAAACCAACTGATGTAACAAAACAAATAATAATGCGACAATTACTTTCTGACTATGTCCATTGAGACGGAAGTGGTGAACATGGAAGATTTTACTGGGAGAGCATTAATCCTGGTACTAATGCGGTATCCATACAAGTATCATATAAATATAAATTTTGAAGTTATGGTTTGTCCTTATCTTTTGTATTGAAATGTGACCCATTCATCTAAAAATACACCCACTCTTAAGCAAGTTAAGAGCTTCTAATTGAGATTTAGAGAGACTGGATTCCATATAACCATTATAAATTAATCATTTTTAACCGGTTCAGGACGATAGAAATAAAAAAGACGACTCAAACATCGTCTTTTTATTTTCTTAACCCCTCAACCAGTTCTAAATATTATTCTTTTGCATCTATATCGATTTGTTCATTACTACATTGGATGGTTGTGGCTCTAGCATCGTGTCAACCATCAACACGATTAATCTTTTTCCATTGTTGTGTTGTCCCTTTAAAATTAAAACCGGGAGAATTGTTTGGACCAGAAGTATCGGTAACAGCATTACCACCAAAGGCATTATCACAAATTTGACCAATAGATGTTGGAAGAACTACATATTTGTTGCGGTTGCATGCTTGAAAAGCACCAGTACCAATAGAAGAAACTGCGGTATTAATAGTAACAACCTCTAAACTATTACAATTATAAAATGCCTGAGTTTCCAACACAAGGTTAGCATTGCCATCAATTGTAATTGATTTTAACTCATCTGCGTAAGCACAAGCTTTAACTTCTAATAAAACAATTGTATTAGGGATATGAATTGTTTTGTAAGTACCCTCAGCTAAGGCTTGACTTTTAATTGTTGTTACAGTATATGTTGTTCCATTATGGTTAACAGTTGAGGGGATTTTAAGATTATCATCAGAACCGTTATAACCAGTAATTGCAGCTGTTTTATCATTATGATATTCAAATGTAAAACCAGTCACAGTCTCTGACTTTTTTCCACATCCTACCAAAGTAATAAATGGCATACTAGCTGTAGCCATTAAACTAGGAATTAATACATGGATCTTCTTCATATCTATATTATAAAATATGCAAAAAAATTAAACCTATATATTTACTTAGTAAATATATCTTTAAATAATTCCTACCCTATTTAAATTTTTAGCAAAGGGATATATGGGAAAGACAATTTAATAACATAGTTATTATCTTGTTTGACCATTTATAAGAAAGGTAAAAAGATATAATGGGAAAGAAAACGCTTTGAATCAAAGGATCAGAGATTAGAAAGATGACAAACAATCAAATTGCAAATTACGAATTTAATGCTCGCATTTCTGACCCTGATGAACCTAGTGATCATGAACTGATAAAACAACTAGCTATAAATCAGGCTAGTGATCATGAACTATTAATCAATTTAGCAAAAAGCGTTAAATCTGATCATGAACTGATAAAACAACTAGCTATAAATCAGGCTAGTGATCATGAACTATTAATCAATTTAGCAAAAAGTGTTAAATCTGATCATGAATTGCTTCTATTACTTGTCAAGAGAATGGAATCTCTTGAAAAGTTAGTTTTAGATGTCATCAAACTAAACAATCTTAAAACAAAATAAAGTCTTACCAGTACCTGCTAGTCCATCTAAAAAGCAGTTAATACCGCTTTTTAGAAGGTTTAGAGCTGTTATTTGGGATTTAGATAATTTAGGTTCCATATAACCATTATAAATTAAGCATTTAGAACTGGTTCAGGACAACGATAAGAAAAAAGACGACTCAAACATCGTCTTTTTATCTGTTAAACTTCTGATTGGTTAAAAACAAATAAATTATACCATAAATGTCGTTTTTCTTAAAATAAAATGTCGTTTTTCTTAAAATAAAATGTCATTTTTCAAAACTATTAACAATAATAAAACAATGGAGATAAATCATTCACTGCAATTTTGACTGTTGTACTTAGTGTAGTAATCTAATAAAAAGTCTTACCAGTACCAGCTAGTCCATCTAAAAAGCAGTTAACACCGCTTTTTAGAAGGTTTAGAGCTGTTATTTGGGATTTAGATAATTTAGGTTCCATATAACCATTATAAATTAAGCATTTTTAACCACTGCGTCACTAATCATCTGGATATATTTTAGCACAAACTGATTTCACTTCAATTGTCGCTTTTAAGTAAATTTCAATATTAAAAGCAAAAAATGTATCTAGATACCATTGTTCATCTGATGAAGATACTTTATAATCTTCTACTTCCAAGCCAAAACGCATCACTTTTATCACTTCTGCCTTAACGGGAAAGTATATCCTTAGATCCTTTTCAAAAGCAAAATAACCTCAATTTCTTTCAGAGCTAATATTAGTACAATAAATTCTATAGTATGTGTTTTTTTCTAGATCAAATGTGTCTGAACTAACCACTCCAGATTGCTCTATCATTTCAATATCTTGATAGACAGGTTCTGGTTCAGGTTCCTTATTTTTTCCACACCCTACCAAACCAATTAATGGCATAGTAGCTGTAGCTACTAAACTAGGTATTAAGATATGTAACTTCTTCATAGATTACCTCTACTTTTATTATAGAATAATAAAATGCTCCCTTCAGAATGCCTTCCAGTCACATTAATTACTTTAGTAATCTAGCAAGAAAGTCTCACCAGTACCAGCAAGCCCATCTAAAAAGCAGTTAGCACCGCTTTTTAGTAGGTCTAGAGCTGATAGTTGGCTATTTGATAATTTAATATCCATACAAACATATTATACAAACCATTTAGAACCGGTTCAGAGTGATAGAAAGAAAAAAGTAATGGTTAACCATGACTTTCTGCCTATTAAAACTCTGAACTAGTTAAAAATAATAAAAAACTTTGTTTCCATTTTTTTATATAGTTCTAGCAGGAACAACAATTGTCTCTTTGTCTAAGTTATATAATTTATCACCAGAACAAATAATAGCTTTGGTAGCAATTTGGTATTTGCTCTTAGTTATTTGTTTAAATGATTCAACATCTTTTAAACTAAATTGCATACCACATTTAATTTCGATTAAATGGAGGGAAGCATTCTTGATATAGATTAAATCTATTTCGTGTTGCCTTGCATCTCGATAATAATATAAATCGATATTTTGCCCATTGTTTTCAAATGATTTCTTTATTTCAT
>JAKSVP010000023.1 GCA_024427265.1 Mycoplasmoidaceae bacterium
TTATTTCGTCAATAATGACTACATCGAACTTACTAAAGTAAGTTCTAGATAACCACCAAGGGGCTAACTTACTAGGTGGGATAACATCAGGTAGTTCTAACTGAGCAAACTTAAAACAAGTATGAATCGTACCGATTACATCATTTGGTTTATCACAAACCAAATTATTAACCGCATTAGCAGTATAACAACACTTTAAGACTTTCTTATTAAAACAATAGTGCTTAGTATAGTAATCTAGTAAGAAAGTCTTACCAGTACCAGCTAGTCCATCTAAAAAGCAGTTATCACCGCTTTTTAGAATATCTAGAGCTACTAGTTGTGATTTAGATAATCTAATATCCATATAACCATTATAAATTAATCGTTTAGAACTGGTTCAGGACAACGATAAGAAAAAAGACGATTCAAACATCGTCTTTTTATCTATTAAATTTCTTGATTGGTTAAAAACAAATAATTAGTCCTTTAAACATCCGATTGGGACGATATAGACACCACCATCAGCTATGGTTGATTCTTGTAGTGATGTTATTACCATTTTAAATGATGGCAATGACATTTTGTTTTTATGCATTTCATTTTGATTATATTTATGGATAAATTTTTCTATTTTATTTAAATTATTAACGCCTTCAAGAATACCTTTTTGCCCATATTTAATTTCAATTAAGGCGTAACGTCCATCATCTAATTCGAGAATGCAATCACATTCTAAACCTGTTTGGTCACGATAATATGTTAGATGGCCACCAAATGCGGTTGAATATACTCTCAAATCTCTAATACATAGCGTTTCAAAGATGAAACCAAATGTTTTAGCATCTTTTAATAACTTAGTTGGTGTTGCGTTTAGTGCGGCAACAGCAATAGAAGGATCAACAAATTCACGTTTATTGGCTAGTCTTATTGAAGACTTAGAACGTAAAGATGTCATTCACGGTTCTAGTTCTTCAACAATATATAATTTTCTTAATAATTCCAAATAATTATCAAGGGTTCGTCGATCAATATCACAGTCATCGCAAATTGTTGTGTTATTAGCTAAAGTAGAAATATTGCGAGCATATGATTTAAGAATCTTATGCATCATTGATGATTTTGCTTTAAATTCATCATATTTTTCTATATCCTTATTATAAATGTCTTGAAAATAGCTTTTGGCTACATTTAATTTATCATTGTTGTCTTTTATTAAAAGTGATCATGGTCATCCACCACGACATGCAGCAAAAACTAATTGTTCATTAGTTAATGCAGTTTTAGCAATAGTAAATTTTTGATTAAATAAATCCATTAATGATACTTTCCCATTAGATTCATTTGATTCAAATAGTGACATTGGGTACATCTGAATTGTAGAAATTCTTCCTGTTCCAGAATGCGCCGTTTTAGGGTGATTTGCTGTTGAACCAGTTAATATAAAATTACCTGGTCTACCTGTTTCATCACAAATGTTTCTAACAGCGTCTCAGAGCTTTGGTGCCTCTTGTCATTCATCAACTAATTGTGGTTTCTTGCCCTGCAAATATTGTTTTGGGTTATGGTTAATAGAAAACTTAATTTCATTTTCATCAAAATCATCAACTTTTAGAATGCTGTGACAAACCCTAGCTGCAGAACATGATTTTCCACACCATTTTGGCCCAACTAAATGTAAAGCACCAAAAATTCTTATTTTCTTAGACAAAATATTGTCAACATTTCTTTTTAAATATTTATTCATATAAACATTATACATAAATGTCGTTTTTCTTAAAATAAAATGTCGTTTTTCTTAAAATAAAATGTCGTTTTTCTAAAACTATTAACAATAATAAAAATAGGATTCAATCATTATAAATTAAGCATTTAGAACCGGTTCAGACTAATAGAAAGAAAAAAGAAGGACAAAACCCATCTTTCTAATTATTAAAGATCTGAAGTGGTTAAAAACAAGAAAAGAGACTTTATTGTTATTCTTTATATAGTTCTGGCCGGAACAACAATTGTATCTTTATCTAAACTATACAATTTGTTTCCTGAACAAATAATAGCTTTAGCAGCAATTGGATATTTACTTTTAGTTATTTGTTTAAAAGATTCAATATCTTTTAAACTAAATTGCATACCACATTTAATTTCGATTAAATGAAGGGAAGCATTCTTGATATAGATTAAATCTATTTCGTGTTGCCTTGCATCTCGGTAATAATATAAATCGATATTTTGCCCATTGTTTTCAAATGATTTCTTTATTTCATTAATAACAAAATTTTCAAAGAATCTACCTTTTAAGAATGAATTAGATAATGTTTTAGCATTATCAATACCAGTTAAGTGGGCAACTAAACCTGTATCAAAGAAATATAGTTTAGGCCGCTTTGTTACACGTTTTGTGTAAGAAAATTCATTATATGGTTGCAATAAATAAATTACACCTGTTTTGACTAATGCATTTATTCAGCGTTTAATAGTGACAGCACTAACTCTTAATTCTTTAGCATAGTTATCATAAACTAATTCTTGGCCAATATTACTTGCTAATAATTTAATGAAATTAATAAAAGTAATTTCATCATTGACATCAATTAATTGTCTTAAATCTTTTTGAATATAAGTTTGCAAATATGATTCTCAATAGATATTTGTTTTAACCTTTGGATCAGAATATAGGTTGGGTAAGAAACCACGAAAAATATGATCAAAGATTTGTGTTTCATCTATATCTATCTTGTTTCTTTCACTTAATAAAGTTTTATCAAGACTAAAAGGTACAGATTTGCGTTTATATATTTCATTAAGAGATAAACTATGCATATTAAGAATCATCATTCTACCAGCTAATGATTCTTTAGCTTGCTCAATTAGACTCTGTTTACTACTGCCAGATAAGATATACATGGTATTGGCCTTTTCATTACCTTTTGTTACCTTTACTTTATTAACTAAAGTATTAATGTAGGCAAAAAGTTCTGGAGCTTTTTGTGCTTCATCAATAATTAATGGGTATGGGTGTGCATTTAAAAATGCTAAGGGGTCTGCTTTAGCATCCATTAATAGTGTCACATCATCTAATGATAAATAATGAAATGACTTATTTTTTAATAGATGAGTTAACAAAGTTGTTTTGCCTATCTGCCTTGGACCAGTTAGTAGTGTAACGGGGGTATGCAAAATAAGTTCATCTATAGTATTAGTAATTGTTCTTTTAATCATATTAAACCTCAAAAATATTATACACTATTTTGTGTAAAATCTAACATTGAATATTGGAAAATCTAACATTTAATATTATTTTTTACACAATATGGAATATAGATAAACGATAAAAGAAAGTCTTACCAGTTCCTACTAGTCCATCTAAAAAGCAGTTAGCATTGCTTTTTAGAAGGTCTAAAGCCTTTAATTGAGATTTAGATAGACTAGCTGACATAACTAAATTATACAGATTAAGCAAACTGTATAAATAAAGCATTTAGAACTGGTTCAGGATGATGATAAGAAAAAAGACAGGACAGAACCTATCTTTTTAAATACTAAATGATTGAAGGGGTTTAAAATGATTATGGTGATCAAAAGAAAGTGAAATAATAATCTTTATCTTTTATTTCGCTAATATTTATTTCACATGTGATTTCATCTGCTTCAGTAATAGCACTTACATCAGCTTCTTTATTAAATTTTATACTTGTTTGATCATAATCATCTAGTTCGCCTTCAAGTTTTGTCACTGTTGTGCCTTTTGTTGCAGTAAAAGTAAATTGCTCATCTAGTTTTGCATAATCAGGACCCATATATGATGTATTTTCTTCTATTAAGAAAACATAATCCTCAGGATCTTTGGGTTTAAAAGAACTCCAACTATGCATATCAATTTTGAAATTATATTTTTTAGCTTCAAGATCATAATACCAAAATTTAGTTCTTAGGGCATTAGCATCTTCTACATTTAAAACAATATTTGAAGGAATAGGAGGTTCAGGGGGGTTATTTTCATAAGTAAAAGTAAATTCTTGTTGTCCATACCCTTCATCAGCACTAAAGTCAATGAATAATTTTACAAGCTTTTTGTTTTCAAAATAATAAGATATAGCACTAGAATTTGATCCTACTTCACCAACATAACATTTCTTATCAGCATCAAATGTAAGCTTAGAATAATCACATTTGCTGTAAAACATTTGCGTGAGTTCTTGCCCAAATATCTCAGGAGTCTCAAATTTGTCTTCGTCAACTATTTCTTGTGTTCAATCATCAAACACACCACCAATAGAATATTGGATAAATCTTTCATTATCATGAACAATATATTTTTTCTGATTTAAAGACAACTCACCGCCTTGTTCTTCCAGAGATTCATACATTGCATCTGGTGAATAGTCCACATCACTTATTGTTTGCCATAATTGACTCTGTAACATCATATTAATTTCGCTATGGAGTTGTAAAAAAACTATATCATCCATACCAATAGCACTTTCCATTTCTTCTTGAGTTACAGTATAGTCTATCACTGGCTCTGGTTCAGGTTCGGGTGGTGTTGGAGTATCAGGGTTACCACACCCAACCAAACTAACTAACGGCATACTAGCTGTAGCCACTAAACTCGGAATTAAGATATGTAACTTCTTCATAG
>JAKSVP010000024.1 GCA_024427265.1 Mycoplasmoidaceae bacterium
TTGAAGATTTAACAGATGTTGTTGCTAGAATGAATGCTGAACAAGCTAAAACTGAGGATATAAGACCCGATTCAGATTTCACTTTAGCTGAATTGTTTGTTAAGTACTGTAAACTTAAATCTAAAGTAACAGTTATTGATCAATATGGTTCCGATCATAAAGTTAGTCACCAATTCTTTTACAAATATGGTAATTCT
This sequence comes from Mycoplasmoidaceae bacterium, assembly GCA_024427265.1. The sequence goes on from JAKSVP010000024.1 coordinate 198, forward strand.
CAATATGATGATGAATCAGTTTTATATGAAGAACAACCAAGAAGATCTGATGGTTTTAAAATTTCTAAAAAATTCTTCATTGTAGCTAATGAAAAGTTTTGTGAAACATACTATATGTTTAAAGCATATAAAGATAATGATTTTGTTGATATTAAAAAAGACTGCAATAGTTTAGTAGCAAGTTTTGCATCTACCTCTATTGGTACTGCCATTCAAATTGGTGTTAACGTTCTTCACTTGATTTTTGGTGGTTTTGCTGCAAAAGTTATAGCAGGTTATGTTATTGCACTTTTATCAGCTAACGCTGTAGTACTTGGTATTGAATGACCTATCTATATAAAATATTTGGTATCGCCAATTGACGATTATATTGAAAGATTGAAAAAGTTAAGACAATCTGATTGTTTTAAAGCAATGGAAAATCGTTTAACTCAAGATCGACAATACTTCTGTCTTCCTGTAACTAAAACTCAAAAAATCACTTTATTTAATATAACTTTATATTCTCATGAAGAAACTTATTTTCCTCAAAAAGAATATGACGATAAGATGGACGCTTTCCGTACAGCTTCATTTGTTGAACATAGCAGACCTCTATTCCAATACTATTCAACAGTAATGAGCCAAAAAGAATTTGTTGAATTTAAACGTGCAACTATAAAAGAAAAAGTAGACCCAAAATCTTTCAAAGAACAATTTGGATCATGAATGTACAAAGGTTACCACTACATTGCATGTTATGGATATTGTGGAGTTAGATGAGTAATTAATAAATTAATCATGCCTAAAGAGGAAACAATTTGAGCATTGTGAATATTTGAATTTGCTGCACAAATGTATATTGGATCAAAAATAACTGAAACACTTGAACAAACTATATTTAAATATGAATATAACGGAGATTAGGAGATTAATATGATTAAAGTAACGAAAATATTATCATTATCTTTATTATCAACATTTTCTGCTGGAACAGCAACAGTTGTTCCAACTTTGTGCTTATCTACAGATAGCCCAAGTCAACCGGTTTTCCGTGAAACTAAACCTATTGATACAAACTTGTTAAACATAGAAAATGGTGTTTTACTTGGTTTTAAAGACGATGTTACAGATTCTCAATTAACAGAATTCAATACATTGCAAATACCTAGCAATGTTACAGCAATTGGACCATATGCATTTGCTTATCGTTTTGATGGACAATTAAATAAGATTAATGCAATAGATTTTAGTCAAGCAACCAGCCTAGTATCCATAGGTGATAATGCTTTCAACTATTGCTACGCAATTGAATCAGATATTGATTTTACTAATTGTCCTAATTTGGCAAGTATCGGCCTTAATGCTTTCTTCTTTTGTACAAGTATTAAAACTCTTACATTTGCATCCAGTTCCTCTACACCTTTAACAATTGGTGATCATGCATTCTTTGCATGTGAAGCTCTAAAAAAATTAAATCTTTATCAATATATAAATGATGTAAAAAACAATGCATTTGAACAATGTGTAGGTCTTGACACTATTAATATTATTGGTTTTACTTCCTTACCAACATGAATGTTGTCTTCTACATGAATATTTAATGGAGCTGGTAGTGAAGCAACTAATGAGTGCCACATTAAAGTTCCATATTGCAATATTTCTTTCGATAATTGAGATCGAATTTTGCATCAAACACAAAACCTACCACAAAACTGAAAAATTTCTTATTTGAATCAAACAACAGCAGACGATTTTAATTATGATAAAAATGGCAACATTTCTGGATTGATTGGAGATGCAACGAGATTTGACGCTTTAGTCATCCCTAAAGATGTCAAGGGCATTACCTCAAAAGCATTCCAAGGCAAATTCTCTGAGTCAGCATTAGGAACAAAAAAGATTCCTTTAGTTCTTCATGACGCAATTGAAAATATAGCTGATTATGCTTTCGATAATTGTACGAACTTATGCTCTGATTTACATTTACCTAGCAATCTTACTAAATTAGGTGCTTATGCTTTTAGAGATTGTAAAAACTTGACTGGTGAAGTTGAAATACCAAGTGGTATTTCTACAATATCTCAACAAGCATTCTATAAATCAGGAATTACATCTTTGAAATTTCATCCTGGTGTAAAAAAACTTGAATCAAAATGTTTTGCATCATGTAAGAATTTATCTTGAATAGATGTTAGTTGTTTTCAATTTGGTGATCCTCAATGAGATCAACCAGGAAAAGATGATCAACCATTTTCCGGTTTAGCAGACAATGGTGTTATCTTAGCTCGTCAATATTTGAATAATCCTGAACTTCAGATAGGGCAATGATATGATAGACTTAAGGCACAAGGAATAACTAATATTACCAAAGAGGGAACATTAACCGCTTGGTCAATACATTTAACTTCTGAGCAATATGAAACTCTTATGCCAGAAAAAGCATTTAATATGGTTGATAAATACAACTTACGAGGGCTTAAAAAAGATTATTTAAATCCTGAAGTTTTAGTTAAATATGGAAGAGTTAGACTGCCTGACGCAACAACAACGATCGCTTCTTCAGCATTTGAAAATGTATTTAAAGGTGATGGCATAAAAGTAAGATTAATTCTTAACGATGGATTAAGCGTTATTAATGATAAAGCTTTTGCTTCATGTTCGGGTCTATTTGGTAATTTAGTAATACCACATACAGTTACAAAAATTGGATCACAAGCTTTTGCTTCAGATGCTAATTTGCAAGGCGCCTTACTTCTTCCTGGTAACGCAACTATTGCTTCTAATGCTTTCACCGGAACTAATTTAAGTAAAGTTACATTCTCTTCTAATTTTGGTATGGTCAAAAATCAATATGCAGATAATGCCCTTCAAATTAGTACATCTATCAAAGTCTTAGATTTATCTAATGCTGATCAAGTTCCTGTTGTTACAAATGCTTGAATAACATTTGCTCCCGGTTCTTCAGGACAGATTATTGTTAAACCAGGCATGAAACAAGCTTTCAGCCAATATTTTAATAAATTAAGTTCTAGTAATAGTAGTGTCAATTGAAATGCAAACAATTGAACTATTACTGAGGTGGGGGAATAATTATGAAAAAGTTTGTTAACAAAATTATTGCTCCATTAGCTGGCTTGGTAGTTGTTACACCAATTGTTTGTGTTAATACAACATCTTGTGTGTCAAAACATGTTGAAATCACAAAGATTAGATTATCTTCTAGATATAAATATATTTATCCAGGACAAGATTTAAAAATTAAAGCTGAAGTCTTCCCTTATGGAGCAAGTAAGGATGATATAAAATGGGACATTGAATCATCAATTGAAGGTTTTAGTATTTCTAACATTGGTAAGATTCATGCTCCTGCTTCATTCCCGCCAACAGACGAACCTATTTCTATTAATGTAATAGCATCATCTAAAACAAATCCTAATGTTTCTACATCATATTCAATCATAGCAACAGATGATCAAGATCATGAATTATTAGGCTTTGCTGGTGATTTTAAATATATGGACAGAGGTGGTCAGACTGTTACTAAAAAGATTAAACATAAGATGATTACGACAGTTATGGGCGATATCATTAGGGTATATTATCTGGAAGGAACTGATCCAGAAGTAGATGATCCATCACCATCTAATCAGGATGGTATGCCTTTATATGCTGGTAGAGAAAATGAATTCTTTGACTTTACACCCGTATTCAAAACAGGTAAAGATATAGGCATGACATTTGAATTAAGTAATAGCTATGATTTTGATAATCAAGCCATTTCTTGAGTAGGTTATCAAAATGGCACTGTTACATCAACTATTCCTAATTTTCAAACACTAAACCCAACAATTAAAGGGCAATCAATTTGGGTTTACTTTACTTCCGAAGGACTAACAACTGCTTTCTGGATATACTGTAATATTTATCAAAACACTGATTTAAATACACCTGCTGTCTTTGGATATAAACCATCAGGAACGGATTTATCTCAAGATAAACATAATGTTTCATATCGTTCAGAAGGTGAGTACTCAACACAAATTTTATGTCCTCTTCCTAAGGGCGAACTTCCAGTTGCTAAAAAAAGAGAAATTGGAGATATTTACGTATATCGTAAACCATATGAAGAACTAAGTGAAACTATTGAAGGTGAATGAGAACCAAAGGAAGGTGCTCCAGATATCTTTACAGAAGATGGTCAACCTCAATTTTCTGAAATAAAATTTGATGGACAACATTTACCAGGATTTCCTGACTATCTAATTGGAACATTTAATGCAACATACA
>JAKSVP010000025.1 GCA_024427265.1 Mycoplasmoidaceae bacterium
ACGAAACTGGTCAATGTATCATCTCTGGTATGGGTGAATTACACTTACAAATTATTGTTGACCGTATGAGAAGAGAATTCAAGGTTGATGTAAATGCTGGTGCTCCTCAAGTTTCATACCGTGAAACATTTACTAAAGAAGGATCAGCAGAAGGTAAGTATATTAAACAATCTGGTGGTCATGGTCAATATGGACACTGTGTTGTTAAGTTTGAACCTAATAAAGATAAAGGTTATGAATTTGTCAACGAAATCGTTGGTGGAAAAATTCCACGTGAATTTATTAAGCCAATTGATCAAGGTATCCAAGAAGCTATGAAAGCTGGGCCTTTAGCAGGTTATCCATTAATTGATGTTAAGGCGACAGTATATGATGGTTCTTACCATGATGTCGACTCATCAGAAATGGCATTTAAGGTTGCTGCTAGCTTAGCTCTTAAGGAAGCTGCTAAGAAATGTGGTCTAGTATTACTAGAACCAATCATGTCAGTTGACGTAGTAGTTCCTGACCAATACTTAGGAGATGCTATGGGAGACATTAGTTCACGTAGAGGAACTATTGAATCAACTGAACAAAGAGCAGCTGCTCAAATGATTAAAGCTAAAGTTCCTTTAAAGAACATGTTCGGTTATGCTACAGACCTAAGATCATTTACACAAGGTCGTGGAAACTATGTAATGCAATTCAGCCACTATGCTCAAGCACCAAAGAGTGTAGTTGATGAAGTAGTTGCAGCAAGAACAGGCCAAAAGGCTGCTGCAAAGAAATAGTAGGTAAAAGAAAAAAGAGGCAATGCCTCTTTTTTTATTCACCAATTGGTTTCTTCTTTCAATCTTTAATTCAGATAGAGTCAAATTGGTTATATAGTTGAGCATCAAAGACTTCAAGTTTCTTATCTCCGAAGTTAAACTTAACTACTTCTGATGTTGCTTGTTGTTGAATTGATGAGTCTGTTGCAAGCTTGCAGAAGATGTTTCAGAATTCGTCAATTGTAATGCCAGCATCATCAGACATTTCTCAATGTCCTCTTGGGTCACCATCCACTCATACTGGATGAATAGTTTTTTCAATGATGTCAGATTTGTTAATTTGGGTTAATAGTAGTTTAAATCCTTCTTTGTCTGTTTCAAAGCAATATGGAGAAGCTATTTCATCATGAACTTCGACATTAACTACACGTTCAAATGCATTTTTGTATTTAAATGTATCGTTTTCTTTCTTTGACAATGCTTGTAGCATTAAGTATTTTAGGTGGTTAACTGGGTCTTCTGGGTCAATATCAAAAGATTTTCTACCCATTTCTTGGAATTCAGACCCACCCATTAATGCTTCGCCAAGTTGTGCAGATAATGTTCTTAATGAATCAACTGTTGAACATTTAGAAATCTTTCTAGCTAATTTGCGTGCTTTAGGGAAGCCAACAAATGCTTCTTCTCCAATTGTCTTTCCGTCATATGTTGCACCATCAATAACATATTGTTCACCATCTGCATCTTTTTCACCAGCTCAAGCAAATAATGCACCATCGTTTTGTTGATGATATTTTGTTGTACCTGATTCAAGAATTGGTGAGTTATATGTAGAGACAGCAAACTTTTTAAAGACTGCGTCTTTCAAACCACTTTCAGAATCAAGTTGGTTTGAACCTGATGTTTGAATTCCTGTAAAACCAGCCATAGTAGTTGCTTGGTCTTCAATTTCAAATTTCTTTTCTACGACATTTCAATATTGGTCAGAATCAATACGATCATTTCTACTAAAACCAGCTGTTCTGCCAGAGTAACCAAATTGATCAAAAATATTATTTACATTAGGTGATCATTCATATGCACCATATTCACCGTATGTTGTTGGTTGTTCTGGATTTTTTAATCAATCATGCGACATTGAGTTATATTTACATAAATATCCTACAAATGCCATTTGATCTTCTCCAATTTTTTTATTTAGCTCTTTATAGAAGTTTTCAAATTGATTGTTTGCTAAATATGCAGCAGTTGATAAATATGTTAAATAATCCACAGTTGCATCTGATTTGTTAATCCATTCACCACTTGAATCTAAAAGATATCCATATTCTAATTGACTTGTTGCAATATATGCTTGAAATCCACAATCCATAACTTTAAAGAAATCAGACATTGTGTCAGCACAATATGAAGCAAAGTTTTTATCTCCAGTTAATAACTTAGGACCAATATAAACTGATTGTGTACCATGAAGAAATACTCCATCATTTTCAATTTTGTTAACAAAATCATTTTTAGTGTCTTGGTCATCAATATATGCATCATAAGCATCATATTTAATTTCATTAGCCAAAGTCTTTTCGCCCATGAATGAATACATAAATTTATCAACGATTGGTGACAAGAATCATGCTCTATTTGATGATGCTTCTTTAGCACTTTGAACTTGTGGAGAAAAACCAGATATTAAACTATCTGCTGATGTTCCATTAGCAATATTTACATATCCACCTTTATAACAAACAGCTTTTAATTGGTCAAATAGGAAGGCACGGTCGGCCGGTTTACCACCAGATAATGACAATTCATCTTCATCACCACACGTAATAACGTCAACTATTCCTGAGTAGCAATAAGCTGTGTTGTAGTGGCTTAAAATTCAAGTCGGATATTTTGAAATATCTTTTTCTGGATCTACTACAGCCAATTTAGCTAATAAACCGTTTTCATAAATCTTCTTGCCCAAATTATCTTTAGAGTTAACAATTTGAGTTGAACGATATGCATAAATCTTTTCATTAGCGGTTACAATTGCATCGTAAGCTTTTCTAGCTCTATCATATAAACTAGTTTCATTAATGTATATTTTAATTAAACTTCAAGTACCTAATTGTTCATCTTCAACTAATTTGTACAAGAATAAATCATCAGTTGTAGTCGCAATAGTTTTGTATGTTTCAATGCTTCTAAAAATATTTTCTTCTTTATTTTCAGAAAGAGCCATCTTTAAGATGATGTTTGCTAAATTGCTCTTAAAATAATTTTCTAGTTGCCCACCTTTGCCTAACACACTAGCAGAAATGATTCCAGAACCTGGAAGTTCCGCTTTCTTTTGCATTAATCTAAACATTACTGCTTTCTTTAATGCTTCGTGCTTTTTTTTCTGATCGTTGATAGGTTTTACATATGTAAAACAGTCGATTGTTTGAGCATGCATTCCAGCTTCATTTAATTCAAAGATTCAAGGTTGAGCTATTAGTTCCCTAGCTGCAGTTGTTAAGAGTGGAACTTGAATATTATTCGTAATGTATTGAACACCTTGTGTGTCGTCACTACCATATAAGTATGTGTAACTATCATTTTTCTTGAATAATGGTGAGTGATATAGTTCACCAGTTTTATGATCATCAGGATAAATTTCATTCAAATCTAATCTAGATCCAATTGTTCCAATTGATGTTCCTTTTGAATCAACCATTTCATCCGGATTTTTGTTGTAGAAGAACAATTTAAAGATTATGTCTGTGTCCTTGTAAATTGGTTCTTGTGTGCCAACAGTATCAGTAATGAATTGTTGTGTAACAATGTTTTTAGTTGATTCCCCTGGGGCAAACATTTGCATATACAAACTAGCAGCAGAGATAGCATATGGTATATATAAACTGTTTTCTCCACCTATCATTTGTTTACCATAGCATAGTAATAATGTTTGTGAGTCTTCACTTAAATTTGTTGGAATAGAAATAGCACCATTGTATAAAGGAGCTGCTTCTGTTCCGTAATTACTATCATAAATGAATGTTCCTTTTAATAATTCTTTGTATCAGTTATAGAAAGCTCTTGTTCCAGTATAACCATTTGTTTGCGTAGAATCAGTCATTCCACCAAAGAATGGAAATGCTTCATTTGGTGCATCAGGCACCTTTACAGCATTTACATTATTGCGGAAATCTGTCTGAAGTTTATGCTCCTGCATAAGATGTTTGCTGAACGATTCGCTTTCGCTGTCGTTTTCAGTAAATGAATTTTCCTGATTCTTCTGATGAAGAGCTATTTTG
>JAKSVP010000026.1 GCA_024427265.1 Mycoplasmoidaceae bacterium
GCTTCACGTCTTTCTTCTCTATCTTTTGATTTGGCAAATTTACCCATTTGTGAAAGATTGTATTTGCCACCTCTAAACTCAATTTCAGCACTACCTAAAACTTTGTCATATTGAGAAGAGAGTTTATTGATCTCAATTAACTCTGGAATAATCTTTTCATCAAATGATTTAAGCGAATTATCAATCATTTGAAAATAATATGGTGTTAATTTTTCTTCTAATTCTTTACGACAAGGATGTTTAACCAAAACCTTGTTAAATTCATTGATTAAGTTTGAAATTAAAGGTGAAATCTCATCGATTTGATCTTGCAACTTTGCAATTGTTTCATCTCTTGTATCAAGGGTGTAACGTATTGAGATAACTGTTGCATTATTTTCAAATTTATCCATGTATTTTTCTAAATCACGAATAACTTTTAATGCAGATGCTGTATCTTTTGCATCTCTTAAAGCATTAGTAAAACCTGTAAGCTTTGCTTCGATTGCTTTCATCGATACCTTTTTAGCAGGTATGTCTTCAAATTTAATAATATCTTTCATCTATAAACCTCCTAGATATAATTACCATTCCCAATTGTTTGATAATAAACACATATCTCTATAATTAGTGAATTTTGTCGATAAATCACTACTATAATCACTCTTTCCAGGTTGCAATTCTTCTCTTGTAGTTGATGCTGGGAAGAATGCATTCAAGCCACAAGGTTCTGTTGTGTACCTTGAACAATAATGGTTAGACATAACCAGATTATCTAATGCAGCAAGAACACTAGCGTTTGAAACAGAAGTGAATTGAGTTGATAACTTGTTCATATAATCTCTAAAATCAACTAAACCATAGCAACCTTCACCAAAAGCATTGTAAGCTTTTTTAAAAGCTGTTTCATATTTGCTAAGTTCAGTTTTTGTATAACCTGTCTCTAAAACATAGTCATTAAATGCATTAGTAAATGCACTCATCTTAGTTAAATCTAATACAGATAATGTCTGTAAACATGGTTCTTTGTTGGTACAATAACCATCATGTCCGGCTTCAACAAACGATTTGCAAATTTCTGGAAGTAAAACTTCTGGTGTAACTCTTGTATTATCAACAATTAATTGCATATAAGAGTCATGATCCCAACCTTCACCAAATTCTGATTCTTGCGAAGCAACCATATAATCAAAGTAATCAGCTAAAACAGAAGCAATATCACCGCTTTGCATTAAACAACAATCAAAGCCCATCCAAGTTAATTTAGAATGACCTGTTGCGGCTAAAGCATCTTTTGTTGCTGTAGCAATTTCTTCGCAATTAAGCATATGTTCAAAAGTGTATCCACCATAATAATAGGTGTAATTGTCATCAACCGCACAGCCACCAATACCAGCACCATGTCCAGAAATAACAACACCAATCTGATCAGCATCATAATTGCTAATTCCCCACTCTAAGAAACTTTCATATGATGCTTCTTCAGCCATATGATTTGTTCCGAGCGTTTCAATTAATTTAAGCTTATGATCACAAACTTCCCATCTTTGTAAGCTTGTATTAGAAATAGAAGTAGCGCCATCAATATAAGTTGATTTTAATCCCCATTTCTTAGTACCACCAGTTTCAATGATTACTTTGACTGAGTCTGGCAAATCAACAGAAAGAATTTCCTTAATATCTTCACTAAATAATCCTGGATAAATGGTTCCTGCTCTATAACCACCGCCAGCTTCATACTCCAATGTAGAAGCACACATATATAGCATAATTGTGTAGTCTAAGCTCTTAGTTGAAGGCTCAATAACGGTTATTTCACAAGTTGCTTTTGCATTAGAATCTTCTTTACTTTTAGCAGTAATTATTCCTTTGCTTCCTATAACTGCAGTTTCTTTAACAGAAACAAGTCCAGTATTACTAACAGTAATATCTTGTGAATTACTGGACCACAAAACTTCTTTGTTTACTGCATGATCAACGTTTGCTGTAAGTTGCAATGTTTTTCCAGCTTGCACACTTGCTTCATTTTTGCTCAATTCAATTGTAACTGGGTTTGGATCAGTAATAGTAAATACACATTTAACGATTAGTGGATTATTCGGATTTCCGGTAATTGTAAAATTAGCTTTAACCTCACAAGTACCGGCACTTATTCCGGTTACCAAACCTCTTGAATTAACTCTTGCAACAGATACATCACTAGATGTCCAAATATAAGAATATTGATTTGGAGGAAGTTCAAGTCCCTTGTAAGTAACTGATTGTACTTCAAGCTGTTTAGTACTTTCTACATCCATAGTAACTTCATTAAAATTTAATTTTGCATCAAAAGTTTTTACTTGTTCACAACCTGAAAGCATAAGAGAAACACATCCAACAAATGCTAACATTAATTTTCTTAAACTTTTAATCATAATGCGTTCCTCCCTTAGCACTTTTAAAATGCTTTTACTATTCTACACTAAAATTTATTTTAATGTAAGCAAATAAAATAACGTAAATTTAAAAAGGCGCATAATTACGCCTTCGTATGTTTATGGAGCACCGAACGGGAATCGAACCCGCATAGTCAGCTTGGGAAGCTGATGTTCTACCACTGAACTATCGGTGC
>JAKSVP010000027.1 GCA_024427265.1 Mycoplasmoidaceae bacterium
CAAACTTATAATATATAGTATGGGAGACAATATGGGTAAGAAAATAACACAGTTTATTGATCAAGAATCAATCAACAATATATATGATTCAATTTTGGATAAATATGGATTAATGTTAGATGAAAGTCAGTTTTTAGAATATTTACAAGATTTTAATGGAAAGCTTAAGGTCATAACATACAACAAAGGAAAAAAGTTTAAACAAGTTTTTACTAACAAGATGGACATTAAAGATTTAATTCATGATGTCATAGAGTTTTATTGTGTAAATGATTGGACAAGCTCTGATACATCAAACAAAGCTTGCTTAGATACATATCACAACACATTACATGTTTGTTTAGAAAAAAATAGTAAAATATTCAACAGAAAATTTGGTCGTTTTATTGAATTATTTAAAGAACAATATCAAGAATGTTTGGATACAGCAGTAGATAGAGAAATATGATCACTAAAACAGACTATGTAACCTTTAGAAGTTGTCCTCGAGCTTATTATTATCAATTACACGATCCACAACAAGCTAAACCAACTGATGAAGTAGCACAAAAAAGAATAGATGAAGGTAAACTAGTAGGTAACTATGCCCACTTATTCTTTGCTAATACTGTTAAAATAAAAGATAATCAAGATATAGTTAATATTCCTAATCAAGTAGCTATTACGAAAAAGTTATTACCAACATCTAACTACATCGCAGAAGCATCATTCCAATTTGATGATTTATTCTGTGCCGTAGATATTCTTGCTAAAAACGGTAATGGTTATGATATTTACGAAGTAAAAGCATCAACTGATGCATATAAACATTTAAAAGAATATGCTCCAGACGTTGCATTTCAAAAATATGTTCTAGAACTATGTGGTCTAGAAATTAAAAACTGTTATATTCTTCATTTAAACCCAAACTATATTAGAAATGGACAAATAGATGTAAAGCAAATGTTGGTGCCTTACCAACTTAATGCTTTACATGAAGAATTAAAAGATAAACAAAAAGTAGCTAATTACTTTCAAGATGAATATGAATTATTACCAAGCAATATAGCTACTATGCGTAAATTAAACAAATTACCAACCTATGGTAATTGTGATAAGTCTTGTGACTTCTATGCTTTCTGTCATAGTAATTTACCCCAACCAAACGTTTTAGATTTATGTGGGATGTGAAAATCTAAAGCTCATGCTTTGATAGAAAATGGCATTATTACCTTCCAAAATGTTTTAGATAACAAAGAACGTTTGGCAGAATTTAAAGTTAAATTAAATCATTATCAAATGATTCAAATGCAAACTCATTTGGCTAAAGATGCAAAGCCATATGTTAATAAAGAGATTATTAACCATTTCTTTCAAACTCTAAAATTCCCTTTATATCATTTAGACTTTGAAACAATGAATGAAGCTGTTCCACCATTTGATGGAGCAGGATGCTACCAACAAATACCTTTCCAATATTCTTTACATATTCAAGAAGCAATTAATGGTAAAACCATTCATAAGGAATTTTTAGCAGATAAATTAGATAGTGAATATGAACTAGCTAAACAATTATGTAAAGACATTCCTTTAAATGCCATGTCTGTTTCTTACAACATGACATTTGAAAAGACTGTCTTAAAACATTTAGCAACAAGATTTCCAGATTTATCTGCTCATCTTATGAACATTCATGATCATATGATAGATTTATTAGTGCCATTTAGAGACTGTTGTTTTTATAGTGTTAAACAAAATGGTTCTAACTCTATTAAGTTTGTTATGCCTGCTATTTGCCCTCAAACAGCTCAGGCATACCATAACTTAAAACAAGTTCATAATGGGGGTGAAGCATTAACATTATTCCCTAAAATGCTTAAAATGGATGAAACTAGTAAGTTAGAAGCTAGAACAAACATGTTAGCCTACTGTAAACAAGATACATTAAGCATGGTAGATGTCTTAAATGCTTTGTGAAAGTTAGCAAACTAAAAAGAGCTGAAAGCTCTTTTTTTATTCAACCAGGTTATTCTTAGAGACAAGATTATCTAGTCGATTAATAATTTCATTATTAAATTGTTCTTGTTTTTTAAAACCATTACGCATCTCTTTTAAAACATCAGATAGCGTTATCTTTGGCTTTCTTGGCCCTTTTGGACCATCACCATGATCTGGATGTTGTTTTGACAAAAGAACAACATAGTGTTCGTTTTTATCTAATTGTTTAATTTCATTCTTTGTCATAACAACAACATCAAATTCTTTGTTAATTAGATTATA
>JAKSVP010000028.1 GCA_024427265.1 Mycoplasmoidaceae bacterium
GTTCTTTTTCCTGATTTACTTTATCTATATCACTCTTTAACTGATCTTTTTCTTAAACCACCAATGTATCCTGAGTGGTTGTATCTGAATTCTTTATCAGCCTTGTTGCCTGTAACAACAACCTTATTACAATTAGTAATAATTAAATAGTCGCCACAGTCAACATTTGGTGTAAATGTTGGTTTATTCTTACCTCTAAGAATATCAGCAGCTAAAACTGCTAATTTTCCTAGTACTACACCTGTAGCATCAATCGTATATCAAACACGATTTTTAGCTGCATCTTCTTTTTTAAGCATAGTTGATTTTTGCATAATTTTCTCCTATTATATGTAATTATTATTTTATCTTATTTATGCACAAATTAGTATTCTTTTTTGTACATTTCGTCACCCATTTTGATGATTTCTTCTGAACTCTTCAAACCGGTTCCGGCTGGTAATAAGTTACCAATCATAACGTTTTCCTTTAAACCATCTAAAGTATCAACGTCTCCTCTAATACAAGCATCAGTTAAGATTTTCTTTGTATCTTGGAAACTTGCTGCTGCAAGGAATGGGCCTTTTTTAGTTGCAGCAACATCATCTAGCCCATAAATTTCATTTGTAGCAGTAGGCAATACTTTGCCTTCTTCAAATAGTTTGTTACATACTTCAGTGAAAGTATTGATATCAGTAGTTTCACCAATAAAGTAATCGCTATCTCCTGGGTTACGTATCTTCATTTTGTTAGTTAATTGTCTAACAATTATTTCTACGTACTTATCAGAAATGTCAATACCTTGAAGTTTATAAACTTTTTGAACTTCTTTAATTAAGTAGTTTCTAACTTCTTCAATACCAGCTACTTTTAGTAGTTCCTTAATATTGATAGAACCTTCAGTGATTTTGTCACCAGGTTTAACTACATCACCTTTTTCAACTCTAATAACTTGTCTCAAGTTAGTTACAAAAGGTCTTTCTTCAATATCATTCTTAATTCAAACAATTTTAACTGGTTCAGATCCTTCAAGATCGTCTTCGATCTTGCTAACTTTTCCTTCAATATTAGAAATGATAGCAAGTTCTCTTTCTGCTGGAGGAACTAAATCAAATAGTTGTTTCAATCTTTCAAAACCTTGAGCAATTGAACCTTCTTTTGAAGATACACCACCTGTATGGAATGTTCTCATGTTCAATTGTGTACCAGGTTCACCGATAGATTGCGCAGCAATTACACCGATAGCTGTTCCTTTTTCAACAGGTTTGTTTGTTGTTAGGTCGTTACCAAAACATTTTTGACAAACACCGTTTTTAGCTTGACAGTGTAATACTGATCTAACAGTTACTTCTTCAATACCAAGTTTTTCAATCTTTTTAGCCATTTCTGGACTAATGATTTCATTCTTAGCAACTAAGACTTCATCATTCTTTGGATTGATGATGTCTTCAAAAGCAAATCTGTTTTCAATTCTTTCAGCCAAAGATTCAATTTGAGTATTTTGTTTAATATCTCTAATTGCAGATACCTTTAGACCAAATGGAGTACCACAGTCTTCTTCAGTAACAATAATTTCTTGAGCTGCATCTACTAATTTTCTAGTCATGTAACCAGATCTAGATGTTTTCATGGCTGTATCAGCCATACCTTTACGAGCACCATAAGATGCGTTAAAGTATTCAGAAATTGTTAGACCATCAAGGAATGAGTGTTTAATTGGTGTTTCAATTGTATCCTTAATAACATTTGATTTTTGGTTCTTTTGTTCATAGTTATATGACTTAGACATCAAACCACGCATACCTAACAATTGTGTAAAGTTAGATTCATTACCTCTGGCACCTGAGTTAGCCATAATAATAACAGGGTTATTAGCATTCTTAGGATCATCTAGAATTTGTCTAATGTCTCCAGTAACAACATCCTTAACACTTGATCAAATAGATACAACACGTGTATATCTTTCATCATCAGTTAATAAACCCTTTTCAAATTGCTTTTTCAATCTTGCAACTTTAGCATCGGCTTCTTTGAAGTATGCTTCTTTCTTGTCATATCCTGGAAGATCAAAAGCTGAAATAGTAACAGATGATTTTGTTGAATAAGCAAAACCAATGTCTTTAATAGCATCCATTGTTTTAGCAACAACTTCCACTGGGAATTTCAAATATAAACTATTTACAATAGATTGTAAAGTCTTCTTTGTGAAAGCATTAGCAGGAGCAATTTCAGAAATAATCTTTCTTACGTCAGTTCCAGCTGGAACTAATCTATCTT
>JAKSVP010000029.1 GCA_024427265.1 Mycoplasmoidaceae bacterium
TATTAAGCTTAACACCTCATTCGTTTTCTGCATAATCAATCATTGAGTTAGTAACTGTTGTGAATGCAACATCTTTAGTGTTAGCATCACCAACTAACTTTGTTAGTTGTTGGCGGAAAGTGTTAAGAGCATTAGATGTTCTTGTTCTTGCACGTTCTTTTTCAGCTTGTGAAAGTTTTTCATCCTTCTTAATCGCATCATTAATCTTGTTTTTGAAATCTAATTCTAAGGTGTTGTAAACGAATTTATCAACACCATAGATTTCATCATATTTGTCCAAATTAGTAATTTTGTTTCCGCACGAAGCCACAGTGACTAATGGTGCAGCAACAGCAGCAACTCCAGCCAATCCTACTAGAGTTCCTGTTAGTATTTTTTTGTTTTTCATATTTTATCTCCCTTACACTTGCATTATATATAATTATTTTTTATATTTTAAATAATATACACAAATTGCGTATTCATTTGATTAAGACGCGAATTATTAAGCAAAAAATAAAAAAAATGTTCTCATAAGAGAACATTTATTTTTTAACCAAGTTCTACCGTTCTAATGAAGTAAATACCTCATTGGTCGCCTTCTTCTATCATTCTACCAGTAGCCAAACCTTCTATTGCTGTTCTTATTGCAGTGAATAAAGAGTTTGAGTATGGATCGTATAAAGTTGCATTGACTATTCCGGCCCCACCATCAAAGTAGAATTCATGATCTAATGAAACAATTCATTTGTTAATTTGCGTAGCAAAATATTCTCTAAGATCATCAATATTTTCGAAAGACGATAGTTCTCTTTCAAATACACCAAATACTTCGTTATCACGACAATATTGATATATGGCAGCAAGTTTATCTCTATTACCTAGTGCTAGTTTTTCTTCAGTTGACAAATTTTTCAATAAACTATTTTTGTTAACACAAGGCAATATTTCATCTAATTTTTTTAAGAAGTCTTCTCCATTTGCAAATGTACCTTCTAATGTATGAAGATCTTCGAAATGTAGTGTAAATAATGATTCTTTAGGTTCTTTCAAATATTCTTCACTACCTTTAACTAGAAGAGACACTTGTTTTCTAATGTATTCTACAAGTTCCTCTTCGTCCATTCCTTTAACAATCAATTGGTCTAGTTTCTTAGCTTGAATATAGTTCTTTATTGATTTAAAGAAGTTCTTTGTACCTTGGTACAATGATTTAAACATTTGTACTGTTCTTTGGTACAAGTTTAGAGAAGTTTTCTTAGCTTCTTGTATACCGTCTTGAACAGGTTTCTTAGCTGCATTTGATGTAGCAAGTGCTGGATCAAAGTAACCTAGAACTAATTGAATAGCTAAACAAGACAAACTAGCATGTGTAAATGCTGTAATCATAATGTCTCATTTGCCACCCTTATCTCAACCTTTTAATTTTTCATGGTATTCATTTACATCAATACCAAAGTGACTAGCTGCTTCTCTATAGTTGTGAATAACAGCTGATTCATGTCAAGGAGAATAGTTATTCATTAAATATTCAA
>JAKSVP010000003.1 GCA_024427265.1 Mycoplasmoidaceae bacterium
GGCATTATATTAGATAAATCTAATACTTCTTTAGTTCCTAAAGGATCAAGTCCAGCGGTTGGTTCATCAAAGATAACAACATCAGTTTCTAATGCTAACACTCCAGCAATAGCTACTAAACGTCTTTGTCCATTTGATAAATCAAATGGATTAGCGCGTAAAAGAGATTTATCTAGACCAACTAAATACATATATTTAGAAGCTAATTTTTTGGCTTGAGCCTTATTAATATGATAATTAATAGGTCCAAAGGCAATATCCTTTTCTACTGTATCCTTAAATAATTGATACTCAGGAAATTGGAAGACAAGTCCAACATCTTTTCTAATTGCTTTGTAGTTTTTTATTTTTTTACGCGCACCTAGAATTGATTTATCTTTTATAAATATATTTCCAGTGTCAGATTTTAATAGTCCATTGAAATGACTAACAAGAGTTGTCTTTCCAACTCCTGAGCTACCAACTATTGCATATATTTTGCCTTTGGCAAAACTATAGCTAAAATTATCAATGATAACTCTTTTGTTCTTTTTAGAACCATATGAGACACTAATGTTATCACAAGTGATAACATTGTTAGTTTTAAAGTTAGGATTAACTACTACTTGTTTCATAATTACATCCTTCCTAACTTATAAGCAATAGGTTTGTCTAAAGACAAACCTTTTAGTTTATTACTACTAAAGATTTGCTTTGGACTACCAACCATTGCGACTTTGCCTTTTGACATAACAATGATTTTGTCTGCCTTAGCTGCTTCGTCCATATCATGAGTAATAGTTACAATTGTCTTATGCTTCTTTGTCAACAAAGAAGAAATTAGATTATTGATCTTATTTTTAGCTTGAGCATCAAGCATACTTGTTGCTTCATCAAAAACAATAAGTTCTGGGTTCATAGCTAGAACAGAAGCTATAGCCACTAATTGTTTTTGTCCACCAGATAAATCTTTAACACTTGATTTTAATAAATCAATGACACCAACATACTTTGCTACATTATTAATAATGGTTTGCATTTTATTATGTGGTACACATTGGTTTTCTAGACCAAAGGCAATATCATCTTGTGCTGTTAAACCAATAAATTGGTTGTCTGGGTTTTCAAAGACGATTCCGGTTTGATTCTTTAAAGTTCTAACATTGGTTTTATCAATAACTTTATTATTAAAAATAATAGAACCGCTTTTAGGTTTAAATAAACCAACAAGCATTTTAGCTACAGTTGATTTACCACATCCATTAGCTCCAATGATGCAAACATGTTCGTTTTTCTCAATGGAGAAAGACACATTAGATAAAATAAGTTTTTTTGGCTCATAACCAAAAGAAACTTTATCAAATCTTATCAATGTCTTTGATTTAGTTTTGAACATTTAAATAATTATATTATTTACTTATTACGTTCAAAATATTGTTTAGCTTTTTCTTTATCTTTACTTAAAGCAGCAATTAGTGCTTTTTCATTTTTATATTTAGTATTAGGACGTAAATATTTTAAAATTTCAACTTTTACGTGGTTTCTTGTCTTGGCTGGGTACAAAGTCCTTGGCATCAAGTGTTTGTGCAAAATATGAGCCTCTAAAGTGCATTTAGTAGCTTTTCTAGTTTTGCTCTTGCCATAAAAAGTGATAGCGTTGTACTTTCTTGAACCGATTGTTAGTCTAGAAATATATGAACCTTCAGATAAGAAAATTCTGTGCTTAATTAATAAATTAACCGTTCTAAAACCAATCTTTCTTCCTAGCTTTTGTCCACCAATTCATTCTGATTCATAATAATATGGGAAGAAAAGCAAGTCGTTTGCTTTCTCTACCTTTTTATTTAATAAAAGTTGAGCAATAATTGTTGAAGATACTCTATTGTTTTGGTTAACTGTTTGAACAGGAAAGTACTTTTTAAGTAAATCATATGGTTTGTGATCACTACCAAACTTAAAGTTTGATCCAACAATAATCATACTTGGGTTTATCTTTAATAAAACCTTTTGGATAAACTCTTCAGCTTTCATGTTGCCTTTGGCAAGATCATAGACTAAGATATAGTTTGCATGGAATTGTTTTAAATTATCAATTCTTTGTTCGAAAGGATATAGTTGGCTATTAGCCTTTCTAGCAAAATCAGTAAATGTTAAAATACTGAATGGTCTAGGTGTAGCCAATAATTGGCTATGCATTACATGGATAGAACCAAAGTATCCTATAACCATAGGGAAGTTAAACTTCTTAATGTTGTCTAAAGTGATTGTTCTAATTTTTGTTGCCATATTTATTTAGATAGTTAATTAAAGTATACGCGTTTTTTAATTTAAAGTCTCCACATTTAGTTCTTACTAAATTAGTAAGATGTGCGACAGTTTTTAGTTTTGCAGCCAAATCTTCAGCAAACGATCTAACATAAAATCCTTTAGTTACATTCAATGTAATTTTAAGTTCTTGTTTGTTAGGATTGAAGTCTACAATTCTAAATCCATTAATCTTAACCAAGCGTGGTGGAAGATTTAATGGTTGACCTTCACGAGCATATTCATATGCTTTCTTTCCTTCTACTTTAACTGCAGAGTATGGATGTGGTCTTTGCAAATAGTCTGCATCAACAAAACTAGCTAGAGCTTGTTTAACTTGCTTTAAGTTAAGTTTAACTTTTTGTTTTTCTATGATAGTTCCAGTTTTGTCACCAGTATCAGTTCTAATACCAAACTTGATTGTTGCTTGGTATTGTTTATCTTGCAACATTAAGTCACCTAATAGGTGAGTTCCTTCATCATATCCTATAACTAATAGGCCTGTAGCCATTGGATCTAATGTTCCAGCATGACCAACTTTCTTATAATGACAAGCGTTACGAATCTTAGCAACGACATCGTTGCTTGTTCATCCTTGAGGCTTGTCAATCAATATAAGTTTATCAGATATAAACATAATATAATTTTATCATATAAAATTATGAGAGTCATAATTGGTAACATTATTAGAGCAAACAGCATTTTCAAAATGATCAAGAAAAATGATCATATTGCTGTTGGCATATCTGGTGGAAAAGATTCACTAGTTTTATTTAAAGCTTTAGATATCTTTTGCAAAAAGATAAATCAACAAAAACATTGAAATCTTAAAGTTAAAGGTTTTCATGTTTCTTTAGGTTTTAAGAAAATAAACTATAACAAATTAATAAAGTTTGCTAAAGCAAATGATTTGGATCTTGAAATTATTAAGTCTAATGTAGCTGAAGTTTTATTAGCCAAAAAAGAACATGGTAAAATTCAATGTTCACTATGTGCTAAAATGAAAAAAGCTATCTTAGTTAAGGCAATGAAAGATCAAAAGTTTAATAAGTTAGCTTTAGGTCATCATGCTGATGATGCTATTGAAACATTCTTTATGAATATGTTAAATGAATCAAGACTAGCTACGCTAAGACCTATTAGTTACCTTGACCGTAACAAGATCTGATTAATCAGACCTTTGATTCTTTCTAGAGAAAAAGAAATTCAAAAGGTAGCTAATAGGTACAAGATGCCTGTTATTAATAACATGTGTCCTAACGAAAAGATAACTCAACGTTCTTTTGTTAAAGATTTCATAAATGAAAACTTCTATGAATCTAAACATTGACCTAATGCTTATGTTAACATCTTTAGAAGTTTTCTAAATAAAGATGGTTCATATCTTTGATTTGATGAAGATTTTGACCAAAAACTTATAAAAAGTCACAATAAAATCTAGTTTTTTTTATAAGTGAGGTTAAATTGGTTTTATAATTAAAGTATATTTATTCAAAATATGAAGAGTATACAAATTAAAATCACAAACCCATCTTATCTACATAGACAAATGGCTTCCAAACTACAACAAATCGCTGGTAAATATACTTGCGATGTTGATGTTATTGTTGGAACCAACAAAGCAAATGCTAAGTCATTAATTAACTTAATGACGGTATATGCTAAAGTTAAACTTCCTGGAAAGATTGAAGTTAGAACTTCTAGCTGAAATGATGAAGAACAAGCCATTAAGGAAATTGCTGACTTCTTCGGAGTAGATTACAAATAAAAAGCTTCTTATGAAGCTTTTTTATTTAGTTTTCTTAATTTAATCTTATCAGTTAGATTTTTAGCTAGACCATAACTGATCGCTAATTGTCTTGCTTTCTTTAATCAGTCTACTTTTAGAGGATGCATATCATGTGCATCTGATTCAATGATTACTGGAATATTAGTTTTAGAAACTAACTTTCAGAAATGTTTACATGGATAATGTCATGGACTTTTAGTTTTATAACTTTCAAAGTTAACATTAAATGCTAATGGTAATTTATATTTAATTGCATACTTAATTGTTGTTTTAGAAACAGCAATAGCTGTTTTGTCTCATTTTTTATATGAGTTTAAGAAAATATCTGGGTGCGCAACTCATGACATTAAACCACTAGACATAGCGGCTTTGTTATTATCATTAAATTCTTCTAATTGTTTTTTAGTTTTAGTGACATTCATTACCAAAGGTAATGGAAGTTTAATTTTAAATAGATCACCATAGAAGTGATTACCAAAAATTAAAAATTCACAATATTTATCTTTTGCTAATTTTTGAATATATCAACGATTAGCTTTGTTATATTCGACTTCATAACCAAAATAGATGTGTAATCTGTTTTTGTATTTCTTATTTACTTTATCTATATCATGTTTTAATTGAGCTATTTCTTCATAACTTGCTCTTCTAGATTGATATGGACATTTAATGGTAATAGGCGGGTGTTCTGTAAAATATAACTTCTTATAGTTATGCTTCAAAGCATAACTAACAATCTCATCTAAATGATTGGATGAGTGTTTACAAATATATGTGTGAATATGAAAAATTGTATTTTGCATATTATGTAAATTATAAAACATTAAATAAAAAAGAGGTTAAACCTCTTTTTAGATGTTAAAGATTGGGGCAACAGGGTGACTATCAGTGGGAATATCCATAGAAGTTAATAACCCGTTCCCACAATCACATATCCCAATATGATAATCTCCACCATACGGTTGCCTTGTTCAATAAAAGTCTCCTTCATGATAAAAACCTTGAATACATCTTCTTGAAGATTTACCGTATGGGTCTTCATCTGCATAATATGCATAAGATCTAGCACTTTTACCAATCTCAGCATAATCTGGAGCAAACACTGTATCACCAATTATTTCTTCAGGTTTTCCTCATACTTTATATGGTTTATCAACCGCAGGAATATCACTACCCAAAATTAACTCAATTTTGCTTGCAAAGTCTCTTTGTAAAAACGTTCTTAATGATGATGTTTTTCAATTAGGTTCTTGACCAAATTGTAAATAAAGCGGTTCTAATGCTTTGGAGTCAGTTAATAAATTTCTAAATTGTAATGTTAAAGCTGTCTTCTTTTCTGTTCCAGAAATTACATCTTTATTTTCATCAATAACCATAATAGGATAAGTTAAACCATCGATTGTCATTTCTTTTGTTAAACCAACAAATGTGTTACCATTATCAACATAATCTTTTTGATATTTTTGTTTAAAAGTTTCAAAACCTTCATTGGCTCAATAAGCAACTGTTCCTCAATCATCAGTTGCAAAGCTTTTAGCTTCAGGCGGTGTTGGCATAAGTGGACTTGGGTTAGCTACAGAGGCAGTTACAATCGGTGCAACAACTACACCACCAACTCCAACAGTGGTTGATAAAACTATAGGTACTAGCAAATTTTTCATAAAAATTCCTTTTTATAATTTCTTATAGAAATTATATATTATAAAAAACAGAAAAAGAAAAAGAGTGCTCGAGCACTCTTTCTTGTATTTAAGAAAAATTATTTGTTTTCAATTGCTTGTACTGGACAAACTCCTGCACAAGCTCCGCAACCAACACATTTAGAGTGGTCAACACCGGCTTTGCCATCAGAACCGATAGCTACAGCACCTACTGGGCAAACGCCTGTGCAAGCACCACAGCCTAAACATTTTTCTTTATTTACGACAGCTTTTGACATAAGTTAATATATATCTCCTTAATACTTATTTATTATATATATTTTTGATATAAATATGTTAAATATTTACATTAAATAAATTCACGTTTTTTATAGCTTCTATGAAGTAATTCATGAGCTTTGTGTGAGTTTGGTTTTTCCAAGAATTCTTTATAGATTTTAATGATGGATGGATTCTTGTGACTCTTACGAATTTCTTTATTCGCATCGTTCTTGTAAAGAGCTTTAGCTCTTAACTTTATAACTGTGTCACGATCAATTTGGTCGTAGTCAACATATGGCATTCCACCACCGTTAACACATCCACCTGGACAACACATAATTTCAATGAAGTGGTATTGTTTCTTTCCGGACTTAACATCTTCTAATACTTGTCTAGCATTTGCAAGTCCAGAAGCAGCACATACCTTAATCTCTTTACCTTTTAAGGTAATTGTTGCTTCCTTAATACCTTTAATACCACGAACCTTCTTGTATTCAATATCTTTTAGATCTTGTCCCGTAACAACGTCAGCAACAGTTCTTAATGCTGCTTCCATTACACCACCAGATGCACCAAAGATAACTCCAGCACCTGTTGATTCACCTAATAGATCATCAAACTTACCATCATGTAGTTTAGGGAAGTTGATACCCATAGCTCTAATCATTCTTGCAAGAGATCTAACTGTTAAGACAGCATCGGTATCTCTCATGCCTTTTAAGGCATCACATCCATATTGAATTTCAGATTTCTTTGCAGTACAAGGCATAATGTGAACAGTAAAGATCTTCTTTGGATCAATGCCCATCTTTTGTGCTCAGTATGTCTTTGTTAAAGCACCTTGCATTTGCATTGGTGATTTAGCAGTTGATAGGTTTGGAATAAATTCTGGATAGTAAGCAGTACAGTAATTTATTCAACCTGGAGAACAGCTTGTAATCAATGGAAGTTTACCACCATTATTTAAACGGTCAAGGAATTCGTGTCCTTCTTCCATAATTGTTAAGTCTGCTGCAAAGTTTACGTCAAAGACGTATTTGAATCCTAGACGTCTTAAAGCAGTAATCATTTTACCTTCAACATCAGTTCCAATTGGTAAGCCAAATTCTTCACCAAGTGCAGCTCTAACAGATGGAGCTGGTGAACATACTACGATATAGTTTGGATCAGCTAATTTTTCAAATACTTCAGTATAACTTGTTCTTTCAGTTAATGCTCCTGTTGGACAAACCAATGTACATTGGCCACAGCCTACACAAGCTGTTTTATCCATCTTTTCATCAAAGGCACAACCAATGTATGTTTTAAATCCTCTATCATTTGCATGAATTACACCAACATCTTGTTGTTTTTCACAAACAGCAATACATTTCTTACACAAAATACATTTGCTTGGGTCTCTAATAATACATGGAGATGTAGTATCTGGTTCGTGTGTATGCTTTTCACCATCATATTTATGATCATTGATCATATATGTTTCTGCATATTCTTTTAATTTACAGAAATGAGATTTTAAACAGTCTGAACAATCTTTTCTATGATTAGACATTAATAATTCAAGGTTTTGTTTTCTAGCTTGAATTACTTTTCAAGTGTTTGTAAATACTTCCATGCCTTCGGCAACTGGATAGACACAAGCTGCTACTAATCCTCTAGCACCTTTAACTTCAACTAAGCACATTCTACATGCACCAATTGGGTTAAGGTCTTTTAGATAACATAAAGTGGGAATGGTAATACCATTAGCTCTTGCAGCATCAAGAATAGTTGAACCTTCTTCAACTTTGACCTTAATACCATCAATTATCAAATTAATTAATTTCTTTGCCATAGTCTACCTCCTTACTTCTTTGCTACTGCACCAAAACGACAGTTTCTAGCACAGGCTCCACATTTAATACATTTAGTTTGGTCAATCACAAATGGTTTACCAATTGTTCCACTAATTGCTTTAACTGGACAGTTTCTAGCACAGCTAGAGCATCCTTTACATTTGTTGGCATCAATGTAGTAACCAGTTAATGATTTACATACACCAGCAGGACATTGTCCTTTAGTGTGAGCAATGTATTCATCTCTAAAGTATCTTAGAGTTGAAAGGATTGGGTTTGGAGAAGATTGTCCTAAACCACAAGCTGAAGTTGCTTTAATGTGAGCAGATAATTCTTCAAGTTTAGTAATGTCTGACTCTTTTGCTTTACCTTCAGTAAACTTGTTTAGTAATTCAAGTAATCTCTTGTTTCCAATTCTACATGGAACACATTTACCACAAGATTCTTCTACACAGAATTCCATGTAGAATTTACAGATGTCAACCATACAGTTATCTTCATCCATAACAATTAAACCACCAGATCCCATCATTGATCCAATAGCCATTAGGTTTTCATAATCAATTGGAGTATCTAATAGTTTAGCTGGAATACATCCACCAGATGGACCACCTGTTTGTGCAGCTTTAAATTGTTTACCATTAGGTATACCACCACAAATATCAAATACTATTTGTCTTAGTGTAGTACCCATCGGTACTTCAATAAGTCCAGTGTTTTTAATCTTACCACCAACTGCAAATACTTTAGTACCTTTAGATTTTTCTGTACCAATCTTAGTAAATCATTCTGCACCATTCAAGATAATTCTTGTAATGTTTGCATATGTTTCAACGTTATTTAATAATGTTGGTTTTCCAAATAAACCTTTAACTGCAGGGAATGGAGGTCTTGGTCTTGGTTCACCTCTATTACCTTCAACTGAAGTCATTAAAGCAGTTTCTTCACCACAAACAAAAGCTCCAGAACCTAATCTTAAAGATAGTTTGAAACTAAAGTTTGTGCCAAGAATGTTTTTGCCGAGCAAACCATATTTCTTAGCTTGAGCAATTGCTTTTTCTAATCTTTGAACTGCAATTGGGTATTCTGCTCTTACATAAATGAAACCTTCATCAGCTCCAATTGCATAAGCGGCAATAGTCATTGCTTCAATTACTGAGTGTGGATCTGCTTCAAGGATAGATCTATCCATGAATGCACCTGGGTCTCCTTCATCAGCATTACAACAAACATATTTCTTTTTGTTTACTGATTTCTTAGTTAATGATCATTTTAGTCCAGTAGAGAATCCACCACCACCACGACCACGTAATTGAGAATCTGTAATTACCTTAATTACATCATCTTGACTCATTGATGTTAAAACTTTGTTTAGAGCAAAGTATCCATCACAAGCAATATATTCTTCAATGTTTTCAGGATCAATGATACCTGCATTCTTTAAAGCAATCTTAACTTGATTCTTATAGAAGTGTGTTTTATTTAATGGAATAATATTCTTATTTTCATCCAATTGGTTTGGTCAAACAAGTTCTTTAACAACCTTGCCTTCCATTAGATGTTCTTCAATTATTCTTACAACATCTGTTGGTTTTACCTTACGGTAAAAGATACCTTCTGGATAAACAAGAACAACTGGTCCTTGTGAACACAGACCGTGACATCCTGTTGGACTTACTTCTACTTTATCTTGTAGATTGTGAGCTTTAATACTTTTTTCAAAAGCATCAATAACTTCTTTTGCTTTATTACTTAAGCAACCCGTTGAAGCACAAACAAGAATTTGTTGCTTACCAGATTGTTCAGCTTTAGATAATCCTAACTTACGATCATTAATTCTTTTAGCTAATTTATCTTTGATAGCTTGTAATTCTTTAATTGTCATAATTAAGCATCACCTCCTACTTTCTTATCATGTTTAAGAATCAAGTCAATTGTTTCTTGAACTTGATCAGGAAGAATAGTGTAAACCTTATCATTAATCATAGTAACTGGTGCTAAACCACAGCAGCCTACACATCTAGCGGTTGCTAGAGTAAACATGCCATCCTCTGTTGTTTCGCCAAGCTTAATACCAAGGATTTGCTCAAATTTTTCTAAAACTTTAGCAGATCCTTTAACATAACAAGCTGTTCCTAAGCAAACAGTAATTACATATTTACCTTTTTTAGTAAATGTAAATTGTGTATAGAATGTGGCAATGGAATAAATTTCACTAGTTGTTGTGTCAAACTCATCAGCTATTAATCTCATTGCTTCACGAGATAAATAACCAAAGTTTGCTTGTGCTTCTTGTAAGCACATCAACTTAGTACCATTTTTGCTATGAATTTGTTTAATTTTCGTAGCAAATTCTTCAATAGTCATGAATTTCTCCTATTAATTATTAAAATATTGTAATTTTAATAATTATATTAAATAACATATAAAAAATATACTATTTGTATATAATGTTATCAATGTTTAAATTACAAGATCTTAAACCTTCTTCTGATTGAATATTAGAAGATAGCAACGAGTTTTTATCAAGACAATGTAAAGAGGTCGCTTTTCCATTAAATGATAAAGATTTGTTATTAGTTAACCGTATGGTTAGCTATATTGATGCTTGTTATGAAAACAGAGATAGTCAATATGACATTCGTGGTGGTATTGCTGTTGCTGCACCTCAAGTTGGATGCGATAAGAAAATTATCTATATCCATTTTGATGATGAACACAATAAGGAGCACAGATACTTACTAGCTAATCCAGAAATTGTTGCTACAAGCGTTGCTTGTTGCTACATTAAATCTGGAGAAGGATGTCTATCAGTATTCAAAGATCATAAAGGTCATGTTAAAAGATTTAACAAAATCAGAGTTAAAGCTTTAGATATGTTAAATGATAACAAACCTATAACAATCAATGCTGAAGGATTATTGTCTATTTGTTTACAACATGAGATTGATCATCTATCAGGAATTTTGTATTATCAAAGAATTGATAAGAAACATAAATTCTTGGATGATGACAAGTCTCTCATAGCTTATTAGGAGGCTTTATGCCAGACTTAAATAAAAAACCAACAACTGTCTTTGCACTAGGTGGAATTGAAGAAATTGGTAAGAATATGTATATCATCGAACATGATGATGAATTATTCATTATCGATTGCGGAAACAAATTTAGTGATGAAAATGAATTACCTGGTGTTACATCGGTAATTTGTCCTTTTGATTATTTGGTTGAAAACCAAAATAAGATAAAAGGTTTAATTATTACTCATGCTCACGAAGACCACATTGGTGGTGTTCCATTCTTATTAAAGACAGTTAAGATTCCGGTTATCTACGGAAGTTTATTGGTTCAAAATATTTTAAAAAGAAAAATGAAAGAACATCCAGATGCAAAAATTGAAAAGTTTGTTGAACTTAAGGATGATCTAAAGATTGAAACTAAGCACTTTAAAATCGATTTCTTTAGAGTGTGTCACTCAATTCCATTATGTTTTGGTGTTTGTTTACAAACACCTAATGGTAATGTAGTAACTTGTGGTGACTTTAGATTTGATTTTTCTGACAAGATGGAACAAACAGATATTCATAAAATTTGCGAAGTTGCTAAACGCGGAGTTGATTTACTATTATGTGAAACAACAAACGCTGAAGCACAAGGTTTCTCAACTTCTGAAAAATATGTTCTAGATGAAATTAGAAGACAAATTTCAAAAGCTCCAGGTAGAGTTTTCATTACTACTTTTGCTTCTAACTTACGTAGAATCC
The DNA here is from genome assembly GCA_024427265.1 of Mycoplasmoidaceae bacterium. The sequence continues at coordinate 11,594 of JAKSVP010000003.1, forward strand.
AAAACATTATTGAAATTGCTATCAATTTAAATAAACGTATTTGTATTATTGGTAAAACAATGGATGATAACATTAGAACATCTATTAATACTGGTTTATTAAAAACATTTAAAACAGACTTTGTTGAACCGTGTGATATTAAGAATACACCTGACAGTGAATTAGTAATTGTTTTAACTGGTTCTCAAGGAGAACCTACTGCTGCTTTAAGTATGATGACAGCAGGAAAGTATCCTCATGTTATTTTAAAACCAAGTGATACTATCTTATTTAGTTCTAACCCAATTCCAGGAAACTTTGCTTCTGTAGAAGAATTAGTTAACAAACTATACAAGTGTGGAGTTAAGGTTGTTCAAAACTCTGCAACATGTAAACTACACGCTTCAGGACATGCTACTCAAACTGAACTTGAATTAATGATTAAATTAGTTGCACCTAAATACATTATTCCGATCCACGGTGAATATAAAATGTTATCAGCTATGGAACAAAATGTAGAATTTTTAGGAATTGAACCAGAAAGATATGTTCAATTGTCCAATGGACAAAAAGTACATTTAGTTAACCACGAATTACAAGTAACTGATGTCTTTGTTGATACTAAAGAAGTATATGTTGATGGTAAAAAGATCAATGAAGACAACTCTAAAGTATTAGGAGCAAGAAGAATTCTTGGAACTGATGGTGTCTTCAATGCAACAATCGTTATTGATCGTAAAGCAAAGAAGATTATTGGTTTACCAATCTTAATCACTAGAGGTTGCTTCTATGCTAATGCAAGTATGGGATTAATTAAGAAGATTTGTTATTCAATTAAAGAAAATATTGAACGAGAGATGCAACAATCTCATCAACCAATCACTAACCAAACAATTAGAAAGATTGCTGAAAACACAATCACATTCTTTATTTGAAAAAACAAAAATAAGAGACCACTTGTTAAAGCAACAGTGTTTGATGAAAAAATAGGCTAATGCCTATTTTTTAAATAAGTCACTATGGGATCCGCTTCGATACAAATACAATATTAGTTCATCTTTATAAATTTTATATATGAGAAGTCAGTCATTTTCAACATGACATTCTCTATATCCAGAATATTTCCCAGACAATGAATGATCTTTGTATTTTGTCTCTAGGGGTTTCTCTTGCGCTAGTGTGTTTACAACATATTCAAAGGTTTGAAAATTGCAATGTCTTTTCTTTGCTAATTTCAAATCTTTTTTTATTTGTGTTGATAATTTAATCTTTAACAATTAAATCACTCCTATGTCTTCTAGTGCTTCGTGTATATTGCTATAAGTTTTTGTAGTCTTTTTACCAGACATAACCTTTTTACCTTCGTTGAAAGATTTAATTGTCTTTTTATTTGGTTGCAATTTTACTTCAAATGGTAATCCTTGTTCTTGAATAGCTTGTTTTAAAAATAAAGATACAGCAGTTGAAAAATCTAAACCAAGTTGTGTAAACAACTTAGCTGATTCTTTTTTTAAATATGGATCTAGTGTAATATTTGTTCTTTCTTTAAGCATAATATACCTCAAATATATTATACACACTTTATACACACTTTATACAAATATTATATTTCCATCTCTCCACTTGTATTAAATTTAATATTTGGTCTACCTTTTTGTGGTGGATATTTTGTATGAATAACATATGAACATACAAACAATACAATCATTAATAACACAACACCTATAGTTATTCCATTTACTATTGTGTTTTTGTTATCGAAAGCTGTAATGTGTGATGTTGATTCACTATAGTGGAAGTCAAAGATATCACCCTTCATAATGTTATTAAATGCTGATCCGGCAGTAATACCAAGGGCTAAACTTGTGTTGTATAAACCAATTGGAGTAATGATGTTTTTATCAGTATAGTATTTGTTCAACATAATACCTATAAACACAGGATACATCAAACCATAACCTAGACCATTTAATAAGTTTGTACTAAAGTAAGTTGGAACATTAATAATGTTCATGTTAACTATTAAGTTAGTGAATCAACACAATGAACCAAATAAGATAAGAATTCATTTCATCTTGTTTTGGTGTCTAGACAAGAATGCAGCTGCAATAATTGCTCCAACTAATTGACCAAGAGCAAATACTAATGATAAGTAACCTTCAAAGAATTTAACTTCATCAATAACATATGTTGGATAAACTGCATTTGGTAGAGGAATATCAAAAGCAAAAGCAATATAAATTAATTGAGTTACTGAACTTGGACCAGCTAATACTCAACGAACAAAACCAAAGCAAACAGCTGCCATACAAACCAAAAGGACAACTGAATGATCATGTTTGTTTTTAACTGGTTCTTTTGTAGAAAGGTTGTGGAACAATGTCTTTCTATCTTCTTTTATAAAGAAGGTAATGACAAAAGAGACCACAACAAATACAATTGCTAACACTCACAATCATTTCATGTAGTCAAGATAAATTGTTGGTGAAGGATCATCAGCAGATGCTCCATGTTCAGGAACAAGACCACACAATACTGCTTCAACGCATGATGTTACAAATTCTGCAATAAGAATTGGCAAAACTAAAATAGAAACAGTTGTAAATATTTTTCTTTTGTGTTCTTGTTCTGAGAACATTAAGTTAAATAATCCAATACCTGAAGCTCCAACTCCAGTTCCAACAGATTGAATGATGTTACAAGCAAATGATCATGGTCATACAAACATTGGTCATAATGTTGCAAGTTGAATAGCTAACGAGATAAAGATGACATTCTTTCTTGATTTCATTTTAAATGAAAGAACATCGGTTAATGGTCTTCATGCTAAGCCGACAATACCATAAATAGTTAGTGGTATTCATAATAGGCTTCCGCCATCGCCTAACCCTTGGTGAATATGCATTTGACCAGTATATTCTCTAGTCATTAATGGTGCCATCCAATAAAAAATAAATAAGACAAAAAGTAAAACCTTGTTTTTACTACCTAGTTTTAATCGTCAAATTAAAATACCAGTGCCAATAATGACAATAGCTAAAATAATTGAATTGACAATTAAAGCTCAGGTTTCAAAATCCATACTTGTCTAATTATAAATATAAAAAAATAAATCCCATAGGGATTTATTAGTCATCCATATCTTGTTGATTACGAACTTTATTTATCCTAACCATTTTTGGTGGGTGTTTCTTTGTTATTCAGTGAGATGCGGTGAATAATCCTCACATTGCTACTATTGTTGCAATTACAGCAATGGTTACAATTCAGTTTCTTCAAACAAATTCATCTCATTCAAGTTCACCACCAAATACTGATTGTTTCATGAATGTATTGAAGAATTGACTTGAACATATTCCTATTGATAACCCAAGATTGTATAGAGTAATTGGTGTAATTTTGTTTGTTTTTGCAAAGAACTTATTCATCACCAACCCAACAATTAGGTTGTATGTCATACCAAAAGCAAAACCATTTAAAATGTTTGTCGCCAATCTTGAATATACATTCAGAATTGATGCAGACAATATTACATAAACAATTCATAAACCTGAAGCTAAAGAAAAGATTGCTCATTTATTCATTCTCTTAACTAAGAATAAACCTGTTATGATGTTAGCAGCCATTTGTCCAATTGTAAAAATTACAGATAAATATCCTTCATAAGCATTTGTAACAACACCTTGATGTTTACCAATATATTTAAATTCAGTAATTGCTGTTCCACCAGATGTACAGAACTTAATGAATGATGTAATTGCAGCTGCTAAAATCAATAATAGAACGACTGATCCATCTCATTTATTTTCAATTGGTTCTTTATACTTGTTGTCTTGGTATAAATATGCTCTTTTTTCCTTAACAAAAATAGTGCATATTGCTGTAATAACAATACATACCAATCCTACAACTCACATATATTTAACAATATTTATGTAGTCTTCGCCTTTAGCTTCAGCTGGAACAAAACTTGTCACACAGCATTGTAAAACTGAAGAAAAGAATTCAGCTAATAATGGTGGCAATGATAATAATGTTACGGTTAAGAAAACCTTTCTTTTTGCATATTGTTCATTAAACATTAAATTGAACACTGCAATACCACTAGCACCAATACCAACAGTTATTGATTGAATAATGTTAGTTGCTAAGCATGGAACAATGATCATTGGAATAGTTCCAGCAGCTTGAATGAATAATGAAATGTAAATAACATTCTTTCTTGATTTAAGTCTATGACTTAGTAAGTCATTAAGAGGTTTCCAAAATATTCCAATGATCCCATATACAGTTACTGGTAATCACATTAATGAAGATGTAGCTCATCCTGCATCCACCATTGCCGTATGCATCTGACTCGTATACTCTCTTAATAGCATAGGAGCAATTCAATATAAGGTATAGATGATAAATAGTAAACGATAGTTCTTATCATCAAACTTAATTTTGAAGATTAGAAAAATGGATACTCCTAGGGAAACTAGCAGTACACTGAAATTAACAATCAATGCAATAATTTGATTATTATCTAACCCATTTATCATAGTATTTACAATTATAAAGCATTTCTATAATACTTTAACACGAGTGTTAAAGTATAATATAAGAGTTATGAAAATGAAAATAATGAAGGATACTCTAGGCACCATAGAAGTTCCTGCAAATGTATTTTGAGGTGCACAAACTCAAAGAAGTAAACAAAACTTTACTATCTCTGATGAAAAAATGCCAAAGCAATTAATCAAGTGTATTACATATATAAAGAAAGCTTGTGCTATTGCTAATGCAAAAGTTGGCAAATTAGACAACAATAAGAAAAATGCAATCGTTAAAGTTTGTGATGAAATCTTAGCAGGTAAACTTGCTGACAACTTCCCATTGTCTATTTGACAAACAGGAAGCGGTACACAAACAAACATGAATGTTAATGAAGTGGTTGCTTACCGTGCTAACTATGAAGCTAAGAAGGAAAAATTCATTCACCCTAATGATCATGTTAACATGTCACAATCAAGTAATGATGTTTTCCCAACTGCTATGCATTTAGTTATTGCTACATTAACTAAAGAAAAACTATTACCTAATCTTGAAAAATTAATTAAAGAACTAAAAGTTCTAGTTAAGCAAACTTGAAATATTATCAAAGTTGGTCGTACACACTTACAAGATGCTACACCAGTAAGATTAGGTCAAGAAATTTCTGCTTGAGTTGCAATGTTAGAAAACTCAAGAGATATGATTCTTGATGCTAATAAATACATCAACCAATTATGTATTGGCGGTACAGCTGTAGGTACAGGATTAAATACTCCAAAGAACTTTGATAAGATGGTTTGTGCTGAATTATCTAAGATGATTGGTATTAAATTCACTGCTTTACCAAACAAATTCCAAGGTTTAAGTTCTAAGGATAGCGTAAGTCACTACCATGCTGCACTTAAGACTTTAGCTGAAAGTTTGATCAAGATTGCAAATGATGTTAGATTCTTAGCATCTGGACCAAACTGTGGTATTGGTGAAATTATTATTCCATCTAATGAACCTGGAAGTTCAATCATGCCAGGTAAGGTTAATCCAACTCAATGTGAAGCAATGATGATGCTTTGCATCAGAGTAATTGGAAATGATACTTGTGTTACATTAGGTAATGCAATGGGTAACTACCAACTTAACACATTCATGCCAATGATGATCTACTCAATCAACCAATCAATTAACTTATTGGCTGATGGTATGGATTCATTTACAAGAAAATGTGTAATTGGTATTAAACCAAACTTAAAGAAGATTGAATACAACCTATACCGTGACTTAATGTTAGTAACAGCATTAAATGTTAAGATTGGTTATGAAAAAGCTGCTGATATTTCTAAATTAGCACAAAAAGAATCAATCACATTAAAAGAAGCTGCTAGAAAACTTGGCTACTTAACAGATGCTGAATTTGATAAGATAGTTGTTCCAAGTAAGATGGTTGGATAAAAAAGAAAAAGAGGCAATGCCTCTTTTTTTTATTTGCTGCTTGGTCCTGGTACTACATTAGCTAAATAAGGAAGGGGTGGTGACATTGATATAATTTGTTGGCTCTCTAATCAAGCTTTTAAAATTTTAAGTGCTGCACTACCATCATCATAATCAAAACTACAATTTAAATCTGCATCAATAGAAAAGACATCAATGGTTCCTTTTGCAGCTCCTGAACAAACTATACTTCATTGATTAAATGAAGGGTAAGAAAGTTTAGCGGTATCAATAAAAAATGTTCATAAGTTTATGCTTTCTTCTGTTATCACTTTTCCTTCTAAATAGATTGGAATATTTTTAATAACAGCTGAGGCGTTTATGCACAAATCAATTAGCGTTTCTTCTTTTTTTGGTAGGACTCGTATCATTTTTCCTTTAATAACTACATTCTTAACTATTACATCTATAGATATAGTGTTGTTTGATGTATTAACATCACTCAATGTTAAGCCTAATGTTCCTTTTAGGCTTTCAATCTTGTAATCCCCACCAACTTCTCCTTCAGAATGATCTTTAAATAAATCTTGAAAAATATCATCATAAAATATTTGTTTATTGTTTTGAATTGCTTCTAGATAAAATTTTAGAGCGCTAGATGGGCTCATTGGGCCTACTTCAGTTGCTATTTGGGTTTCTCTAGTATAAGATTCATTAAGATATTGAGATATATCTTTCGAAAACTCAGCCTTGGCACAAGAACATGATGAAATAAAAGGGAATGTAGCGGCTAAGCTACTAACAAATGCAATTGGTAATAATTTTTTTAATGTTTTCATATTATTCAATATCCTTTTCAACTGTTATATTTCTTAGTGAACCTAGACTAAAAGCAGCAGCAGGATATCTTTCTGAATCTTCTGACATAAATTTGCTAATAATCAGAAAGAATTTTTCTACTGTCTTATTTTCAGATGAGGAATTGATAGTAAGGCCGACTTTAACTTTTCCAGAAAAGCCCAAAAATTTACTTATATCTAAGTTGGCTTTTACATCTATACATCAATCTTCTGACATGAAATAAGATAAACTTGGTATACCCTTATTGTTATAGTAATCAAATGTTAGAGAGATTGGGCAAGTTTGATCTCATACACCTCCAGTTGGTGGTGTCTCAATAGCTTTAACTCTAAAGTTGTTCATAGATACACGACATTTTAGACCTATTGTTGCATCTCTATATAAAAATGTAGGTTGGTCAGGATCTAATTCAATTTCTGAAATAACAACATCAAAATCAAGATTCGCAGACCCTTTATATGTTTTTGTTGATTTATCAATAAGAACTTTTGTTGGATTAAATTTACATTTACCCTCAATCAATGCAATTCTTTGGTCAGGGCCCAATTCCTGCAATGCTTTAATCAACAAATTGCTTAGGTATTCACTAAAATCATCATTAAAAATATTGGGATTTTTTTTAACTAACTCGCCATATTTTTCTGTTGCTTCTGAAAGTTTTCATGTGTCAGGTGCGATTATTGTGGATTCATCTCTGACAAATGTTCCTTCAAAAATATCATATGCATTATTAGCTCGAACACCACATGATGCAAACATTGGTACTGTTACACCAAGAGTACTAGCTATAGTTGCTACAGGTAATAATTTTTTTAAAATTTTCATTCTATTTTCTTTCCGTAAGACATTCTCTTACAAAGTTATTATATATTTATATAAATGCATTACAAATTTTAGAATTTGAATGGGGATGGATACTCTTGAGTTGAATAATAATATGATGATCATCCACCCATCATAACTAATACTAGAACTAGTCACTCAGGGATTTCTATTCTGTTTTGTTGTTCATCAAAAAGGTAATGGTATAAATAATAATCTAATCTAAATTTATCGACAGTTGTACCAACTAATGATATTTTAATGTTTTCATTAAAGATGGATACAGACAAATCACCGCTTGCTAATCCATATCACTCCTTATTGTCACCTAAATATTCATAATTTTGAATATCAGGTAAAAAACACAATCCATGATTTGTAGATTCTTCCGAATCTGGTTTATCATTAATGTAATCTAATAAAGTTTGCTTGTAAATTTGTAAAGGATCAGCCCATACAATAAATGGAATTTTATGAAATTTGCAATCAACACTTGCTTTTATTTCTATATTAATTGCTATATCAAACCCTAATGACTCAATCAAATCTTTAATTTCTTTAGGTAAATAATCAAACCCTATTTTGCTAACTATATCTAGATCTATTTGTTGGTTATATGAAGCTAAATATTCTGGTTCTTTACTTATTATTTCAAAATTTGATACTTTTCCTCTAAGTTTTTTAGCCTCAAGGGTTCTAACTGGTGTTAATGGTAAATATTCATGAATAATTTCCCATAAACTTTCTGGAATTTCTAAATCTAATAATATTTGATCAAGAGTTGTTGGTCAATCTTTTTGTGATGCATCTTTTAAAATAGGCAATATAGAATTCATTTGATTCAATGAATATCATAGATCATTTTTAATTGTTCCATGTTTTTCTTCAATTAATTGAACATATCGTCTAGTCGCTTCAAGAGCACATTTTTGTCATCATGGTTCAATATCATTGTCTTTTACAATAATTTGTTCTTGACATAAATCAAACTTGGACGTGTCTACTTGTTTCGTTCCATCAATCCATCCAGTTTGTATTCCACAAGACGAAATAACTGGCGCTAGTCCAGCTATGGTGGCACAAACCGCACCCAATGGAATTATTTTCTTATTTAATTTCATACTTTTCTCCATGATAAAATTATAGAAAGAAAAAAAGAGGCTCTGCCTCTTTTTTTATTTAATGACTAAGATTATTTCTTAGCTCTTTTTTGGAGATTTTTTTGTTTTCTTAGCAGAAACTTTTTTAGCTCTCTTGTTAAATTGTCTAATATCGTTTCTATTAGCAACAATAGCTTCAGAAGAAGCAATTCTTTGTTCAGCAGTAACAGGTCCTGTTTCTGCCTTAGAAGCTGCACGTAAGTTTTCGTTAGCTAATCTTTCAGCTCTCTTAGCTCTTTCTTTTCTTGCAACTTCGTCTTTTCAACATCTTGCAACTTCAGCAGCAACTGCTTCAGCAACGTTTTTGTCTAATGCTGAAGGCATAATGTTATCTGGAGTTGGATTTTTAACCATTGAAGCAATTGCTCTAGCAGCAGCGTGTTTCATTTCTTCAGTAATTTGTTTAGCTCTTACTGATAATGCACCTTTGAAGATACCAGGGAATGCTTGTAGGTTGTTAATTTGGTTAGGGAAGTCTGAACGTCCTGTACCAACAATGTATGCACCAGCTTGCTTTGCAATATCTGGCATAATTTCTGGAGTTGGGTTAGCCATTGCAAAGACAATTGGTTTATCATTCATTAGTTTAATTCAGTCTGGTTTTAATGCACCTGGAACTGAAACACCAACGAAGATATCTGCACCTTTAAGAGCATCAGCTAAAGCACCTTTAACTGCTTTCTTGTTTCCACCCTTAATTGCAGCAGCTACTTGATATTGGTTGAATTGTCTATCTGATGGATCAACAATTCCAGCACGGTCAACATATATAATGTTGCCCATACCCATATCGTGTAGTAAGTTACCAATAGCCATACCAGCAGAACCAGCACCATTAATAACTGTTGTACAATCTTCTCATTTCTTACCAACTACACGTAATGCATTTGTTACAGCAGCAGCTACAACAATTGCAGTACCATGTTGGTCATCATGGAATACTGGAATATCACAGATGTCTTTTAGTCTTCTTTCAACTTCTACACATCTTGGTGCACCAATATCTTCTAGGTTGATACCACCAAATGAACCAGAAATAAGATAGATTGTTCTTACTAATTCATCTACGTTCTTACTTCTAATACAGATTGGTACTGCATCAACACCACCAAATGTTTTAAATAGAGCACATTTACCTTCCATAACTGGCATACCAGCTTCTGGACCAATGTCTCCTAATCCTAATACTGCTGTACCATCAGTAATAACAGCAATAGTGTTATTTCTTGCTGTTAAGTCTCAAGACTTTTGATAATCCTTATGGATTTCAATACATGGTTGAGCAACACCTGGAGTATACATTAAAGACAAATCATTTTTATCTTTAATTGCATACTTAACATTAGTTGAAATTTTTCCTTTTAACTTATAGTGTAAGTCTAATGACGCCTTAGCAATTGGGGTCATAGTAGTTTTAATTGCCATAAATAATCCTTTCTAATTATTTAGCACCTTTAATGCTTACTGATCTTTTAGCTTTTTGTCAAAGCAATGGTTGTGCATAGTTCTTATCAGTTAACTTAATTAATAAGTCATTTAAGAATGGATAACCAATAAAGAAGATTGCAGCAGATCAGAAGACACATGCAGCTTGTCAGTTGTTTAATTCAAAGCCAGATTTAACCATTGCAAATCCAAATGAGTTTGCATTTGTTAATTCTGGGCCCATAGCTACTTGTGTACTAAATTGATAGAACACACAGTAACCGAAAGCAAAGAAGCAACCAATGACTGCAATTATTCCAAATGGAATAAAGTAACCTACTTTATGTACTTGGTTCTTATTTGTAATACGGTTAATTAATCCACCAAGGACTGTCATACCGTAAATACCAAAGTAGAACAATACTGCTAATGTACTAAATCCATCATAGATGTGGCTAGTATCTAGAATACAAGATGGTATAGCCACAGCAAAGAAGATTAAGCAGATGAATATTGAATAGATTGCAAATCCACCTAAGTTATCATGACCATTTCCAAGCTTGCTAGCTCATTTGTGGCCAAAGACAACTTTGTCATCAACTAAAGCTTGAGTTGCTCTAGTTCCTGCCATTGAATATGAGTTAATTACACCTAGTGTAGCAATTGTGATTGATACTGATAGAATGCAAACACAAAGAATGTATGCTCAATCACATTTAGCATAATCAACAAGTGCCATGTGTAATAATTCATATGGGTTTCCTGTACCCATAGTAATGCAACCAATAGTAATTAATAATTGGAAGATGGCTGCAATTATCATAGATACAATAATTGATAGTGGAACGTTCTTTTCTGGATTTTCTACATTCTTTTGAACGTTACCAATAATTAAGAATGAATCGAATGCAAATAGAATTGCAGGAATAGATCTAAATACTCCACCTATTTCAAAGCCACCATTTGATGCTGTCTCTGAAGCAAATGTAATATTAGATACATCTTTTGTTCATAGTCCACCACCTGTTAATATTCCAACAATGATACCAATTAAGATAATCATTAAGATTGGAACAAACTTAACAAATGTTGCACCTTTAGATACAATACCACCAAACTTGTTTGAGAAGAAGTTTGCTAGCATGAAGATGGCAATTAAAGCAATTGCCATAGACATAACTATAAGTGTTGTATATCTATCATCCGTTCCTAATAAACTTGCATGGAACTTATTTTGTCCAAGTGCAGCATAATAGATTTGGAAAATAGATACCGCAGCAAATGTTGACATTGCAACGAACTTTGCTGGGTAGTAGAATGTGGATTGCGTTAAGCTTACATGTCTACCGAAATTGTAACCAACCATCTTTTCAGATCAGCCAGCTAAACCAGCATTAGGGTTTCTTAAACCCTTTACTGTAACAATTTCAGCAAAACTAAATGCTGTGAATAAAGCAATAACAATTGCTAGAATTCAGCTGATTAAGACACCAATAGCATCGTTGTTGTTATTTGCAAAAACGGAACCGTTCTTAAAAAATACACCAACACCAACTACGGTGGCAATAATTAAGCTTATTGAACCAACTAGACCAATTTTACCTGCAGTTTTTTGTGAAACTGAAGTTTTTGCCATAGTTTTATCTTTCTATATTAGTTGTGGCACATCTTAGCAGGAACAACGTATTTGTCGTAATCCTTTTCAGAGATGTAACCTAATTTGTGAGCAGCTTCCTTTAATGTTAAACCATTACGTTGAGCATATAAAGCAATTTCTGCTGATTTGTGGTAACCAATAACATCCTTTAAAGCTGTTACTAACATTAATGAGTTATCAACGTAGTATTTCATCTTTTTAGGGTTAACTGTAATACCAGCACAACAATTCTTGTTGAATGAGTCGATGTAGTTTGCAAATCTGTTTACAGAGTCTGCAAAGTTAGCAAATTGAATTGTACCAAATGTGTTCAATTCAAAGTTAGCACCACCACCTAGTCATGCAACAACAATGTCACGACCTACAACGTCAACGCACATCATAGACATACCTTCACATTGTGTAGGGTTTACTTTACCAGGCATAATTGATGATCCTGGTTCGTTTTGAGGAATGTTAATTTCTCCAAAACCTGATCTTGGACCAGAAGCTAAGAATCTTACGTCCATAGAAATCTTGTATAAGTTCATAGCTAATGCTTTGATTGCACCATGAACGAAGATTAATGCATCTTTAGATCATGTTGAATAGAATAAGTTTGGAACTACTTTAAATTGTTTAGCTACACTAAAGTGTTTGTTGTTCTTTAATACTTTGTTTAAAGCATCACAACAGTATTTAGCATAACCTTTCTTTAATGGACAAGTAGATCCTGTACCAACAGCAGTTGCACCCATTGTACATACATATAATGAGTCAAGTGCTTTAACGATCATATCTCTACCATTTTCACAAGCAAATCTTCATCCAGATACTTCTTGACCAAATGTAATAGGTACAGCATCTTGAATGTGAGTTCTACCTAATTTAACTAGATTAGCATGTTCCTTTTCTAGTTTCTTGTAAGTAGCAATTAATCTATCAAGAGCTGGTAGTAATTTGTTTTCTACCATGTAGATAGCACATAGGTTTGCTGAAGTTGGGTAAGCATCGTTAGTAGATTGAGACATGTTAGCATGATCGTTTTCATGAACATATCCTGGTTTACCAGCAATCTTACTTGCTCTACGAGCGATAACTTCGTTAACGTTCATATTTGTTTGAGTACCAGCACCTGCTTGGTAAGAGTTAGTTGGGAAGTGTTTGTCTAACTTTCCAGCCATAATTTCTTCACAAGCTTGTCTGATTAATCTTGCACGGTTGTGGTCTAATTTACCACATTTTTCGTTTGCTGTAGCAGCAGCGTGCTTTACAGCACCAAAAGCATGAATTAAATCTAAGCTAACGATTTGGTCAGCAATTTGGAAGTTCTTCATACTTCTTTGAGTTTGAGCACCTCAGTAAGCTCAGTTAGGAACTAACATTTCGCCTAATGAGTCATGTTCAACTCTATAGCCAGCTTTCACTGACGTTTTGTTTGTTTTTTTCATTTTAAATCTCCTAATTAAATTATATGTTAGATTTGGTTTTTTTATATTTAATGTAATTAAATATAAATAAAAAAGAGGTTCCCCCTCATTTTTTATAAATTCTTATATGTGGTTAAGTGTTTTACCAATAACGACTATCGGTATTCAATATATAACTGGAAAGAATCCCGAAATAACCAAGAAAATGAATCCTGTCAATGCAAAAACATTACCATTCTTAAGTACCATTAAAATAAGAATGACACGCAAAACAATAGTGGCTATTGCAATTACCATCTTGATAATAAATCAAACTAATAATCTTGCTTTTAACACTCCCATATTAATTTTGCCCATACTTTTTATTTGACAAAGAAGATAGAAAAATGTTGCAAAAATAATGGTTTCAATTATTACACAAAGTGCAGTTAGTCCAGTTGGAACAGATGCAAGAATTATAAACCTGCTAGCAGGAAAAGATTCTTGCCCATATTGTCAACCCAAAAAAATTGTTAAGGCAAAAGCTGGAAAACAAGTAATAAGTCCTAGAATTCAGTTTGATTGGTATCAACCATTATGTCTTTTAGAAAATATTTGATCCCTAGTAGGTTTGCTTTTTTTATATAGTCCCATAATAACTCCTTTTTGAAATTATATATATATATATAAAATGCATTATTTTTCAAAATTAGCATTATTTTTATTCATATAATCAAGGTATGAAAATCTGTATAACAGGTAAACCTTGTAGTGGCAAAACAACTGCAATGGAATACATTAAAGAAGCAGGATATCACACATTCGTTGCAGACGAATATGTTCATTCTATATATAAGGTAAACAAACCTGGATACAATGCTATCAAGAAAGCTTTTGGATCTAAATACATTACTAATAAGGAAGTAAATCGTAAAGCTTTAGGTGCTTTAGTATTTAAAGATAAAAAAGCTTTAACTAAATTAAATAAAATAATGAATCCTCTAATTGCTAAAGCAATTAAGCAATTAGATAATAAAAAACTATGATTCATAGAATTAGCAACATATATCTTTTATCCTCAAGATTTTGCTAATTTATTTGATCAAGTTTTGTTAGTTTTCACTAACAAAGTTTGAAAAAAAGAATTTCAAAATAAAAAATTTAACTACTTAAAAAAGATTCCCACATTCTTTGTGGATAACTCTAAAAAATCAAAGTCTTCTATATTTAATATAGATAATAGGGTATCTGCATCACCCCTTATCAATGTGGATATCTTTGTAGAAAACTCAGCAAATAAAAAGATTTTGAAAAATAATATTTTAAAAATTTGCAAATCTCTTAGTCAACATAATATAAAGTAGTTACATTAAAAATTTAATTACTTAAATTTATTAACTTATTACCTAAGAAAGGATATAGAGATTTACATGTTTAACAATTTTTTCTTTACAGTTAAAAAAGTAAACGAATTCAAGCTAAACATTAATGCTTTATATGATCTATATTTACCTGTAGTTGGTCAAACTGCTACTAGTTTTTATGTAATCCTTTCTAATTATGTAGAAAGCAACAAGAATGAAAGCTTAACTTTTAATTCTTGTGCTATCTGTAAGCAATTAAATGTAAGTAACGAGGAACTAACCATAGCTAAAGATAAACTAGAAGCTATTGGTTTACTATCCACCTTCATCTCTACTAACAATAAAAAGGATAATATCCTTATATTAGTAGTTAAACCAGCATTAGCTTACCAAGACTTTATTGCTAACCCTAAGCTTAAAACATTGTTAATTAATGCTATTGGTACATCTAACTATGAATATCTAGAATTCAAGAATGCACCATCTAGTCAATTAGAAGAGGCAATTGAAATAACTAGAAGCTTTGATCAAGTCTTTAATGGCAATGAATTAAAGAATGTTCATATTCTTGATTTTGAGAAACTATATCAAAACATTCAAAAGACAACATCTTTACCATTAGTTATTGATGACAATTGCAAAAACATTATTCAAGATGTTTATGCTAAATATCAAATCTCATTAAAAGATATTGAATTTGTTATCTATGATTCTATTAATGATATGGACGGCTTTAACAAAGTTAATGCCAACCTATTAATCCAAAACTTTAATAGATTAATTAATAAGCAAGTAACTGCTCCAGTTCAATCTGTTAACCGTGACTTTAGATTATTTACTACAGGTTTAGATAAGGAAATGGAAGATAAGATCTATTTAGATTACAAAATGTGTAATGCTGAACTATATTTATCTATCATCTTTAAAAAACCTCTAAACTCTGAAGAAAAACAATTAATTCATATCTTAAGAACTAAATTCCATCTTATAGATGAACTAATTAATGTTTTGGTTGACTTTAGCTTAAACAAAACAAATGGTAAGCTAAATAAAAAATACATTACTAAAGCAGCACATACAGTAAATGGTTTAGGTTTAATTGATGCTAAACAAGTAGTTAGCCACTTAAAAAATGCTAACAAAGAAGTTAAAGTAAGTGTTGAAGATAAAGTAGATCAATACTTCAACAAGGGATTCTAGTTTATGACTAAAAAACAAACTAAAGATATATTTGAAGAATATAAACCCTTCAAGGCTTTAAAACTAACAGCAGAAGAAAAGACACAATATAAAGATGTAGCAATGCAAATTTATATAAATGAAGCTGCTTGTGCTGCTTTACCAGCAGAAAAATGTACTTCTGGTTCATTCTTACATATGTGTCTTGTTCGTGATGAAGATACAGGTAAAATTGTTCTTAAGACAAAGTCTTGCCCTAAGAAAAAATTACAAGACAACTATTTAATTAGACAATTTAGCGATAACAAATTAGGTTTATCTTTAACTAACAATAAACAAGATTATCCAATAGTTGATGTTAGAGAAGAAAAACTAAATCAAATCCTAACAGACTCTATTAAAGAAAACAAGATTATTGGTTTCTGTTTACAAGGAACTGTAGGTGTAGGTAAAACCTACAAGATCATTAGTTATTGTAATGATATGATCTTAAAGAACAATAGATCAGTTGCTTACTTATTCTTACCAGAAGCAGTAAGACAAATGAAAGATAACTTCTCTGGAGATAACTTATTAAACAAGAGAATTATCGATAATTGTTGTACTGCTGATATTCTTGTCTTAGATGACTTTGGTGCAGAATATACTAATGCATGATTCTATCTAAATGTTATGTTAGTAATACTAAACTATCGTTGTGAACAAGAAAAACCAGTTATTGTTATTTCTAACTTAAAGATGAACAAGTTAATTCAAATGTTAAAAAAGAATCTAACAACTAAAGATGGTTCTTTAGATGCCGAAACTAAGGATATCATGATTGCACGATTAATTGATCGTTTGGCAATGTTAGTTGACAATACTGAAATTAGCTATGAAGGTCCAAGCAAACGACTAAAGAAAAAAGCCCAATAGGGCTTTTTATATTAAACATTAAGAGTAAATTACTAAATCTTGGTATGTGTCTTTTGGCAAATCAAATGTTATAGATGGCAATTTTTGACTAGTTAAATTACAGAATTCAATCAACAAATCTCTTGTAATATCAACTTTATGATGGATGTTATACAATTTTGGGTGTTCTGCAGCATTATATTCAAAGTATTGCTTAAACATTGTTGCTTGAGCATTACCACCTTCAAATAAGAAACTATTAATAACACATGGAATATATGCATTTTGTTTTATCCATTCAGATGCAGGAATTCAACACGATGCATCATCTGGGTCGTATAAACCGCTTGGGTCAAATTCGTCTGGTGCTTTATAGATTCAAATTTTTGGAATGGCTGTATATTTATTAGCCAACTCTGTGTCAGCTGGTGCTTCATATTTTAATTTATATGTTCGACCAATAGCAATATCAGAGGCATCAGATGTCTCATCACATTTTTCTACTTCAAATTTAAATCCATATCATTGAAGCGGTCCGCAAAGATAATTGCATTTTCTCATTTCATCATCTTTATACTCAACTGTTTCATATTGATCAATACATTCAATTGGTTCTAAAGGAGTACCTTTAAGGCATGCATCATCCATATCAATTTTTTCAAGGTCGTTTCTTGGGCAAGTACTTATATTAAAATATTCGTTGTTCATATCATAATGGAAAACATCGTCTCTTTCAAGACCAGCTAATAAATAATTGATAATATTAGCTAATTGTCATACTGATAAGTATCCAAGAGTAATCGAATTTTCATATCCTTGAATTGTAAATAAGTCTTTCAATGTGACTTCTTTTCTTGCAGCACCAGTTGGTCCGGGAATTTCACCGCCTAATGAGTCGAAATTAATAAATGAAATTGATGGGAACTTTAAATTTGATTCTATTCCTTCAATCTCTTCTTGATATTTACTACTAAACCCAATTAACTGTGCTAAGTTAATTCATGCTCCTAAATCGTCTTCATATGTATCAACGGTTTGTCCACTTTTTATAATATGTGGTCTAAAATATTTGTGGCCTATTGATGCATTGGGGTCGTGATATACTTGATAATGACATCCGTACTTTGTTTCAGCAATTTTGTGATCTAATACGTCAGCTACTTCATTTCTTTGTGTGTCGTATGCATCAATAACCTCTACAGTGGTAGCATTTCTAGGGTTGGCTCTAATTTTTAATAATTGTTCTTTTGCTTTTTGTTCATCCCCTGTTTCTGAACCCTCAATTGTAATGGTTTTTGTTTCCATACTAATTGATTTTAATCTTTGACCTGCAGGCTTAGAATTATCAAATGTTAGTGTTGTATCAACATATTGTTGTCCTGAGTTTTTACCTTGACCTATTCATAAATCTTTACCAAAGTGATTTTTTACTGTGCCCATTACATCTTTGTGCGAGTGACCAGCAATAATACCATCTACCCAATTAACATCGATCTCTTTTGCTAGGTCAGCTGCTGGACCTGTTATTTCATGTCTTGTACCATCTTTGTCAATTTTTTGATCGCATTCAAGGTGTGTTAATAATAAGAAGCAGTCAATTTTATTAAATCAATCTGGTCCTAATTCCTTTTGACAAAGATATGCAGAATAAGATACTGCTGAGTTGTAATCAATGAAAGAGTAATGATTAACAACATCTTTGTTTCCATCTGTTATTGTCGCCTGTGTTGTTAAACCGAATAAACATATTAAGTGTCCGTCCATATTTACTAACTTGTATGGATCAGCCCATTTAACACGTGTGTTGTTTCAAATATTAAAATAATAATCAAATTGAGGATCATTAGGATCTGTTACTCAAGGTATATCAGAATAGAATGGAACAGATAGGATATTACTTGCAACATAATATTTTCCGTTTGTTTTATCTGTTCTTCCTCAACCGTCATATACTTCACCAGCTAATTGATCATTTCCTCAGTCAAACTCATGGTTTCCAACTGCAGAATATTGAACACCTAAACTCTTTTCAACCGGGAATAGGGATTTACCATGCATTGCTGTTGAGAATGCATCTCCAGTTGCATTATCTCCAGCAGATAAAACAATAGATCCAGGATAATCTCTAAGTGTTTCACCCATTTGGTCAGCTATTCTAATTAACCCAGGGTTGTGTCGAGACACACCAGAAATAACATCATCACCATAGCCTGGTGCAGCACCATGTAAATCGTTAATATCTAAAATGTGAAGGACTTCTTCACCTTCTGGTCTATCTTCATATTTAGAAAAAACTTTTAAGTTCTTCAAAATACGGATTTCTTTCTTGCCACTCTTTCCAGTATATTCAAGGAATATATTGAAATCAGCGCTCATGTCAATACCATAGAAGTTTCTATATCCAACGCTAAAAGTAAAGAAATTATGATCAACTTCGTATTCAGCACTACTAACACCAATACCTAGGTTGTCTCATGGTTCAACCAATCTAACATCAATGCTGGTTGGTAATTTACTAATAGTAACTAATACCTTACCATCTTTTGGTTGTTCACCAAGTAAAACACCAAAAGTCGCAGCACCTAATTCAGTATTCATCCTAGCTTCAGTTGTAGTAAGATGAATATCTTCTGGAATATCAGGTGTTGGTCCTTCTGGATCATTACAAGCTACTAAACCAGCAACCATTACGATTGGTGTTGGTAAAGCTAGTGCTCCAGCAAGTAGTCATTTTGAAACTTTTTTCATAATTTGCTCCTTTTAACAAAAAATTCCCCGCAATATCGCAGAGAATTAGTGTTGTTTTATAAGATTATCAGCGTAAGAAAATGGTGCTTGTCCACTTATTGCATTTGGTCTATTTTTAACATTAAAGTTAACTTGAACCTTCATAATCATATCACTATTATATATAAAATCATAAATTCTAAAAAGATATTTATATCTTTTTAATATCTGTATAATAAAGACACTATGAAAACTAAACCGCATGATATTATTTCTTGAGACGAATTCTTTATGGGATTAGCCTCAATGTCTGCTTTAAGAAGCAAGGATCCATCTAGTCAAGTAGGAGCTTGTATCGCTGCTCCAGACTATAAAGTTGTATCTATTGGATATAACGGTATGCCTAGAAATTGTCCAGAAAAAGAATTAACTTGAGACAAAGATGAAGGTACACTAAACAATAAGTACCTTTATGTATGCCATGCTGAATTTAATGCAATATTAAATGCATTAGGTGGCAGAGACCTTAAAGGTTGCACAATCTATGTTAATTTGTTCCCTTGCAATGAATGTGCTAAGGCAATCATTCAAACTGGAATTAAAGAAGTTGTATATGAATCAGACAAGTATGCACATCTAGTGTCAACTAAGGCTGCAAAGAAACTATTTAAATTGGCTGGTGTAAAAACTAGAAAATATACTGGTAGAACAATCGTTCATACAGTGAAATAAAAAAGAGGTTGAACCTCTTTTTTTTATTAAATGTTTATCTGAATTAGATTTTTCATGAAATCATAATTTATACCATCATCAATATTTCGTTTTTGTCCTGTTAGATACTTGCAATAATTTAATGCGTAGTTTCTTGTAATTTGACTCAATGCATGTTCTTGTGCTGCTGGTGCAGGAACATTTTCACCATTATATTTAAATCAATGGTGTAACATTCTATTTTGACCATTTCCGCCTTGTCATGTAAAGTTAGGCATAATTACTGGAATTAAGCCATTAAATGATTTTCAATTAGAAGCCTCAATCCAAGTTTTTGGGTCATCAAGACTACAAGCATTATTGCTTGGATCATATATTTTTAATGATCCTGATTTATATTGATAAGGTTGAAATTCAACACCTGAATCTTTTCTTACAGATCCTTTTTTCTCTACTTCAAAACTCATACCATAGAATTGTTGGCAGCCTGATACATATGATGTGCCATTAACAATTTCTTTTGCACCCTCAGCATTAAGTATTCATGCTTTTTCATTAGCATCATATATCATAGATTCGCCAGTAGATTTACCATCCATAGTTATTTCTACTTCATCAGCTTCATAACCATATGCTTTTTTCTCACCACTATAATCAAAACGTGCAGCACCTTCTAGGAAGTAATTAATGTATTGTTCTAGTTGTGCAGGTGTTAAACATCCATAATATGTACTATTTTCAAAAGAATGCATTTGGAAAATTTCTTTTGTTAATAGATCGCGTTCTGTTTCCTTGTCCCCTAACAAAAATCCTGTTTTTAATGAATCAAGATTTATAAGTGAAACGCAAGCAGGGTATAATTCACCAGCTTTAATATTATCTTTATATTCTTCATTAAAACCTCATATTTGAGCTTTGTTAGCTCAAGCCCCAGCTGGTTCTATTAAAGTATCACTTTGCATGTATTGTGTACCAAAAGATCTTTCAGGATGTTCAGTAAAGTAATAGTGCACATCATCTTTTAATACTCCAAGTGGTTTGTCTAGTTCACGAAGAGCAACTTCTTTTTGTTTTGTATATTCTTCAATCGTTTTCTTAACAACTTTATTCTTTGTATTGTCTATAATGTCGTTTAATTGTTTTCTTGCACAAGCTTTAGCTTTTTCTAATTCTTCTGGTTTAGTTGGATCGTTCTTTCCATAATCAATAAATGGTGTTTTAACATTCATTGAAATAGATTCCAATCTTTGACCTACAGGTTTACCGTCATTAAATACTAATTTTGTATCAACATATCTTCTACCAGCTTGTGATGCTTGAGCAACAGGAATCATGTTTCCAAACTTTTCATTTTTAATTAATCCTGAACATTCTCTGTGGCTGTGAGCAGCTAAGATACCATCAATTCTAGTTGTTGCGTTCTTAGCTAAATCTGCTGCTTCACCTTCAATAATTGTTGGATCAACACTATTTGGTTGACATTCACAGTGAGTTAATAAAATGAAAGCCTCAATTGAATTAAACTTTTCTTCTCCTAATTCAGATTTAGCTAATGTCTTAGTATAAGTAACAGATGCATTATAGTCAATAAATGCTAAGTCCTTAATTGCATTAAGGTTTCCATCAACAAGTGTTCCTTTTGTTGTTAAACCAATAATACAAACGTTGTGTCCATTCATATCCAAAATTTTGTATGGATCTGCTCATGAAATTAAATTATCATGTCACTTTGTATAGTCTTCTTGATATTTTGGGTCTTGTTCATTAACACATCATGTATCATCTCGATATTCACTACCAGTTAAAACATTTGAAGTAACAAAATAATTACCATTAGTTTGATCAGTTCTTGCAACTTCATCTCAGTGGTGATCTTCTAAATGTTCTGAACCTCATTCTCATGCATGATTACCAACTGCTGAATATGTAATATTCATTGCATGAAGTACTGGATATAGTGTTTCAGCATGTGTTACAGTTGAAAACGCTTCACCTGCATTATAGTCTCCACATGATAACATGTATGAACCAGGATATTTATTTATTATTTCTTGTGCTTCGTTTGCTAAACGAACAGCACCAGCATTTTGATAATTAATAACAAATTCTTCTTCACCAAAACCTGGTGCAGCACCATGGAAATCATTGATTGAAACGATATGTGTTTCTACCTTTCCATCATTACCACATCCTGTTAACATCGATGTTGGTAATAGACACATAGACATTGATGCTGATACAACTAATCCTTTAACTGCTTTTTTCATATTTACTCCTTAACAAAAAATCCCCCGCTTTAGCAGAGAACTTTTAATGCGTAATTGCAGAATAACCCTGTTGTTGTTATTTTAACAGTAGAATTTGTTCTGCAAATCATAACTATTAGATTATACAATAAATCGAAAGAAAAAAAGAGCATAGCTCTTTTTTATAATGGCAGGGATTGAATGAATCGAACACTCATCAAAAGTTTTGGAGACTTCTGTTCTACCATTGAACTAAATCCCTATGGTTACCCGTACGGGATTTAAACCCGTGATCTTCACATTGAGAGTGTGACGTGTTAATCGCTCCACTAACGGGCAATAAATAACAACTAGTTGTTGTTAATATTGTAACGCCAGATTTTAACTGGTTTACATTTACTATCAAACTCAATAATAACTGAGTTAAATTGATAGTCTCCTTTTGCTGGTTCTAAATGGAAATGAGGAATCTTGCCTAAGAACATGTCAACTATTTCTTGTGGTTTAGCACCAATAATTGATTCTTTAGCCCCACACATACCTGCATCAGTTATAAAGGCTGTGCCTTTATAAATCTTTTCATCTGCAGTTTGAACGTGAGTGTGTGTTCCAACAATTGCTGAAACTCTACCAGCAAAGTGCATCAAGAAAGCGTTTTTCTCGGATGTTGTTTCAGCATGGAAATCAATAATGTGAATATCTTGATCTTTATTTGTTTTTAAAACTTCTTCTAAAACTAAAAACGGATTAGTCAATGTTGCTCTAGCAGTACATTGAGTAGACATTAAGTTAGTAATTCTTACTTTCTTACCATTAATAGAATATACCATAGAACCAAAACCACATTTTGCTTCTTTAGATTCTGGATCTACATTTAAAGGACGAATAATCTTTTTATTCTTAAGAACATCATAAACTAGAGTTGTATCTCAAGTATGATTACCCATGGTAATCATATCAACACCAGCTTTGATTAATTCATCATAATGGTCTTGAGATAAACTACGACCATGTGTTGCATTTTCTGCATTAGCAATGGTCAAGTCTATTTTTTCTTTTTTGATAATATTTGCTAAGTTTTCAGTAACAGCTTTTCTACCAGCTTTAGCAAAAATATCTCCAATAAATAATATTCTCATGTTTCCTATTATATATTAACTAACTACTCTCTTTATAGCGTTATGAGTAGCTACAATTGTTTTCTTTCCAAATGGTTTCTTAAAGATAACATCGATCATTGTGCCATCAACTTTTGTTACTATACCTGAACCAAAAGTTGTATGAACAATGACATCACCAACTTTAAATTGTTCTTTGTTGGTATAAATCTTGCTTAAATCAATCTCTTGTTGGAATGGTTGATTTTCTAATTTTGAATCATACCAATCAAGATCTTTGTTGGAAATACTTCTAGTATTTCTATAAGCCATTTCATATTTCTTTATTTCCTTTAAGAAACGACTTGGGGCATAGTTTCTATATCTACCTCTACCATATCCCATGTCTCTAGTACATGTAATGATTAGATTGTTAATTGCTCTTGTCATAGCAACATAAGCAATTCTTCTTTCTTCTTCCAATCCTCCTGCATCTATTAATGCATTAGGACTTGGAATAACACCTTCATTAAAATCATAGATAAAGACAGAATCATATTCTTTGCCTTTAGCCATATGAACTGTCATTAAATGAACTGCATGTGAATTATCAATTCTTGTCTTTTCTGCTGCAGTGTATAAACTTATTTCATTTAGGTAATCAATAATAGTTCCTTTAGGGTTTTGTCTTAAGAACTCTAAAAGAGCTCTTGATAATTCATCAATGTTTTCTCTACGTTCATCAATTTCTGTCTCACTTGTTTCAAGATATTCAATGTATTTAATTTCCTTAACAATTGTTGGAATAGCACTAGCTATACCGTCACGATCAATACAATCTTTAAGATATTTAATATCTTCTATGAATGCTTTAACTTTATTTTTAGTTGAATCAGAAATTGTATCAACTTCTTCAATTTGATATAAAGCTTGAACAAATGTTATGTTTTGTTTAGTTGCTCATGCAGAGATGTTATTAACTGAATCAATTCCTATTGCTCTTTTAGGAACATTAATGATTCTCATTGCTGAAATATCATCTGGCTTAAAAATCATCTTTAAATATGAAATTAAATCTTTGATTTCTTTTCTTGCATAGAAGTTAACTGTTCCGAAGACAATATAAGGAATTTGGTTTTGCATTAATTTTTCTTCTATTGATTTAGAACAATAATTAGCTCTATACAAAATAAGCATGTCAGAGAATTTCTTGCCTTGTTTAACAAAACTTTTGATTGTTGAACAGATAAAATTTGCTTCATCATCTAAATAACTACCAACGTAAACATTAACATTAGAAATGTTAGGGTTCATTGGATGTAATTCATTTTTAAAGTTAGATGTGTTGTTACTTATTAAATTATTTGCAGCAGTCAAAATATTTGCTGTTGAACGATAGTTCATGAATAGATTAATGATTTGCGTTCCTTTAAAATGTTCAACATAATCATCAAATACTTCAGGATATGCTCCACGTCATGTATAAATTGTTTGGTTTGGATCACCAACAGCAAAAACGTTATTTTGTCTTGATACTAAGAACTTGATAATATCAAATTGTTTCAAGTTAGTATCTTGGAATTCATCAACTAATACATAATCAAATGATTCTTGTCATTTCTTTCTAACATCTTCTTTTGTAGAAAGTAATAAATGAACAAAATTAATTAAATCAGAGAAATCTAGTTGGTTTGCTGCTTTTAATCTCTTTTGATAAGTCTCAAAGATAATCTTTGCTGCTTGAGCATCGTGTTCATCTGGAACTTCAAACATTCTTGCTAAATCATAGTATGAATGAGCATCAAATGAAATATCATCTAGCTTAATCAAACCAATAATCTTAGCAAATTTCTTTGCTTGAACTTTAGTTTGAACATTTAAATCTTTCATTATTTGTTTAACTAAAGATACTTGATCGTCTTCATCAATAATAGAGAAATTGTTGTCTCATCCCAGATTTAATTTATCAATATCTTCTTTTAAGATCTTTACACATGTTGAGTGATATGTTCTAATTCATTGTGCATTTACTCTAGGAATCATTTTATTGATTCTTGTTTTCATTTCATCAGCAGCTTTATTAGTAAATGTAAAAGCTAATATTCTATTAGCATCAACACCAAGTTCTGAAATTAGATATGCAATTCTGTGTGTTAGAACTGATGTTTTACCAGTTCCTGCACCAGCAATAACTAAAACTGGACCTTGTGTTGTGGTCACAGCTAATTTTTGGTTTTTGTTTAATTGCGATAAATCCATAGTATCTATATATTATCTATTTCATCTAAAGATTCTGCAGAAAGATGACCTGGGACTTTAATATCTTTCTCATCATCCTTATGAGGTTTGTTAACAGGACTGAATTTGCTTCCTATAGCTTCAGTGTGTATTACATACACATGTGAATACTTGTCATGGAAAGCTGGATGGTTGTTCTTAATGCATGTTGCAACAATTATTGCTATTAAGAATAAAATTGATATTCCGTAAAAACAAGAAAATCCTGTTCCTACATAATAACAAGCTTTGTCAAGACCTTCCGCTGGTTGATTAGCAAAGATTGCATTTGCTCCTTGAAACAAAGCATCAACTTGTTCCGGAGATAAGAATGCTAATGTTCAACCCATAATGAAAGCAATAAATACAACTATCTCTCAAATAAACAATTCATGTTTAAAGATTGCAAAGGTGTAGTTGTATTTAGTTTCTCTCAAGAAATAAGAAAGCTTAAAAGCTTTCATTCCTATTGTTTTACCTCATAATCTTGGTAAAACCAACATTAGACTAAAGAAAATAATTGCCATTAAACTAACAAACAATCCATATCTTCATCCTGCAATCTCTAATTTTTGATGTCAGGCAAAATTAGGGTCAGTGCAAAAAATAGCAAACCCTAATCCTGTTACAACAATACTAATAATAACAATGTCTAAGGCTTTAGCAATGATCCTTCTTCCAGCAGAAGCAAGAGGATATTTTACTGTTTTAGACTTATTTTCGTTTTGCATGACCTTGAACAAATAATTGACTATACAAAGCTCTTAAAACATGAATAAGTTTTGGTTTAAACTCTCTTAGATATTCTAAGTAAGTTTCATCATTCTTATTCTTTTTAGAATAAAGCCATTCATTTCTTTCCCAATTTGGAAAGTTACGATCCATAAAGTCTTCAATCTTATTTAAGATATGTCTTTGATTAATAAAGTTTGTTTTGTTTGCTTTAAAGAATGCATATGTAAAGTTTCTAAATAATGTAACAATACATAAATATTCAATTTCTGAATAGTGAGATTTAAATCATTTTTCATCAAGTAAATTAACAATTTCTTGACATTGATCAAACAAATCCATAACGTTAAATGCATATGATGGTTTGTTAGATCCAGAACAAATTTGTCTTCCTAATGAATATCATTTTGGATTGTTCTTAGCTAACATTACATAGTAAAGCAATGGATAGTTTTTAAATTTTTGTTCAACAATCTTGTTTTGTTTAATGAATTCATAATTGATAAGTTTGTTATCAAAGAATACTAATGGACGATTGCAAAAATCATCTGATAAAGTTTTAACATTTATAAAGTCTTGTTTGAAGTACATATTAGGTACACCAAAGAAACTCAAAACATCAGTATCTGGATGATCTGTAACAAACTTATTTAATGTAGCAACAAAATCAGGAGTGATAATTACGTTGCTATCAAAATAGTAATAATATTTAGTTAATAGGTTGTTTTTAGCAACATATTCAAAAGCATAAACATCGCCTAAATTTTCAGAAATTAAAATATGATCAACTTTGTTGAATCCACTTCAATCAAATTTTCTAAAAATATCTCTTTCAGCTGGACCACAGCTATTAAATACAAAAACTAAATTACAGTTTTTATCAGTTTGTCTAACAATAGAATCAAGTGCCTTAGATAATTCAGCACTTCTTTTATTGATAGAAAATATTAATGTAATATTAGCTTTTGTATTTTTTGTCATCAGGAATTTCGTCTTTCTTTGCTTCAGGTTTTTTGTTTTCTGGTTTTTTCATTCCAGCAAACATATCCTTAAGTTGACTTAAATCACCCATTTGTCCCATTAGATCTTCTAGGTTCATGTCTTTTAACATTTCACCTAAGTTTGGTCCTTTGGCACAACTAATAACAATTTCTTTACAGAAATCGTCAAAATTAAGAGCCTGACTTGCTCCAACTGGTGCTTTCTTTGCTTGTTCTCATAACTTACAAACAGCATCATATTCTTCTTGAGTTAATTCAAATGTAATTCTTTTATTCATAGTGATTTAGTAATATTATATATAATAAGTGTAGTATATTTTTTATTTATAAAAAATATAAATTTTAAGGGAGAAAATCATGCTAGACATTGCAAGAATAAGAAAAGAACCTGAAGCTGTTAAGAAGGCTTTATCTCGTAGAAATCCTGAATGGGTTAAAAATATTGACGAAGTTATTAAATTAGATAAAAACTATCGTGATTTACTAGGACAAGTTGAAAAACTTAGTGCTCAAAGAAATAGTATTTCTAAAGATATTGCTAGAGCAAAAGCTAAGAAAGATGAAACAACTGCAAGCAACCTACAAAAGCAAGTTGCTCAAATAAAGAAAGATGCAGCTGAATTAGATAAGCAAGCAGCTATCTTTGAAAAAGACTTAAGAGATAAAATGCTTGGTATTCCTAATTTACCACATGAATCTGTTCCAACTGGAAAAGATGAAACACAAAACAAAGAAATTCACAAGTGATCTGAACCAACTAAGTTTGATTTCAAACCTAAAGCTCACTGAGATTTAGCTGTTGAAGATGGACTTGTTGATTTTGAACGTGCTGTCAAATTAACTGGAACAAGATTTACTTGCTATACAAAATATGGAGCAAAGTTATTGCGTGCTTTAATCCAATATACATTGGATTCAAACTCTGCTGCAGGTTTCCAAGAAATGTTACCAGCTGTTATTTTAAATGCTAACAGTTTAACTGGTACAGGTCAACTTCCTAAATTTGAAGAAGACTTATTTAAATTAACAAACGGTTACTACTTATCTCCTACTGCTGAAGTACAATTAACAAATTACTTCGGTAATGAAATTCTTCCTGTAAAGAAACTTCCTATTAGATTTACAGCTAATACATGTTGCTTTAGATCTGAAGCAGGATCTGCTGGTAAAGATACTAAAGGTGTTATTAGACAACACCAATTCTACAAAACAGAAATGGTTATCTTATCAAATCCAAAGGATTCATATGAACAACATGAATTCATGACTAAACAAGCTGAAAAGCTTCTAGAAGGACTAAAATTACCATACCGTAGAATTGTTCTATGTACTGGAGATATGGGTTTTGGTTCATGCAAAACATATGATATCGAAGTATGATTGCCATCATACAACTCATATAAAGAAATCTCTTCATGTTCTAACTGTGAAGACTTCCAAGCAAGAAGAATGATGCTTAGATATAAAGATGAAGATGGACAAAACAAATATGTTCATACTTTAAATGGTTCAGGTCTAGCAATTGATAGATTATGAGCTGCTGTAGTTGAAAACTACCAACAAAAAGATGGTTCAATTAAAATTCCTGAACCATTACAAAAATACATGAATGGTTTAAAGGTTATTCCACATGAAGATTGAAGAAAGTAGAAAAAACCATAAAGGTTTGTTCATTACTTTTGAAGGACCAGATGGTTCTGGTAAATCATCTGTAATTAACCAACTTTATCGTTATTTACTGAAGAAATATCCAAACAAGGTTGTTCGTACAAGAGAACCTGGTGGAACAAATAATCCTATTGCTGAAGATATTAGAAATATTATCCTAAACAAATTGGATTATAAAATTATTCCTATAACTGAAGCAATGTTGTTTGCTGCTAGTAGAGCACAACACATTCATGATTACATCATGCCTCATTTAAATAATAATGAGATTGTATTGTGTGATAGATTTGTTCACTCATCTCTTATTTATCAAGGTGTAGCAAGAGGTTTAGGCCAAGAAAGAGTAATGAAGTTAAATGAACATGCTCTTGAAGGTTTGTGACCTGATCTAACCTTTGTTCTAATGGTTAGACCATCTGTTGGTTTAAAACGTATTCAAAAGAATAACCAAAGAGAATTTAATCGTTTGGATCGTGAAGAATTATCTTTACACCAAAAAGTTTATCATGGTTATAAACAAATGGTTAAGAAATACCCAAAGGGTATAGTGGTTATTGATGCAGAAAAACCATTTGAAACTGTTGTTAAATCAATTAAGAAGGTTATTGATAAAAAATTAAAAGTTTATGAAAAATAAACTGTTTAGCTCAGATAAAATTCCTCAAGCATTAATTGTTAGACAAGCACCTTTGTCTAATTTTGATGCTTGTTTAAAAGATATTTTAAAAGGAATTATCTGTCCTAAACATGGTTGCGGAGAGTGTGTTTGATGTAAGAAGATTGATGCAGGCAAATATTTTGATTTGCTAGTCTTCGAAGGCAAACAAATGAAAAAGCAAGAGGTTCTTGACTTAATGACAAGATATTCTCGTGCTGGATTAGAATCATGTAATATTCGTGTTTATGTTATTAAGAATATTGAATATGCTTCTAAATCAATCTTAAATAGTTTATTAAAGTTTGTGGAAGAACCACCTAAAGGTGTTTATGCTATCTTCACAACTAGAAACTACAATGCTGTTATTCCTACTATAAGAAGTAGATGCTTTAGCATATATCTTCCAAAAGATGAACAAGCAGTCAATGAATATCTAAATACAAAAGATATTTCTGAGCTAGATAAACAACTTATCAAGAAATGTTTTCATGAACTTGATAGTTTAAAAACATACTATGATAAGTTTGAACAATATCATGCATTAATTAAAAAATTAGCAAGTGTGGATGGATTAACATTTGCTAATGAAGGTGTAAATCTATTTAGAAAGCTAGAATATATAGATATAAATTTGTTTCTAGAAATTTGCAAAAACATGTTCCCTAGAATTGCAAATCGTGTAATAGATTTACAAGATAACTTATACTTAAATAGTCCAAAAGCATTAATTTATAGTCAAATCTATCAATTATTAACTGAGGTAAGAAGATAATGAAAACAATAGTTGCTTTAGCAACAGCACCACTTAATTGTGCTATTCACATAATTAGAGTGTCTGGTGATGATGCTTTCAAAATTATTAACAAAATCTCAAAAGATAAAATTAGTAAAGTTGGTTTTTCAATCCAACATACTACTATTTTAGATAATGATAAATCACCTATTGATGATGTTTTGGTAATGAAATATGTTGCTCCTAAATCATATACAGGAGAAAATATTGTAGAAATAAACTGCCATGGTGGTTTGTTCATTGCAAGTAAAATAATTGAACTTCTTGTTAAAGCTGGAGCAACATATGCTAAACGTGGTGAATTTACACAACGTGCATTACTAAATGGAAAGATTAATTTAATTAATGCTTATGGTATTAACAATACCATTAATGCAACTAACTTAACTTCTCTAAAACTTGCTCAAAACTCTTTAAACAATAAGTTAACAAAAAAGATTCAAGGGTTTATTGAAGAACTATTTAAATTAATTGGTTCTATAGAAGTTAACATTGATTATCCAGAATATGATGGTGTAGATAATGTAACAAATAAAGTTCTTATTCAAAAGTTAACAATCCTAAACAAAAAACTAAAAGAACTTTATGAATACTCACAAGTTTCTTGCAAATTAACGCAAGGATTCAATATTGCTTTAATTGGTGAGCCAAATGTTGGTAAGTCTAGCTTATTAAATAAGCTATTGCATGAAAATAAAGCAATTGTTTCTAATATCCCTGGAACTACAAGAGATATTGTAGAAGGTAGAATCAACTACAAGGATTTAACATTTAACTTTGTAGATACTGCAGGAATTAGATCTAAGGCTAATGTTGTTGAAGCTTTAGGAATTAAAAAGACATATCAAGAACTTAAGAAAGCAGATTTAATTTTATTAGTTCTTGATGCTTCTAAGAAAAATTCTAAAAATGAAGAAGCATTAATTAAAAAGATTAAATCTAGAAATCACATAGTTATTTTAAATAAATCTGATTTGGCAAGAAAAAATAAAACTCCAGGTTTATTGTTTAGTTGCAAAAAATCTAAAGTTAATGTTTTAATGGATTTGATTGTTAAGAATGTTAAAGCTAAAGATCTTAACAAGACCGATATGACTTATTTGCAATCTGCAGATCAAATAGGATCTTTAGCTAAAGCTATTGATCAAATAGATAAAGTAATTGACAAAGCTAAAAAGAAACAACCTATTGATTTATTAGTTGAACATCTACATCAATGTTATGATTCTCTAAATGAATTAGTTGGCAATGGTGATTTAGATTTCCTAGATAAACTATTTGCTAACTTCTGCGTTGGAAAATAAAAAAAGAGGTTAACCTCTTTTTTAATTGTTTGAGTATGCTTCTTTAAAGTATTCACCAACTTTGTAGTTATCATCTAGTTCAACAATTCCTTTAGATTCTTTGTTGATACAAAGTTCTTTGTAACTACATAGCATTCCTTCTGATTTATGGCCAAGTAATTGTCCAGCAATAATTTGTTTTCCTGTTGGCAACATAGTTCCATTTGTTGCAACAACAACTCTTAATCCTTGTCTTGCATTTGGTGCACCACAAACGATATTCAATTTTTGTGTTCCAATGTCCACAACACACTTATGTAAATGTGTTCCTTCAATACCTTCACATTGTTCAATTAAACCAATTTTAAAACCATTATCAAGGTATTGTAAAAGATCTTTTCCTACTAATGTATTTATATGATTCATTAGTTCTTGTGTAGGAAATAATAATCCTTCTTTTAATAGCTTATTATCTATCTTTTTAGACACATTAGCTATATTAACAAAAGCTATATTATTATCACAATAACCTATAGTAATATCACCATTGGTTTTAACATCGGTTGGCTTAGCAGATGATACATTAATTATTAATGTATCATTTAGTGTTTTATTTTGGTAAAATATGTTTAGCATAATAAAAAAATTATAACTTAATTATGATAGGCTTAAATAATAAAAAAATAGGCTTTATAGTTGATTCTTCATCAAATTTAAAAGATGGACAATTTGACGATGTTAAGGTTATTCCGCTTGGAGTAACTATTCAAGCTGGAGCAGATGTTAAATCATATCAAGATGGAATAAACTTCCATGAAACTGATTTAGCAAATGCTTTAAAAGATACTAATGTATCTATCAAAACATCTCAAGCAACTATGCCTGATATGTTCAAAGCAGCACAAGATATGTGCTCTAAATACGATCAAGTGTTTGTTTTTCCAATTCACAAAAACTTATCTGGAAATGTTAATTCGTGAAAAATGGTTAAGGAAGATTTTCCAAATTTAAATGTTGTAATGACATGTGATATTGGTTATAGCTTTGCATGAACAATTGAAGAAGTTAAAAACTTCTTAAAAACAAATAATGCAGATGAACTAACTGTTCAAAAGTTTGTAGATGAACAAGTTATTCCTCACCGTGTTGGTTTCTTAATGGTTGAAGATTTAGAACAACTTAAAAAAGGCGGAAGAGTAAGTGGAATTAAAGCTGCATTAGCAAAACTATTTAAAATCAAACCAGTTATTTTGTTCGATCAAAATGGTTTAACAAACTTCGATACAGTTAAAGATTATGAAGGTTTGTTTAATATCTTAGATAAACAAATAGCACAAAAATATAACAATCAAAAGATTGTTAGAGCAATAGTCTTTGTTCCGTTTGGAGATGAAGAAACAAAGAATAGATATCTAGCAGAATATGCTAAAAAATACGCTCAAATCCCATATGATTTAGTTAACTTCCCAACAGTGGTTGTAAGTCATACTGGACTAAAACATGTTGCTATCTATGTAAAACTTCAATAAAAATTACCTAAAGGTAATTTTTTTATTTTTATATATAATATTTTTATGTTTTCATAGAAAACATAAAAAGGAAACATTATGAAAATTAAAACAAAATTAATTCCAGTATGTTCTTTGTTGTCTACCACAACAATGGCTGTGCCTCTTTTTGCGGCATCTTGTGGTACAGGTAATGTTATTGGTAAATCTTTTGATTTAATCAAAAATTATTACCCAACCATCGAAAGACATAAAGAAGAGAAGAAAAATATTTACTTAATCAATGAAGATTATGCAAATCAATTGAAAGTCAGCCCTGAAACATTTGTTCAAGATTATTTATGGTCAAAAAGTTGAACAGGTTTTGCTTTCGAACAATTCTTGTTCTGACAAGAACTTCTTCCAGAAAAGATTGAACCACCAGAAGATGCAGATAAATTGATTGTTGCACCACCAAAAGAAATTTATTCAAAAGATAACGAAGTTATTTCAAATTTAGTTATTGAATGACAAACAGCTCAATGACACGATAATCTTTGAACATTCCCAACTTTGTCTTTTACATTAAAATATGAATCTGTGATTCATGATATCATTTTGCAAGACTATTATTTTGGTGAAGAACAAATCTCTGGATATATCAATGGCACTACATCTGGAACCATTAAATTTTTACATGTTCCTTTCTATGTTATCTTAAGAACAGTTAAAAGTGAAAAACTTGATGTTACAACTCAAGTTATTTGCTTTGAACCATTCTATGAATGAATGGCTGGTATAGAACCAGATATGGTTCCTGTAGAACCATGAAGAATTGAAACTGTTTCAAATTCACAAGTTAATGGTGAAGTGACATTCACAACCGGTTTAACCCAAAGAATTGCTGATGATTGAACTCTAAATGTGGTTTCAGACCAAGACAGTCCTGAATGAAAATATTTGGATCTTTCATTAGAAAATACTATCGGCTGTGTATTTGCTACACCATATTACTTATCTGAAATGCAAGTGGAGGAGGAATAGTATGAAAAGAATTACGAAATGACTAATTTCTGCTCCTTTAGTTGCATTAGCAACTACACCTGCCATCTGTTTATCATCATGTGGTGGTCAAGAACAAGAAGTAATAGATATGTATTCATTCACATCTCATGATGAATTTAAGCCTACATTTAAATCATTAGCGGATGAACATCCAGAACCTATGACACAGCTGACATCAACCTTAGCATATGTGGAACATATGAAAGATCATCCGGATGATTTCAAACAAGATATGACTTATTTTGCAAATGATTTTGCCCTTTTGTTAGCTAGTGAGGTGACTGGCCTTGGAACGTTAACAACATGTGAATTTGGTTTTGGAAAACCAACATTTGGTAAAACAACAATTTGGTCTTTCGGTTTTGAACCAGATGAAGTAGACACAATATCATTCAAACAAAAAATACATTTAGTTTATAACAAACCAGCCGTTGGTGGAGATGCATTGGTTAAGAAAGATCTTAGCATAACAGTTGAGTACAAAGATTTAGTATTCCGTTGTTTTGAATATTTTGGTGGTGAAGACAAAGATGGGTGGACAACTGGCATAATTGACAAAACGTTAGGCGATGAGGCTTTTTGAATTCATCAATATAATTCAAACCCTTGATCAATATCATATAGTTGCATTGATGAAACAACAAAAATAATCCCTGGTGTTGAAGGCAAACCTACAGTTGAAATCAAGAACTGTAGATATTACAGTGGATTAATAGACAATGCAGATAAAATGTACAATTTGTGGGAATATAGAAAAAACTGTCAAAGTAAAATTGAAAATTGTATTATCGACATAATATTAATGAGAAATACAAGACCTTCATACTATTTTGCACATGATGGATTATGTGTTAAAAATATACCGGATATTTCATTAGTTGAACAAATGAATGTTGAAACCACTAAAAATACAACAAATATAGCTATAGGTGGTCTTCACTTTATTAATGAATTTGGTTCTACTTCTCATCCAACAGCAAAACTTACTTTAAATGAAGATTTAATACTAAATGAAAATACTGAGTCAGATCCTAGAACAATGACAATAAAAAAGGATGCTGAAGTTCACATTACTCAAGGAACTACCACAGCAAGAATCGGGTCTTTTCAATCAACAGATGTTCAATTAAGTGAAGGTTACACAGAAGTTACACCTACATATCGTTCTTTTACTATTAATCTAAAGACCCTACCTATAGAACTAACACTTGAAGGTGAAACATACCCTATAACTCTATATCTGCACTACAATAGTATAAAGGTATATGTAAAGTAAACTAAAAACTAGGCTTTGCCTAGTTTTTACTTTTACCAAATGAAATAAAAAATACACTTTAGATTTTTGCAATCTAAAATGTATTAATTAAAATATGCTTAGAATTATTTCTTAGCAGCTTTCTTTTCAAGAATCTTAGCTTTACGAATTTCTACTTTTTCAAGGAATTCGATGTATTCTTTCTTGCTAGGCATGAATCAGTCAGCAGGAGTCGTAGATTGTGCATATGCGTTACATTTCTTAGCTCAAGCTTTTCTTCTGATTTCATTGTCCTTTTCTTTTTGAGCAGGTCAGAATCAATCAGGAATGTTATTCTTGTCGTTGTAAGTTTCTTGTTTTTGACCTCAACGCATTTTTCTGAATTCTTGTCATTCAGAATCGTTGAATTTCTTGATTTGATCTAAAGAGTAGGTTAAATTATTTTTCATTTTTCGTTGCCCCTTTTCTTTTTTTATGTATATTATTATATTATTAGATTAGGGATTGGAGGCAATTATGGCTAAAATATTTTATTTACTTACATACGTAAGTAATTATGAGACCCCTTTATGGGCAAAAATAGCGATTCAGGTGTCAATGTGGCTTGCTGTGGCTAGTCAAATCTTCTTACTTGTTCCTGACATGTTACACGTAATTAAAACACGTGATACGCGTGATAATAAGTGATTTAAATGAATAGTTTGATTTGTATGTTCTGCCTGCTGAATTGCTTATTCTGTGTTCTTAACGTGAGAAAACATCCCAATAGGGGAAGTAGTAGGGTTAGCCGTTGCCGAGGCTGTAAACCTAGTTTGCTTGTTTGTAATCTATGGTATTAAGCTTCATAACATTCGTTTGGCCAAGAAGTTTGGACTGACTGAAGCTCAATGATGTTCTCTATTACATACTGTATATATCGCTAAGAAAACTCTATCTGATAAAGTACGTTACAAGCTAAAATTAGCTTGTAAAGGTCTAAATAAAAAAGAGAAAATGGAACTTTACATCGATGCCTTAAGACTATATAACGTCGCAAGAAATGTTAAACGTGGTATTAAACATACTGCTAAAAAGGTTGCAAAGAGAGTAATTAGAAAAGCAAAGAAAAAAAGAGGGTAATTCCTCTTTTTTTATCTTGAACTATCAAAGAAGTTTAGATCATCATCTGTTACATTAAAGTCAACATCTTCAATTGGAGGTAAATCCTTTAAGGATTTAATTCCAAACAATTCAAAGAATTTTTGTGTTACTTCATATAGGAATGGGTTGCCTGGAGTATCAGCTCTTCCTGTATTTTGAATTAATCCTAATTCAATTAATCTATCTACAGCAAAAGATGGATCAATATTTCTAATTTCTTCAATCTTAGTTCTAGTACAAGGTTGGTTGTAAGCAATGATAGCTAATGTTTCTAACAAAGCCGGAGTCAATGGATTCTTTGTTTTAATGTCTACTAGCTTTGCTAGAAACTCATGATTCTTTTCTTTGGTTAACAAATAATACTTCTCACCAAAGACTTTAATACAAAGTCCACAGTTTTCATCATCTGCCATTTCTTTAGCCATCTCTTTTAATGTGGCTTTAATATCATTGGTTGCTATGCCTAGAACTTTCTTTAATGAAGAAAGTTCTACTCCATCAGAGCCAACTGTATATAGTATTGATTGAATTATTGATTTATTGTTCATTGCCTATCTCCTTATAACATCAAAATATATTTCATCTTCAAACTCATCTTGATGTAACGTTATTTGTCCATTCTTTGCTAAGTCTAGCAAACATACGAAACATGTTACTAAATATTGATCAGACAAATACTTTTCATCTATTAGTTGAAAGAAGTCTGATAATGAGTATTTTGTAACATCAGGATATTTTTCAAATATCTCTTGAATTTCTTTTTCTACTTGTTCAGCAGAAACTTCTTGCACAATAATCTTACGATTATTGAAGATGTTTAATCTTCATTTATCATAAGCTGCTTGCATTGCTTTTTGTAAAGCATTGAAATTAATCTTGTTAGGAATAACAAAGATTTCTTTGTTAATCTTTGTATTTAGAACCTTTTCAACATCATCTTGGTTCTTAGCAAGCATCTTTTCACGTGCATCATAATAATTATTTAATTTAGGAACCAAATCACGGTATTTCTTATAAAGAATAATTTGGTTAATTAGTTTTTGTCTTTCTGCATCAATTTGACTTTGTTCTTCTTCAGAAAGCTTAACAGTAAAACTTAAAATAGTTTTAGACTTAATTCAGACAAGCGTACTAGCAATTAATAAATATTCACTAGCTTCATTTATTTCTAGATCCTTTTGACCGTAGACAAACTTTAAATATTGGTCAGCAATCTTTAAAAGATTGATATTTTCAATATCCATCTTATTTTCTCTGACCAATGTTAGTAGTAAATCTAACGGACCATCAAAATCTGATAAACGTAAATTAAGTTCGTTCATACTAGTATCCTATAAAGTTTGTCTTTTCTCTTACGAAGTATCTTAAAGTAAAGTCTTTGTAGTCTGTTTTCTTTAATAATGTATAGTCTGCAAAGTTGATAGTATCAAAGATACTTTGGTTTGTATGACCTAATTCTTCAGTACTATAGTCGATGATGTAATCTGCATCTTTTGAAAAACGTTCAACTACTTCTTTAGTTGATCCGATAACATAAATGTCTTCAGACTTTTCTGCAAATTCTGAAACAATGTCCTTAAAGTTATTGTTTACTAAAACGTTAGGAATTTTGTGTGCTTTACGTAAACGTGAGAAAACAATGTTTACTCTGTTGGGTAATGCTTTTTTATTAAAAGCATTGTATGTTTCTAATGGGTACAAAATAGTTTTATGTAAAGTTAAGTCAACAATAGATTTTCAAACTTTAGTTTGAAGTTGTTTTTGTGAATCTATGTTTGATAATCTTTTTTGACGATCATGTACTGTAACTAAGTAAATCATTATTTTCTCTTTTCTTGAGCTTTGAGCTTAAGCTCAATGTATTTATCAACAATTGAACTTTGTAGTGATAACATCAATTTCTCTTGTTTAGTGTTGATAAAATTATTTGGTTGAACAGCTCTTAGAGCTGAAACATAAATTGTTTTCTTATTTCCAATTTTTCTTTTTTTGTCAGCACCATAAATTGTGACTGGTGCAATAGCAATAAAGTTTTGGAAGGCAACCTTTAAAGTTGTAGGATTGAATTCTTTAAATTCATCACCAACAACTCTTGTACCTTCAGGATATACAACTACAGAATATCCTTTCTTGATGTATTCCATTTCTTTTAAATAACAGTCGTAGATACTACGACCATTGTCTCTTTGAATAAAGATTCCGTCAAGTAATTGAATCACACTTCTAGTGTGTCAATGTTTAGATAATTCATATTTACAAATAAAAGTAGATGCACCTAACTTGTTTGCATCATATAATGCTTTGAACATAACCATAGGGTCTAGAATACTCTTGTGGTTAGCAATGAATAACATTTGCTTGGCAGGAAGCTTATCAAAGTCTTCAGCTACAACTTCAACACGTTTAAGATATAAGAATTTAGAAAATATTTTGTAAACAGCTTTATATCTATCTTGTAGGAAGATGCTGTTTGGGTCTTTAATATATTTTTTAGCTTTTCTTTTAATAGATAAAAGCCCAAACATCATAGCTATAAGAACAAAAGGTGCTGATAAGCAATATCCAATAGATTTGAATACTTTTTTCATTTTTGTTCTCTATCTATAAATTATTTGAATTTTCTTCTTTGAGCTTGTTTAGATTTTTCAGCTTTCTTAAGACCTGGTCTTAAGTAGTAGGTGTGTGCTTGTGCAGCTCTACGAGTTTCAGCAGCAATTCTGCTGAATTTCTTCATAGCGTCATTTAAATCACCGTCTTTAACGATTACTTTTTGCATAAATTCACCACCTTTCTCTTAATGCTAATTATTATATATTATAAAATTTAAATACAAAAAAGTTAGGCAAGGTTTCATGAGTTGTTAATTTTATTAACAATATTGATAACTTTTTTGTCAAATAAACAAACAACTCCAAATAAACAAGATGCCTCAACTGGTACCTTAATTGCTTCAACACAAACTCTTGGTACTAAATAGAATAATGAACCATATTTTAAGAATGGTTCAGGTGTAATTCCGCCATTAATAAATTTCATATATTCAACAGCAGTAATTGGTCCTAATGCTACTGAAAAAATTAACATCGTAATAATAACTAAGCTGCTAGTATAAACAAAGTTTATCATTGTGTGATGTTCTGCTTTTCCAATCTTTTTAGTTAGTGTTAAAACGGTTAAAACTTCATACACAACTACAAGTAATGAGATACCACCAACCACAACTCATTTATAGATTTGGTAGAATTTTTCAAATTCTTCTTCATGTCCTTCAAACTCAATAGATGGATCTAATCACACAATTAATGCTACATAACTTATAACTGCAAAAGCTATCACTATAATTTGGTTTAAAACAATGTCCAAAGATATACTTATCTTTTCCTTGTTCTTTCTGTATCTGCATCAACCAGCAATCAAGCCTGATAGTAATCCAACAATTGGTTCTTGAATTGCATACATCCAGAACCAAATACCACCACCAGCCATAAGAAAACTTATGGTGTCTGTAAGAATACCAAATATTAACCCAACCACCGGACCAAAATATCATCCCAATACCATTAATGGTACTCAGGCAATTGATATAGATAAAGAGAATGGAGCAATCCGAATGGTTAGTAAACCAAGAACAATTCTTAAGGCTAATAAAATAGCCATTAAAAATAATAAACGAACTGATCTAAAAGATTTAATTGGTGAAAAAGGAAAGAAAAACTTCTTTACACTAAATTTTGAGTTTTTCGTTTCCTTTTGATCAATCATCTATTTATTTCTTATTCTTGCCCTTTTTAGTTTCTTTAACATCAGTAGGCTTTTGAACATCTGCTTTTGGAGGAACTGGACTTTGTCCAGACTCGGCTGAGAATAAATCAATGTACTCTTTAATCTTCTTGTCAACAGCTACAGGATCTGGTTTAGGATTAAAAATTGAACCAAGGATAATTGGAATAATATTTAATCCAATTAACCCACATGCAACTAAGAACATAACTCTTCAACCAGTTCATGCAATATATGGTAATGATGATGGATCATCATAAATGGTGAATCCAATCAATCATGTCTTATTTATGTCCAGCATTACCATTAAGAATATTAATACTAGCGAAGCTACAATAACTCCTCAAGAGAAGTGATACTTTAAATTTAGGTTCTTACTGTTTTTGCCAAAAAGTGTTAGACCTACTATTGTCATAGTATAAATACCAAAACCGGCAACAAGAATATAAATGATACCGCTACCAATTCCACCAAGGAACATATCTTGACTTCCATCGTTTACAGTTAAATTGTTTGCCATAAAGGCAAAGATACCCATAAGAATTAAACTTAATGATAATAGTCCCATTAATATAAATGAAAATCATTTAACAATAGGAATAATTCTAGGTTGAGTTTTATATCTATAAAACTTGCCTTGTTTCATATCATCATTTAATTTAGCATAAGCTTTACCAAGTAAATATGGATTTTCATATGGTGTAGCAGCTAATGGAATTCCTGCACCAGCAAAAGCAAAGTTGGGATTAACTTTTGCTCCTTCATCATCAAATGATGGTTTGGCTCTTAAATCAATCTTTGGATCAGTTGCTGTAATGTTCTTTCCAGCAACTAAATCATCTAAGTTAACTTTAAACATGTTGTTACAGAATGTATATAGATAATTGATTGCATCAATTAAATCTGTTTCATCTTCATATTTAAAGTTTTCATCAATTTTAAATTTGTCTTTAGTTAGCTTGTTAAAATTCTTTACAAGTGATTTAGCAGTATATTTAGCTTCTAAATCTACTTTAGTAAATAGTTTTTCACATGCAAATAAAACATTCAATTGGTTCTTTAGAACATTATTAAAATCAGGTCTAGTTAAAAAGCTTGCAAATGTAGATTTTTCATCTATGATTGCATACATTCTTTTTGCATGTTTTATATATAAATCTTTTTCTAGTTTCTTCATATTATTTAAATAGTATTTTTATTAATTGAGTATATGGTATATTTTTTTGTTTTTTAACATTTATATCAAATTGATATAGCTTGTCTAACATTTGATTTATCATCTCTAGTTTCTTATCATATGGTCTTAAGTTGCTATAAATTGATTGTTGTCAGAATGGTAAACCTTGTTTAGCTGTAATAATATCACTTGATCATTTAGCTAACTTTGCAGATAAGAACAATTTGATTTGAACTAATTTTAAAGCAAAGATTGGCACGAAAGCTTGAATAGTAATATTCTTAGATATTAAATCATTTAAACGCTCAATCGTTTCAACTTCATCACCTTTCAATCAAGAATCTACAATATTGAATACTGTTGCATCTCCAATATCAAAAACAATTTCTTTAATTTCATCTACATTGAATGTTTTTTGATTCATCAGTTTAAGTTTTTCAACTTCGTTCATGATGAAGTGAATGTTATCAGGTAATAGATTTACAAGTAAATCTTCAGCTACTGGATCTAATTTAATCTTAGCTTTTGCTAACAGTTTTTGTACCATAGCTGTTTTAGCTTTTTTAGTTACAGCTGTTGCTTTAACTATTTGAATCTTTAATTCAGAAAAGATTTTATTTTTTACAGTTGATGATTCAATTGCAAAAATAATTTCATCTGGTAATTGATGCAGTTCTTTAATGTTTGCTTTCACAGCTGCATCTGTTAATTTTCAACCATCTATGTTTACAACATAAACTTTGTTTTTTGCATCTGTCATATCAAATAAACTAGTTTGTGATAATTGATCAACTATTTGCAATGACGTAGTCTTACTTGGAAAATATCTGATAACTTTATCTTTGTTATCAGAATAGATTCTTCAATTAACTGCGTCAAGATTGGCGCTATGATATACTCTTACCATTTTTCTAATTATATCTTATTGTTATAAACAATAAGATAAACTACCTTAAACACAATAATTCCTATAAAATAATAAACAAAATCTAACCATATTGGCCATTCGGTTGAATAGATGTAGATGTTGCTAAAACTTATGTTTCCAATCAGCACATATGATGCAATCATTAGGCCATAATGAATAATTGCCATAAATGGCATTCAAGCAAAAATGAAGAAATATAAAAAGATAAAAGAGGAAAAATAAGTAAAAACAAAAGCATTAACAAATGTAAGTAATGAAATCTTATGATTCATATTTACTACAAACGGAATAGTAATTAAAAAACACAAAATGTTTATTGTTATAGATCTTATTAGTTTGTTGTTTAATTCTAAACTCATGACAAAATATGTTGTGGCACTAACTATAAATGAAAGAAGAAATCCATATGATTGACAACAAATTGGGTTTAATAAACAAATAATAATGCCAATAAATCCCAACCTATCATATTGTTTCACCTCACATTTTTTAAATACTCAATCAAAACAAAGTTTTAATAAAACTCTAATACTTGCATATGAAAAATTTAATAGTAATGAATAAAAACTAATAATAAAAATACTAATGTATTTTCCTACTCTAGGTTTTTTCTTAAAAAGAAATCTAATGATTCTAGCTAGTAAAGAAACATGAAAGCCACTAATGCAAATCAACCACACTATTCCTAGATCGACTGTTTGTTTATAAAAGATTC
Organism: Mycoplasmoidaceae bacterium; assembly: GCA_024427265.1. Next base: position 55,024 of record JAKSVP010000003.1, read on the forward strand.
ATGTGTCATCTGATTTAACATTAAATAATATTAGTTTGATAAAACTAGCAATCTCTTTATCATAATGTCCATCTAAGAAATTCAGCATTGCATTTCTTATCGGTTTACCAAAACTTATTAATTTAAATAAACTAAATTGATTTGCAAACACTGCCAATAAAATAAAAGTTAGTAATAAGCTAACTATCAACATAGTTTGTCATTTGTTCATTTTTATTCTTCTAAAAGAAAAAGGTATCAACAAACCAGACAACAAAAATCAATAATTAACAACAAAACCCAAATAAATAACGACCATTAAACATAAAAGACTAAATAGAGGAAGATTACTATTTAGAATTGGGTTTTGTGCTTGCTTAGTTTTAAACATTTGTTTATAATGATATTGATGAAATCACAATATGAAATCAATAAATCAATAGTTAGGGGTACAATAATCTCTATTGCTAAAACATACGTTTTAGCTTCTTTTGATGGAAATGTTGGGATTTGTCACATTTCAAATGTGTCAGATTATTTAGTTAGAAGCTTAAATAATTTCTTCACATTAGGTGACTCTTATCACTTCTTAGTAATAGGAGATGATGGCTATGGACAAATAAATTTGTCTTTCAAGGCTATTCACCCTAAATTTCTAAAATCACACAAAGATGTAATTCCTACACCTAGTGGTTTTGATAAATTAAAAGAAGATTTAGACCGACGAATTAAAAAACTATAATCCTATTTATGCACCATTAGCTCAATTGGATTAGAGCGTTAGACTTCGGATCTAAAGGTTGTTGGTTCGACTCCAATATGGTGCGCCATATAAATAAAGGCATTGCCTTTATTTTTTTATTAAATATTCATACACATTTAAACTATCAATGATTATGTTAGTACTAAAATAATTTACTGACTTTTCTACAATAGATGGTAATGAGATTAAGTAATATGAATAGTCTTCACTACTTGATGAAAAAGTAATATGACAACTAAAATATTGTTTCTCATATTCCATTTTAATGTAATCTAATTGATGATTTTCTATATAAGACGCACTCTTATTTTCAATTGTTATATAGCTATAACTATCTTCAAAACTTACAACAGCTTGGCTGGTTATGTCAATCCTTATAAAAATTAAAAGAACTAATCAAAAAGCTACTAATCCTAATATTGCAAACAAGGCAATCTTTATATTTTGCTTAATCATTTTCCTCCTTTCCAATAATAAAGACATTGTTTGTTCTTTTAATTTTGTTGATTAGTTGTTTTACAACTACCTTATCTTTTTTCTTGATATATTTCAAAACATCATCAATAAAAATAATTTTGTGTTTTTCTGATAATAGACACAAAAGGTTAATAATGATGTTTTGGTAAAATAATTGTTTGTTATTCAAATCAATTTTAAAATACCTCAAATATTGACTATAAAGCAAAGGTTGCTTTTCAATCTGCTTCATTATTAATGAAATATCTATACTTGAATTTGAATCAACGACAATAAATGAATCGAGTAGTTGTTTATTAATTGTTTGTTTTTGATCATTAATTAATATTCTTGAAGCATTTTGGATTAAATCAATGATAGGTAGTGGTAATTGATTATTATTTGTTTTTAACTCATATGTTTCTTTATCAAGTTGAAAACTAATTGTTTTAATATGTTGTATTGATTTAATTTGTTTGTCTTCTTCAACATTACTAACGGTTGTTAAGTCTTTATATACCTGTCAATAAACATCAAACTCTAGCTTTGCTAGGAAATAATTGAAGAGACTACCTAATGAATTTCTATACAAAGCAAAGGCAGAAATACCAAATGTTAGTTGGCCAATACTAAGTTCATTTGTTTTAATAATAAAATAAGACATAATAGCAATAACAAATATTTCCATTAAGCTCTTTAGTAAAGATTTAAATAAAGTGGTATTTGATTTAAATAAGATAACATCGCTGTAATTCTTATAGATTGCGCTATAGTTATCCTTAATCTTGCTAATAATAGAATGTCTTTTAGCAGATCACAATTCGCTAGTCAATGAATTAATTAAGTTCTTATAATGTTGTGCATTGTTATTCTCATTTCTAACAATGTTCATAAACACTTCTTTCTTTTTTCTATATGCAAACAAAAAGAAAATAAGTTCGATTACTCCATAGAGTAAGACAAAGATTAATAAATAGTATTGAATTGAACCAATAATGCAAATACAAACAAAGCAGAAAACAATACTAGTAATAAACTTATTAATTTCAACTATACAGAAATTGGATATATTGTAAACACATTCATCAACCTTAAATATCCAATTCTTGTCTACTTTATTCAAAAAATCTGATTTCTTCGATTCTAAACAAGACAAAATCTTGTTTGTAAATAACACAAAATAATTTTTTATATGTTTAGACATATACAAGTTAGAAACATACGTTAATATGTCATTACTAAAATAAACAAGAACAAAAATAAAGCAAATGGTAATTAAATTATTAACTGATCCTTTACTAATGGATAAGTCAATAATAAAGTTCAAGAAACTTGCACATCCTACTGACACTCCTAACAACAATAAAGATAGTCCCAAATTCAATAAAACAAATTTTAAATCAAATAATAAAAGCGTTCTTGCTTTACCAAACACTTTATTAAATGTTTTGTTTGGGTGTCTCTTAACCAGAATAATGACATTTAAAAATATCTTCTGTAATTGTTTATATGACATCTTATTCATTTCCATCGAACACGAATCATATATCTCTATGTACTTCTTTTGTTTTCGACCAATCACGTAGTGATTATTGTTTGAACCAGTTGAAACCAAAAGAATAAAGTAACTATTAATCTTTAAGTTTGAAAACTCATTAAAATCTATCTCATAGCTTTCACATTCAAGACCTAGTTGTTGTCCTAATGATTCTAAATCAAAGATAGTCATACCGTTTTCAGTAATATGACTATGTTCTAAAACTTGTTCCTTACTTAATGAATCTTTATAGAAGTGGTTATACATTGATGTCAATGCACAAACACCACACTCTTGTTCATTAGTTTGGTTTACTATTTTTATTCCCACATATAACTCTTCGCGAAAAAAATAAAAATTTTGGAATTTTTTTCCAAAATTATTATTTATTTGACAAAATTCATTATTCAATTAGATTGTTTTTTGTGACAATGTTATCAAGTCTGATTTTAATATCTTTGATCTCGATCATTATATCTTCCAAAGTAACCCTTGGTTTCTTTCTATAACCAAAGGCAACTGCTTGAGAATTAGGATTAAAAGTCTTTAATTGTTCCATAATGTCTTGTTTGTCAATTAATATCTTGTCTATATTATAGTTATCTCTAAATTCGGTTTTGTTTATTTCTTTATATGGCTTTGCCATAATTAGCACCTCCCATATAACTCTTCGCGAAAAAATAAAAAATTTTGGAATTTTTTCCAAAATCTTTAATTTTTGTCTTCTTTTAACCAACCGTGGGCTTTAAATTGTTCTATTACGAAGTTATTAAACTCCTCTTGTTTTTTAAAACCATTACGCATCTCTTTTGCTAATTGGCTAACATTAGCCGTTAATTTAGTCATGTTTTTTGCTAACTGATTAACAGTTACTCTGGGCTTTCTTGGCCCTTTAGGA
>JAKSVP010000004.1 GCA_024427265.1 Mycoplasmoidaceae bacterium
AATTTGTTGGAAATACTACAGTGAAAGTTAAAAAAGGTAAAGTTTTTGGTGCTATTGTTCCGCCTACTGCAACTAAACCGAATGTTGAATTTAAAAATTGATATTATGTCCAAGATGGCGTTCAAATTGATATTACACCATCAACAGTCATTGAAAAGGATTTAGAAATTCAACCGTTGTTTGTCAATCGACCTATTCAAACCGCATGTATGACATTTAACTTTTTGTTCCACAGCGAAGAATCGCCATTAGGACAAGACATAAATGGAACGTGTTATCAAGGTTTTGATAAAACCATTTTTACTGTTGGTACAACTTTTGATAACATCACTAAGCCGATTGTTGCACCTGATAGGCTCGATTTAGATGATTTTTACAAGGATTGTTGAGTTTTTACAGGATGATATGACAGCCCAGAGCTTACAGGTAAACGAATTTTAAATGATTTTGTTCCTACTGGTGATATGACAGTTTATGCTCATTATACCTGTAGATATGGTCCAAATTATTGAAGTAATGCGTACCCTTTGGGTCAAACACTAAATTTTACAGCTACATCAGATAATGCATCTTTAACATTAAAGTGCGAAGGCGCTTCATCTGATCAATATGTTTATTATTGTTACGATTATGAATATGATTTAGCAGATGGAGTGTCAGTTCATGATTTTGAGAAAGATATTGCTATCCCAATAGAAAAGGGTCACACTCTTTGTGTTTTTGCTGGTGACCAAACAGAACCAGACAATCTAATGCCTTTTTCTTATTCTGATCAAGACTATAGGCACTTTAAAATTACTGGTGACATTTGATTATCAGGTACATTAGAAGGTTTAATAGATGCAGGACGTTGTGATGTTACAATTCCAAATTTAAGTATAATAGGTGCATCATCATATCACTTCTATAATTTATTTAATAATGCCACTAATAATGATCCAAATTCTCACCTTTATATTTCTCAAGATATTTTATATCAAGAAAATTTAAGTAATGAAGGTTATAGCTATGCTCCTTTTATGCCTTTTTCAACAATTGGAGGTCATTCATTTGAAGGAATGTTTAATAATTCTGGTCTTCAAAAAATTCCTTATTCCTTATTAAAACCTAGAAAAGTTAATGATAAATGTTCAATAACAATTAATGGTGATTTCGCTTTACAAATGATGTTCAATAATTGCACAGATATTGAATCTGTTCCATCGGATTTATTTGAATATTTTGACCCTGAACAGACTGGTCGAATGCGAACTTGCGCTAATATGTTTGCGAGTTGTACAGGATTAAAAGGAAACTTACCAGATAAACTGTTATCACATTTACCTGCTGGTAACGCATGCTTTACATATATGTTTACCCGTTGTGCTAATATTACTGGCATTGGCGAACGCTTCTTATCACCAAAATATACAGAAGGTGCACAAAATATGTGTGATCATATGTTTGCATCTTGTTCATCATTGGTAGTTTTACCAACACATTTAATGGCTACAGATACACCGACAAACGGTGGTATTTCCAAACAATTTTATCAAATGTTTTATAATTGCAGTTCAATAACTGAAATACCAGAAGGGTTTTTATCGAATTCAGTTTTATCTTTAGGCGCCAACGCATGCGAGGATATGTTTAGTGGTAATGATGGCTGTGGCTCGCCTATACAAAGAATTAATGCCTTTTTGCCATTTACATCAACAACAGAATATGGATCATCTGCTTGTTTAAACATGTTTGGAACAAACGAAAAAAGAAATGTGTCCTACATTGACCCCAACTTTTTCAATAATTTACTTTTATGTAAAAGCATTGCTGTAAAAGCTTTTGCCGATTTGTTTATAAATATGGGAATATATTATAACGATAAAGGAGAGCCTTCATGGCAGTGAGAAATCACTGCAAATGATGAGCAAGCCGGTCAGCTATTTTTAGATCTAACAGGTGCATCTAGTAGGTGAGGCGGTTCCTTTGGAAACATGTTTTCAAGTTGAAAGTGTGTAGATTTTACTACTGCTACTGGAACCCCAACAATTGGCAATAAATATTACATAAATTTTGTACCATATTCATCATAATTTTAAATTTTATTTTATACCCCCCAATCATGAGGGGTTTTTTTATTTATTATTTGCAAACCGTTATTCAAATAAAGGCTATGCATTTAATGACTGACATACGCAAAAATCTGGTGGTCAAAACGCAACCAACAACAGTAATTAGTGATAATTTAACAGTTTATACTCAATGAACGGATCTCAAGTCAAATATTACAGTTTTTTCCAGGTTTAACTGATACAACATAAAAAGGTCAAACAACTGTTGAAATATTGCTGTACATGTTTATGTTACAAATAAACCAACAAAAGAATAGGCGGAAGGACACCTCTTTGTCTATGCTCTTTTTTGGAATGACAAATTGAACAATAACTCAAAATGACGATGCTGCTGTTAAATTGTTCCTAGATCTAACAAATACTCACATTTCATTTGACACTAAGGCATTTTACCAAATGTTTGGTGTTTTAACTTGTGTGGGCTTTACAAACACGCCAACAATAAATCATAAATATTACATAAAGGCTCCTACTGTGTTTTAATCTATGTCTCCTATATGGAGACATGTTTTATTGTTCACAAACTTTTTGTCATTAGAAACAGTTTATTGTAACCACAAAAACATGCGTATTTGTTTCATAAGTTGAAATTAAAAAAGAGGAAAACCTCTTTTTTTCATTATGGTGGAGATGGTGGGAATCGAACCCACTTCCATCTAACACCCAAAATAAGCTTCTACAGTTTAGTTTAAATTTCTAGCTTCATCTATACTCTTGTGTATTCAAACAAACACGGCATAGACATAGCTAATGGTTTTCATCTATTTTATTAGCATCAATAGAGATATTAATCTTTTAACAGTAGCAACTAATACAAAGATTAAGAAGGATTAGTTGTTAGCTAGGTTAAACTAGGCTAAAGCGTAGTTGTAGTTAGCTTGTTGAAGTTTGTTAGCCATGAAAGCTTCTTCAAGGTTAACATTTTCAGAGTCTGCACGTTGACAGCCTTGAGCTATAAGGGGCTAACCCCACTGCCACTTAAATCAGATATGCTAGATGTCGAAACCTGTGCATCCCCATTTAGTGGTAGTGATATTATACAAAAATAAGCTAAATTTACTTATTTTGCTTAGAAAATGACATAAATCATGCCCAAATCCTCTAATCTTTAAATTTTGCCTCTTTTCGCGCGCAAATGCGAAAGTAATCTTTTTTGTTATACCAATATATAAATATATTGGTATAAAAAAGTTTATTAAGTTATAATTTCTTTATGTTAAACAAGGACATTATTATCAGTTCTGAGTTTATAACTTTAGCCCAACTTTTGAAGTTTGGCAATGTTATTGATTCTGGTGGTATGGCTAAGCAATTTTTAGCTAGCAACACCATTATTGTTAACGGAGAAATTGATAACAGAAGAGGAAGAAAACTCTATGCTGGTGACAAAATCACCATCAATAATGATCTTTGTTTAACATTAATTAAAAAATAACAGGTAAAAATATGGCAGAAGAACAAAAAGTGAATAATGCTGAATATGACTCTTCCAATATTAAGATCTTGGAAGGTCTAGAAGCAGTAAGAAAAAGACCCGGTATGTATATCGGTTCTACCGGTGCAGATGGTCTTCACCAACTTATTTGGGAAATTGTTGATAACTCAATCGACGAATGTATGGGTGGCTATGCTACCAGAGTTATCGTTACTCAAAAGAAAGATGGTGCCATTGTCGTAGACGATGATGGTCGTGGTATCCCAGTAGATATCCACCCAAAAACAAAAAAATCAACAGTTGAAACAGTATTAACTGTTTTACACGCTGGTGGAAAGTTTGATAATACATCTTACAAAATTTCCGGTGGTTTACACGGTGTTGGTGCATCGTGTGTTAACGGTTTATCAAAATATATGAAAGTATGAGTAAACCGTAATTATGAAACCCACTATGTAGAATTTAGAGATGGTGGTCATGCAGTTGAACCATTAAAAGTAATCGGTAAATCTAAAGATAAAGCACATGGAACAACTATTGAATTTGTTCCAGACTTTACAATTATGGAGAACCTTCCATATGAAGATGAACGTATTATTGCAAGAATGAAACAACTTGCATTCTTGAATAAAGGTGTTAAGTTAATCTATAAGAATGAAAAGACTGACCAAAAGTATGAATGATTGTATGAAGGTGGTCTAAATGAATATGTTGCGGAATTAAATAGAGATAAAGAACCTTTAGTGCCTGATATCATCTATGGTGAAATCAGACAAAAAACTAAAGTTCCTAATGTTCTAGAAGAAACATACTACGACATTAATGTCGAAGTTGCTTTCCAATACAACAAAGGTTATGCAAACTCTCTATACTCTTTCTGTAACAACATTAACACTACAGAAGGTGGAACCCATGAAGAAGGTTTCAGACTTGCCTTAACTAGAATCATTAACAAAGCAGCTATTGAACGTAAGTTAATGAAAGATACAGATGACAAGTTAACTAAAGATGACGTTACTGAAGGTTTGGTTGCTATCTTATCAATTAAGCACCCTAACCCTCAATATGAAGGTCAAACTAAGAGAAAACTTGGAAATACTGAAGTTAGACAACTTGTTAATAGCGTAACTTCAACAATCTTTGAAAAGTATTTACAAGAAAATCCTAATGAAGCAATGATGATCATCAAAAAGATCATGCTTGCTGCAGAAGCTAGAAAGAAATCACAAGAAGCTAGAGAAATTACAAGAAGAAAATCTCCATTTGAAAATGGTGGTCTTCCTGGTAAACTAGCAGATTGTTCATCACGTGATTCCTCTATCTGTGAGTTATATATCGTCGAAGGTGACTCAGCTGGTGGATCAGCTAAACTAGGTAGAAACCGTGAATTCCAAGCAATCCTACCACTACGTGGTAAGATTATTAACGTAGAAAAAGCTAAGACCGATAAGATCTTTGATAATCAAGAAATTCAAGCCTTGATTACTGCCATCGGTATTGGTGTATTACCTGAAATAGATATGACAAAGATTCGTTATAACAAGATCATCATCATGACTGATGCCGATGTCGATGGTGCACACATTCGTATCTTGATGTTAACATTCTTCTTTAGATATATGAAGCCTTTAATTGAACAAGGACATGTCTTCTTTGCAAGACCACCTTTGTTTAAATACCAAGCCGGTAAGAATGTTAAGTATGCATATTCTGACCAAGAATTGGAAGACTTTAAAAAAGAAGCTGAAAACCAACGTTTCACTATCCAACGTTATAAAGGTCTTGGTGAAATGAACCCAGAACAACTATGAGAAACAACTATGGATCCAACAAACCGTACAATTGTTAGAGTTACAATTGCTGATGCAATTGAAGCTGACAAACAATTCAGTTTCTTAATGGGTGATGATGTTGCCCCAAGAAAAGACTTCATCAAGAACAATGCTAAGTTCGTTAAGAACATTGATGCATAAGGAAAGGAGTTTAGATTATGGCAAATGAAAATAATATTCGTGAACAACTAGAAAAATCTAAAGTTGATGAAAAAGAAATAGCCAAGGAATTACAAAACTCTTTCCTTGAATATGCAATGAGCGTTATCGTTGCAAGAGCGTTACCAGATGCTCGTGATGGTTTTAAACCAGTACATAGACGTGTTCTATATGCTGCTTGAAACTTAGGTATGACTTCTGGTTCTCAATATAAGAAATCAGCTAGACTTGTCGGTGAAGTAATCGGTAAGTTCCACCCACATGGTGATACTGCTGTTTATGAAACAATGGTAAGAATGGCTCAAGATTTCTCTATGAGATATCCATTAATCGATGGACATGGTAACTTTGGTTCTATCGATGGTGATGGTGCTGCAGCTATGCGTTATACTGAAGCTAAAATGTCTAAGCTTGCAGATACAATGCTAGCAGACATTGAAAAGAACACTGTTGATTTGGTTGACAACTATGATGGTTCAGAAAAAGAACCTTTGGTTCTACCATCATTGTTCCCAAACATGTTAGCTAACGGATCAAGTGGTATTGCTGTTGGTATGGCAACAAACATGCCACCACACAACTTAAATGAAATTGCTGCTGGTGTAGAACTTGTTGCTAAAAACCCAGACTGTACAACAGATGATTTAATGCAAGTACTAAAAGGGCCAGACTTCCCAACTGGTGCTAGCATTATTGGAGCAGGCGGAATTAGAGAATATTTTGAAACTGGACATGGTTCAGTAACAATTAGATCTAAGACTGATATTGAATATATGGACAATGGAAAACCAAGAATCATTGTTCATGAAATTCCATATGTTGTAAACAAAACACAACTAATTGAAAAGATTACACAATTGGTTAAAGATGGTAAGATCTCTGGTATTACAGACTTACGTGATGAATCTAACCGTTTAGGTATTAGAATCGTTATTGAATTAAGAAGAGACGTAGTACCTGAAGTTATCTTAAACCAATTGTATAAGATGACTCAATTACAAACTAACTTCTCAGTTAACATGTTAGCTTTGGTTAACAATGAACCAAAGATTCTTAACATGAAACAAGCACTTCAAATTTATATTGATCACCAAATTGAAGTACTTTTGAGAAAGACTAAATTTGAATTAGAAAAAGCAAAAGCTAGACTTCACATTCTAGAAGGTTTACATATTGCTAGCCAACACATTGATGAAATCATCAATATGATTAAGAAGGCTAAAGATGATAAGGTTCTTCTAGAAGACTTAATGAAGAAATTCAAGTTATCTGAAATTCAAGCTAAAGCAATTCTAGAAATGAAACTTCGTTCATTATCTGGAATGGAACAAGCTAAGATTACAAATGAAATTAAAGAACTTGAAGCTGCATGTAAAGAATTTGAATCAGTTCTAAAAGATAAGAACAAACAAATTGATTTAATTCTTGCTGCATTAAAGAAACTTGTAGATAGATTCGGTGACGAAAGAAGAACTGAAATTTCTTACAACTTATCTTCTTCAATTGATGATGAAGACTTAATTCCTATTGAAGACATCGTTATTACTATGTCTACAAGAGGATATTTAAAACGTCTTCCAATTGATGAATATAGAAGTCAACACCGTGGTGGTGTAGGTGTAACTGGTACAGCAACACACAACGATGATAATGTTGCTAAGATTGTTGTTGCTAACACCCACACTGATATCTTAATCTTTACAGATTATGGTAAAGTTTATAGATTAAGAGGACATGAAATTCCTGTAGGATCTAAACAATCTAAAGGTATTCCTGCTATTAACTTTATTCAAATTGAAAAAGATGAAAAGATTATTACAATGCTACCAATAGATGATTATGAAGAACAAAAATCATTAATCTTCTGTTCAGCTAATGGTATTGTAAAACGTACTTCATTAATTGAATACGAACACATTAACAGAAATGGTAAAATTGCCTTAGGATTAAAAGAAGGTGACAAACTATTTGATGTTAAGATTGTTGCAGAAGACAATAATGTCTTCATTGGAAACTCAACTGGTAAACTAGTAAGATTCAAAGTTTCTGATGTAAGAAACATGGGTCGTACAGCAGCTGGTGTTAAAGGTATTAACATTGATGGTGGTACAGTAGTAGGATTTAGTACTAGTATGGCTGGTAACAAAATCCTATCTATTGGTACACGTGGTGTTGGCAAGATCACAGATGTTGAAGAATACCGTGAAACAAAACGTGGTGCTAAAGGTGTAACTACATTGAAGGTAACACCAAAGACTGGAAAACTTGTCTTTGCTGCTGCTGTTACTGGAAATGAAGATGCTTTGATTATGACAAAGAAGAACATGATTATTCGTATGTCATTATCAGAAGTAAGAGATATTGGACGTGCAACACAAGGTGTTAAGTTAATTAAACTTGATGATGAAGATAGAATTGCATCTATCGCAATCTTCAAGAATGATGAAACTGAAGGTGGCGAACCAAATCCTGAAGGCGCTCCAGCTGCTCCAGAAGAAGCTGTTGAGATGTCTCCAGAAAATGTTAGAGGATAAAATATGAAATCATTAGTATTTCCAATTATTGGATCATTAGTTATTGGTGGAGGTGTAATTACCGCTCCAATCTATGCTCCATTTATTGAAAAAGCAATTGAAGATAGTAAAGAACCAGGGCCAATTCCTGAACCAGAATCAATTACTATAGATGTTTATCACTGAGAACCGAACCCATATTTAGAGTGAATGGGATATCTATTAAGTGATCCATTCACACCCGAATTAAATAAAGAGTATTCATTTGTTATTGATTTAAGCAAGTATGAAAAAGATATATGACCCCAAACTGTCTCTAAGCTTGAATATAACAAAGAATCAGTTAAAACAGATTGTTATGAAGTTATAGATGTTATAGTTGATGACGAACATCTAGAAAAATGAACCGATAAAAAGTGCCCACCGGGAACATATTATGTAATGGATGATCTTTTGTCCCCTAACCAATGTATTTATGCAAATCAAACTTTCACCAAAAGATCCACATATACTTATAAGATTAAATTTGTGAAACCGGTTACAGATATTTATTTTGTATTTGGACTAGAAACATAATTGAAGATTTTATTATTTATTAATTTAAAAACCGAGTTTTATCTCGGTTTTTCTTTTCTAGTTTTTCACATTGATAGATTCTATTTTTCTTACATTGTAGATACAAGAGCGCACTTTTTTTTATTGATTTTTATATATTTATATATAAAAAATATAAATAGTGTTTATAATATCATAAGAACAAATTATGGGTAAGTTAAAAATTAACATTTTTGGTCCAAATAAAAATAAAACTGATTTTTTAATGTTTCTTAACCAACACCCAGAATTAGACTCTGATCAATATACAATTATCCCGGCTTTCATTGATGTGCATGTGCATTTCCGTGAACCGGGTTTTTGTTATAAAGAAACAATTTTAACTGGATCACAAGCTGCAGCTAAAGGTGGTTACACTACTGTTGCAACTATGCCTAACTTAAAACCAGTATCTGATACAGTAGAACATATTCAACAACAGCTAGATATCATTAAGAAAGATGCAGTTATCAATGTTCTACCTTATGGAGCAATCTCAATAAATGAAGAAGGCAAACAACTTTCTCCATTAGAAGATACAGCAAAACTTGTTATTGCTTTCTCTGATGATGGTAAAGGTGTGCAAGATGCTAACCTAATGAAAGAAGCAATGTTAAGAGCTAAAGCCTTAAACAAAGTAATAGTTGCTCATTGTGAAGATAATACATTGATTCATGGTGGTTATATCCATGAAGGTTGCTACGCAAAGCAACATGGTCATAAAGGAATTTGCTCAGCTAGTGAATATGAACAAGTTAAGAGAGATATTGAACTAGTAAGAGAGACTGGGTGTAAGTATCATGTATGCCATGTTTCAACAAAAGAATCTGTAGATGCAATTAGACAAGCAAAGAAGCAAGGATTAGATGTTACTTGTGAAACTGCACCACATTATCTAATCCTAGATGACTCTATGCTTAAAGAGGATGGAAATTTTAAGATTAATCCTCCAATTAGATGTAAAGCGGATCAACAAGCTCTAATTGCAGGAATTAAAGACGGAACAATAGACATGATTGCTACTGATCATGCTCCACACGCTAAAGAAGAAAAGAACAAAGGTTTAAAAGATAGTGCCTTTGGAGCAAGTGGAATAGAAATAGCATTCCCATTACTTTACACACACTTAGTTAAAACTAACATCATCACTTTAGATAAACTAATTGAGTTGTTAGTAACTAATCCACGTAAGAGATTTAACTTACCAGATTCAAATGACTTTGCAATTTGAAACTTAAATGAAAAAGATGTAATTGAACCTGCTAAGTTTATCTCTAAAGGTAAGAACACTCCATTTAAAGGATATGAAGTGTATGGAGTAAATTACATGACAGTATGCAATGGAAAGGTGGTTTATAAGAAATAATTATGAGAGAAGTAGTTACAACTATAAAACGCAATAAGAAAATAGCACCAGGAGTTTATGAACTAGTGTTAAAGGGCGATGTAAAAGATTGCAATCGTCCTGGAACATTTGTTCATGTACAAATAAATGGATGCTATTTAAGAAGACCAATTTCCATATGCAATATTAATAAAGATGAATTAACTTTGTTATACAAAGTACTAGGAAGAGGAACAGATATTCTTTCTAGAACAAAAGGTAAATTAAACATCTTAACTAACCTTGGTACTGGTTACAATTTAAGCAAAGCTAGAAAACATACCCTATTAATAGGTGGTGGAATTGGTATTCCTCCTCTATTCCTATTAGCTAAGGAATTAGTTAAGAAAGGTATTGAAGTAACAATGATCATGGCCTTCAATACTAAAACAGATATGTTCTATGTAGATGAATTTAAAAAGATTGGTGCTAAAGTTATTGTCACTACAGTAGATGGAAGTTATGGTATTAAAGGTTTTGCCATGGACGCAATGAAAAACCTTAAATATGATTACTTATATACTTGTGGACCAATGGCAATGCTAAAAGCTATCTATAAAATGACAGAAGGTCTTGGAGAATACTCATTAGAAGAAAGAATGGGTTGTGGAACTGGAACTTGTATGGGTTGTACATTAGAGACAAGAAATGGACCTAAACAAATATGTAAACATGGTCCAGTCTTTCCAGGAAAGGATTTACTATGATAGATACTAAAGTAAAACTATGTGGCATCACATTAGATAATCCAATCATTCCAGCCAGTGGAACATTTGGCTTTGGATATGAATATGCTGAATTCTATGATATTAACATCTTAGGTTCGTTCTCATTTAAGGGAACAACTAAAGAAGCTAGATTTGGAAATCCGCCTCCTAGAATTGCCGAAGGCAAATCAGGGATGCTAAATACAGTTGGATTACAAAATCCTGGTGTAGATAGTGTTATTAAAAACTTAATGCCTAAAATGAAAAAGGTATTTAAGAAAAAAGTAATGGCAAATATTAGTGGGTTCTCAATAGAAGAATATATTTACTGTTGCAAACAAATAAGTAAGTGTCCACAAGTAGGATGAATAGAATTAAACATTTCTTGTCCTAATGTTCATGGTGGTGGTATGGCTTTTGGAACAGATCCAGAACTAGCTGCTAAAGTAGTTAAAGCCGTTAAAAAAGTAATAACAAAACCTTTAATTGTTAAACTATCACCTAATGTAACTGACATAGTAGCTATAGCTAAAGCTGTAGAAAAAGCCGGAGCAGATGGTATCTCATTGATTAATACAATTCCTGGAATGCGTATTAATCTAAAAACTAAAGAACCAATCTTAAAAAATAAGTTTGGTGGTTATTCGGGAGATGCAATCTTCCCAATAGCCGTAAGAATGGTATACCAAGTTGCTCATGCAGTTAAAATACCAGTAGTTGGTATGGGTGGAATTTCAACAGCTGAAGATGTAATTGAAATGATGCTAGCCGGAGCAACTGCTGTTGAGGTTGGATCTGCAAACATAGTAGATCCATTAGCATGCAAGAAAATAATTAATGATTTACCAAAGGTAATGAAGAAATACAACATTAAATCATTAAAGGATATTATAGGAGGATGTAAATAATGGGAAAAGATGTAATAATTGCTTGTGACTTTCCAAATAAGATAGAAGCGCTAAACTTTCTAGATCTATTTATAAAAGAAAAACCTTTTGTAAAAATAGGAATGGAATTGTTCTATAGTGCTGGTCCAAGCTTCTTAAAAGAATTAAAAAGAAGAGGACATAAAATCTTCTTAGATTTAAAGCTTTATGATATTCCAAACACTATTAGAAGATGTTCAAAAGTGTTATCTTATCAATATGTTGATATGTTTAGTATTCATGCTAGTGGAACTAAAGCAATGATGCAAGCTGCTATGGAAGGTGCCACTAGAGAAGATGGCAAGCATCCTTTAGTTATTGCCATTACACAATTAACATCAACTGATCAACAAAGTATGGAAAGTGATATCTTAATCCATGAACCAATTGATAAAGTTGTTATGCATTATGCTAAGTTAGCTAAAGCAAGCAAACTAAACGGTGTTGTTTGTTCAGCTATGGAAGCACAAAAAGTGCACAAAGTTTGTGGAAAGAAATTCTTAACTGTAACACCAGGTATCCGTTTTGATATGAAAAACAAAGGAGACCAAAAACGTGTTATGACACCTGCTCAAGCTAAAAAAGCTGGATCTGACTACATAGTAGTAGGTAGACCTATTACACAAGCAAAAGATCCTGTAGCTGTATATAAGAAATGTGTTAAAGCATTTGTAGGATAGGAGAATAATTATGGATAGAAGAGAATTAATTGCAAAAGACTTATTACAAATTAAAGCAGTATTTTTAAGTCCTAATCAACCATTTACATGAGCAAGTGGAATCAAGAGTCCAATTTACTGTGATAACAGATTAACATTATCTGACGTAAAGGTAAGAGGAGATATTGAAACTAATTTAGCTGAAATGATTAGAGAAGAATACCCTAATGTAGAAATTGTTGTTGGAACATCAACAGCAGGTATTCCTCATGCAGCTATTGTTGGACACTTACTACAAATCCCTATGGGATATTGCAGATCTAGTACAAAAGATCATGGTAGAAAAAATAGAATTGAAGGTAAAGTACCAAGAGGTTCTAAAGTAGTGGTAATTGAAGACCTTGTTTCTACAGGTGGATCATGTATTGATGTAGCTGAACACTTAAGATCTTGTGGAATTGAAGTGTTGGGTATTGCATCAATCTTCACATATGGTATGAAAAAGAGTGTAGATGCATTCACTCAAGCAAGATTAAAAAATGTATCATTGACAAACTTCGATACTATCATTGATATTGCTGCAAAAGAAGGATATATAAAGGAAGAAGATAAAAAGAAACTTATCGCTTTCAGAAATAATCCTCAAGATGAAAGTTGAATTAAAGGGTAATTATGAGAAGTTTAATAGATATTAAAGACTTAACAACTGAAGAAATAGATAACTTAATTAAAAGAGCACTAGACATTATCGATCACAAAGAACAATATGCTCATGTTTGTGATGGCAAGAAAATAGCTACATTATTCTATGAACCATCAACAAGAACAAGATTAAGTTTCACATCTGCTATGCTAGAACTTGGTGGAACTGTAATTGGTTTCAGCGATGCTTCATCTTCAAGTGTTGCTAAAGGTGAAAGTGTTGCAGATACCTGCAAAACAGTAAGTAACTTCGCAGACATTATTGCAATGAGACATCCAAAGGACGGTTCAGCACTATCTGGGTCATTTGCAACAGACATTCCTCTAATTAATGCTGGTGATGGTGTTCACTGTCACCCAACACAAACATTAACAGACCTTTTAACTATTTACCGTGAAAAAGGCAGATTAGACAATTTAACTATTGGTATGTGTGGTGACCTTAAGTATGGAAGAACCGTTCACTCGCTAACAATGGCAATGTCAAGATATAAAAACATTAAATTAGTTTTAATCTCTCCAGATGAATTAAGAATGCCATCTCATGTTATACATGACATAATTAAGAAACATAAGATGCCATATAAAGAAGTTAAAACTTTAGAAGGTAACCTAAAAGATCTAGATGTTCTTTATATGACAAGAATTCAAAGAGAAAGATTCTTTGATCCTAAAGAATATGAAAGATTAAAAGATAGTTATGTTCTAACTGTTGAAAAATTAAAAGAAGCAAAGAAAGATATGTCTATTCTACACCCATTACCAAGAGTTAATGAAATTGAAACTGCTGTAGATAAAGATCCAAGAGCTGCATACTTCAGACAAACACTTAATGGTAAGTACATAAGAATGGCACTTATCTTACAATTACTAGAATGAGCTAAACAAAAAGCTAAACGTGATTACTACTATGATGGTACTAAAGCTAGATATGATTTAGTATGTAAAAACCCTAGATGTATTTCAAGTATCGAACAAGGTCATAAACATATCTTTGTACCAACAAATAAAAAAGGTATATGAAAATGTGTCTACTGTGAAATGGAAGTAGATTTAAGAAAGAAAAAGAAAAAAAGAGCATAAGCTCTTTTTTTATTCTTCTATATATTTAACATCAGATAGGTAGTAAGCTTGCGGGTCTTGTTGTCCAAGAATAAATATTTCGATTGCGCAACAAGTGTCAACATATTCATAAAGACTAAAATTATTGGTGTCTATATCAAAATGTAACGGTCCAATATAAGGGATGTCATAAGACACTGCTTTTTTAATAAATTTTTGTGACACTGTTGGATTCATATCAAAGGATACTGTTCAATGATATCGTAAATATGCTTTTAATATCGCTATTCAATTAGCATCAATCTCTAATAAATTAAAATATACACCTTGGTGCAGGCACATTCATTTATTTTGCTTGTCATTGAAGAAAACATATTGTTTTCAATTTGTACATTCAACAGTGTATTCATAATTAAGCCCATCGTTTATACCAACAATATTTACATGAAGTTTAAAAGAAATGCTGTGTGTTTTTGTGTTCACTTGTCCTATATATACATCAATTTGTCCAGTGAAATTACCTTGTGGTGGTATTAGACCACCACCTGTTGTATGTGTCATTTGATAAATTATGTTATCTGCTAATATGTTTTTGTGTTTAGCAAAAGCATTAAATAAGTCGTCAGCAGCTTGTTTGGATGTTGCTTCTTTTAATGTTGATTTGTCGTGTGGTATAAAGTCTTTTGCAGGGTAAAGTTGATCAAAAACATATGTAAATTTTTCATAATGGTCACTACAAGATGTTAAAGTAATAATTGGTGCAGAGACTACTAGAGCAGAAGATAATAGCGGAATTGCTTTAATAAATTTTTTCATGTCCTTACTCCTGAATTTCAATATCTTTTAAATAATTAATTTTATTAAATGAATGTCCAAACAAACAAAGGTTTGTATACAATAAATTTTTTATTATTAACCCTGATTCGGACCCGATTTCCAACTCTACATCATCATGTCAATCTGTAAATAATTGTGATGCATTCATATAAAGTTTTCAATCATTAACATATCTTAGGTATGAATTATATATGTTATTTCTAGTAGGGTCTCCTATATCATACGGTCTTGCCATCATTGTATATACAGGCGCAAAGCATCAATAAGCGTCATTAGATTCAGGTTCGTGTCATCAGTAAATAGAAAAAGGTACATTATAGAAATCCACTGTTGCCTTGTAGTTTTCCTCACCTACAGTTAAATTTAAACTATATTTAAAGGTACATCTACTATTTTTATAATTAACACTACCAATTGATACATCGATTGTTCCTTGGGCTTGCGTAAACAGATCAGCACCTGCTTGATCTTCATAGTAAAAGAAGTCATTAATAATACCATAAACAATTGTGTCGGCAAGTATTTGTTTGTTTTCATTTACATTTTTAAGAAAAGTAGTTGTTACTTCATCTGCATGTAATTTTACATGTCCCAATGAATCTTTAGGTTCGAAGTCTTTTGCTTTATGTGTGTCGTCAAACACATACTTAAAATCTTCATACTTATCTGTTTTACAACTTGTTGTTACAAATGGAACGGTTGTTAAAGGAACCGCTGCAGCAACAACAGGTAATATTTTGAATAATTTTTTCATGTTGTTTCTCTCTCTTTAATTAATTACATTTTTAAAAATGTAACGTGAAAATTATATATATATATATAGAAAAAGGTTCAACAACTTGGTCTTAGCAATATAAAAAATAAAAAGAGGTAAAACCTCTTTTAATTATCTATTATAAGAGTTTTGTGCTTCAGTTGTCATTAAACGATATTCATCACAAATTCTTTAACATCTTTTAATGTACGACATTCTGTATAACTCATTGCAGATGTGATGTAAGCTATAAAGTTTTCCGTTCATCCTTCAATAGTATATGAAATAGGTATTTCTTTTACTACGCCTTCAGATTTGTGCCAACAAATAAAAAGGGTATCTGAAAATGTGTCTACTGTGAAATGGAAGTAGATTTAAGAAAGAAAAAGAAAAAAAGAGCATAAGCTCTTTTTTTTAATAACCTATAATAAATATATGAAAAAGTTATTATTAATTCCAACATTATTAGCTACAACAACACCAGTAATGGTTTTGTCTTCTTGTGGCGCAAAACACATTAATATTGATGAAAAACTAGGAGACAATTGTTTCAATTCAAAATATTTTAACATTAAGAAAGGTAAAACATACACCTTCCATGTTGATTTAACTAAATTTGATTGTAGGCCTGGTGACTGATCATTCTCTCTTAGAACAATAGATCCAATCAGTGGTGAAGACGTTCATTTTGGTAAATATGAAATTGTTGAAATAAAAATGGGCAAATATACTCTCAAAAAATATTCAGATGAATCGTTTGATGATGATCTTACATATAAGTGAATATATGAACAAATTACTTGTTGATGCTCTAAAAAAGTTGATACTGCTGATGTAACAATCAAATCTAATAAATCAACAGACAATGTTATAGCAATTTGACAAGATACATAAAAAAGAGCATAAGCTCTTTTTTTAATTATCTGTTATAAGAATTTTGTGCTTCTGTTGTCATTAAACGGTATTCATCAAATTCTTTAACATCTTTTAATGTTCTACATTCTGTATAACTCATTGCAGATGTGAAGTAAGCTATAAAGTTTTCTGTTCATCCTTCAATAGTATATGAAATAGGTATTTCTTTTACCACACCTTCAGATGTCTTAAATAAACAGTTTTGAATACAATTAGCTGTAGCAATTTCTTTTTGAGCTTTCTTTGTGCTCATTCCATAGAAGACTTTCTTGTAATCAAATAAGTCTGGTCTAAATAAGAAATTATCGTGTTTATCAATATTGTGTCAGTTTTTCTTACGATCTTCGTCAGTTTTTAATTTAGATCATCTTTCACCCGGAGCTTCTCATGTTTGACTAAAGATTCTTCCACACATTACATAGTCAGCACCTAGGAATAAAGCTTTGATGATGTAATCATAATTCTTCATGCCACCATCAGCAACAATCATTGCTGGTTTAGGTGATTTGTTTAATAGGTAAGATTGCATCATTTGTTTTTGAATCTTCTTACATCCTAAGATTAAACTTCCCATTGGATAGAAGATTCCTGTATTAGATGCAGTTAAGCAACCAGACCCACCACCAATACCTACTCTAATGTAATCAGCACCAGCTTCAGATAAGTATCTGAATGTAACTGGATTGGCAATATTACCACACATAATAACAATCTTATTCTTGTAAATTGTTCTAAGGTTTCTAATTGTGTCTTGCATTGACTTCATATGTCCATTAGCAATATCAATTAAAATACCAAATTTTTTAAGCTTCTTTAATTTAGCAGCATTCTTTACAAAATAATTGTTAGCTTCAGATAAACTGATGGCAACCATATATTTTGTCATTAGTTTTAATCTTTTTTGAAAACTAATATTTCTAGGAATAATAACATTAATCTTGTTCTTTGTATATATTTCTGCAGATTCTTCATCCACTACCGAACTCATTGGTGCAGTAAATAATGGAAGCATCTTACCTATATATGGATTGCATTCAGAACGAGAATTAATAGTGGTAAATGGTTTAGGATAAATTGCTACTTCTCTTATCCCAAACAATTTAGTATCTTTGTAGCTCATTTATATTCTCCTTAAAGTGGTTGTTTCCCAACACTCACTTATTATACATAAAGACAAATAAAAAAGGTAATGTATATTACCTTTTAAATACTATTTAATTTTTTACACTTAATTAATAGTTTATCTTTAACTATTTTATGTAGTGCTCCTAGGCCAAAGCCCATACCAATTCCAGCAGACATACAAACAATGAAGTGAACAACTCATCAGCTTGGGAAGTCTAATAGACCACCATTACCTAATGCACCATTTAATACACCATCATTCTTATTAATAACTGCCATGAATCCAACAATTACATATTGACCAGTATAAGCATATAGTGATCATTTAGAGATGCCATTACATATTTTATTAGGTAATGTTATCTTTCTTGCTAATGCTCCAATATTAGTTAATACTATATAGAAGAAGACAAAGTACATACCTACTACCATAAAGTCTCAAACTGTACATGGTGCTGCATATGTAAATCAGTAAGAAGTAAATGCTGCAGCAAAACCAATAACTGTTAGTGCAATCCTTATTCCCATAGGAATATATTTATCTTTAAACTTTAGATAACAAGTGTGCATGAATGCACCAAATAGCATTCCACCTGTTGATCTAAAGAATGAAGTAAAGAATCCATAGATACCTAATTTTCAGAATGGATCTCCACCTTGAACGTTGTAGTTAACTTGTCCATTCATGAAATACAAAGCAACAAACATTCCAAATGCTAAGATAACACCAATAATAGATACTTTATCTTTCCATTTCTTTAATAGTGGATATAAAACCAAACCACTTAAGAACATGAATCACATGAATCATGTTGGCGCCAATACATATAGCATTGGTCAGAAGTCTGGTTTCATATACATAATACAAACCACACATGAAGGAATGAAAGCTAATAAAACCGCAATTAATAATGCTGGAACATAGTTCCATAACTTTCTAAAAATATACGGACCTGTTTTTGGTGCATCCGATTTGTACGCCGTTTTTGCAAGGAAGAAGCCAGAAATCATATAGAATGCTTCACACGCTAAATACCCCCCCATGCATTGACCATTTATTGGTGGCTGCGTCGCATCTGCCATCAATATCGCATTTCCAGAGTGAAGAGCAAGTATGGTCAATGTCAGAAAAATTCTGATTATGTCGATTGTTGCTAATCTCTTTTGTTCTTTTGGAGAACTAGTTGTAACAAATGATTTTTCCATAAAAATATATTGTTTTCATTATATTAAAACAATATATAAATGTATAATTTATCACGTTATAGGAGTTTATAAATGAAAGATTTTGGAGTTATATCTAGAGGACTAGTTATGCCTCTAGTTCAAGAAGGCGATGACCTTGCTAAGATTGTTTCAGATAAAGTAATTTGTTTGCATATGAAAGGTGCAATTACTTTGCAACCTAAAGATGTTTTAGCAATAACTGAATCAGTTGTTGCAAGAACACAAGGAAACTATGCAAAACTATCTGATATTAGTGATTGTGTATTTAATAAGTTCAAAGATCAAGAAATTGGTATTTGTTTTCCAATCCTATCTAGAAATAGATTTGTTAACTTATTAAAAGGATTAACTAAACACGCAAAGAAAGTTTATTTACAACTATCTTTCCCTGCTGATGAAGTAGGTAACCACTTTATTACAGAACAACAACTATTTGATAAACGTATTGGTATGGATGATTCGTTCACTGAAAGTGAATTTAGAAAAATATTCCCAAACATTAAACATAAATTTACTGGCATTGACTACATTGACTTATATAAAAGTGCTGTTGGCAAAAAATGTCAAATCATTTTAAGTAACAACCCTTGTGAATTATTAAAATACACAAAAAATATCATTGCTGCTAACATTCATGATCGTTTCATAACTAAAGCAATGATCTTAAAGAAGAACCCCAAAGCTAGAGTTATGTTATTAAGTGATATCTTAACTAAATCAAACAAGGGTTCAGGCTTTAATAAGGATTATGGAATCTTAGGATCTAACTTCTCTACAGACAATAAGATTAAATTGTTCCCAAGAAATTGTTTTGAAGTTGCTAAAAAGGTTCAATCTCTTATATATAAGGGTACAAAAGTTAAGATTGAAGTTATGGTCTATGGAGATGGGGCATTCAAAGATCCTGTTGGTAAGATCTGAGAATTAGCTGATCCGGTAGTTTCTCCAGGATATACAAGTGGTTTAGTTGGTACACCAAATGAACTAAAATTAAAAATGTATATTGATAATGCTAAGAACCAAAAAGATAAAGCTAAGTTATTAAAAGAAGTAACTGGTAATATCAAAAATAAAGGAAAGAACTTAGTTGGTACTAAAACCGCTCTAGGAACTACTCCAAGACAATTAACAGACTTACTTGGTAGCTTGTCTGATCTAACAAGTGGATCTGGTGATAAAGGAACTCCAGTAGTATTAATCCAAAACTACTTCAAAAACTATACAGATAAATAAAAAAGAGGCTTATGCCTTTTTTTCTATAATGCTATATCCTTTTTGAGAAATAGTGTATGGATGTGTGTCATAAGTAAACGTACCTGGTTCATAGCATGCCACAGCTATTTTACCGTTACCTATGTCTATTGCATGAATGTTTTCGTTGTTACATGCAACTATAAAGTTGAATGCATCAGCTTTTGATTTAGGTTGAATGGAATAAGCATATTGTGGCGCATTTTGCTCTAATTGGATTGTTAGCATTCTTTTAGCTGGAACTTCACCTTGTCCTTTGTATGTATCCTTGTTTCTTCCTCAATCATGGAATTGTGAATCTGCATTTGTCATTGTAAAAATTGAATCAGTAGTCAAATTCTTGTACACAACATTTCCGTGTGTAACTGTTTTGTTGTCAGGAGTTAATGCAACAGAACCGGTTGTTAAACAATGTTCAACATTTGTTCTAAAAGGATCAGTTGAACCCTCTAAACTTAATCCTGATCCTAATATAACCATCCCATTAGGTGTTGCAAAACATGTAACTGTATAGTTAAGTTTTATATTTTTTAAATGTGAGTCTTTTTGTCTAAATGCATGATATGTCTTTTGCATAACAAATGCTACATGATTGTTTGGATCGCTAGCATTTAATTCTCCACAATAGAAAGGTCCGGATCCATCAACTTCTTCATAATCTGCTTGTTCATACTTAGATAATTGGGCGTCATCTTCTGCAAGTGTAGTTGTTCCGGGAATCTTATCATATTCTCAATAAGGAGCTATATCCTTATATTCATTACCTGTTTCCATAACACAAGTGTTAACACCAA
Organism: Mycoplasmoidaceae bacterium; assembly: GCA_024427265.1. The sequence goes on from JAKSVP010000004.1 coordinate 20,988, forward strand.
AGGAGAAGTTGTGTCCTAATATATTTTCACTATTTGCTTGTTCTGATCCTCTAAGTGTATTAGATATACCCTTAAATGACATGAATACATCATCTCCAACATTCATAGAAACCATAGAAGATGTAGGGAAACATTTAATTCCTTCAAAGTTACCCCTATCTTTCTTTTCTAGCGCATCTATCATATTATTGATTTCATCTTTGCGAGGACAATTTTCTAGATTGGTTAAGAACTTAAAGATGGCAACATTTCCCAAGTCAGTTCACACACCATCAACATTTGTTGCATTTTTTCTACAATGAGTTCTACCTAAAGTTAAATAACTAAAGGTTCCTTTATGTGTGTTGGTTGCAACTCCATTCAATATATAGTTAACTAAAATGTTCAGTTTTTCTTCTGATCATTCATAACCAGATCCTGCAAATGTAGCAAAGATTTGTGTTAATAATGTAGCTGCTTGTCTACCATAGCCGCCATTGTAAACTAATCTACCATGTTGGAAGAATGTTCCATCTGATTGGAATCCTTCATAATCATCTTCAACAATACCTTTAGAAACACAATCAATCATTAATTTGAGAGCATCTTGATCATTTTCTAATATAGCACACTTTAGTGTGATATCACCATATCAAAATAAGTTTGCACCTGTATAAGTTTGGGTAGATGGTGCATATTTGTATGAACCTCTATGAAGAAACTCTAATAATCTTGATTGACCACCAGGTGTCAATTTATCAAATATGATAATACCAAGACTTCCTATATCTCTAGGAACCCCAATAGTATTAAATCATCAATTTGTATTTCATAAATCATCAGCTAACCATCAATATGCTAACTTAATAGCAATATCCATTTTCTCAGCATCATTTGTTTTATATGCTGCTACTGCTATCTTTAAAGCTCTTTCAACATGTTGATGTGCTGGTCATGCAGAACGATCTGGGTCGTCATAATGAATATCTGTGAATTTATAAGTTTCATATTCTTTATCTAACAAACCTTTACGTGTAACGCTTTCAAGTTTAGCTTTTATGTCGTCTGCTGATGCTTCTTCAAAATCAACTACCGTTTTATCATCATAATATTCGGCTACCGTTGGAGTAATACCTACAATAATATCAAGATAATTTGATTTCATCTTGGCTATATTAAATTTTGATTGTCCACAAGATATTAATGGACTAAATGCTGTACAAGCAACAATTGTTGGTAATAATATAAATTTCTTTTTCATACTATATTTATATATATAAAAAAGAGGTAAACCTCTTTTTTATTTTGTAATTATTGTTCCACACTTGCCTTTTATAGCATCAGGTAAATCAAGTAAATTTGCAATAATAGCTCTTCTATTTTTACCTTTAGATACAAATTCCATTGCGGCTTGTACCTTCGGTAACATGCTACCTGCTGCAAATTGTTTAGTGTCTATATACTTTTGCATTTGCTTAACAGTTACATCCTTGATTGATTGTTCTTTTTCAGTTCCATAATTAATGAATGCATTTGGAACATTTGTAAGAATAACTAAAACACCAGCATTGATTTGATCAGCAACCATTGCTGCAACATAATCTTTATCAATTACACCATCAACAAATTTGTATTGATTGTCTTCAACAATAGTTGGGATTCCCCCACCACCACCGCAGATTACAACTTTGTGATGTTTAACTGCTGTTCTTATTTCTTCAAGATTCATTAAAGAAACAGGTTTTGGACTTGGAACAACTCTACGATAACCTTTAGGTGTGTGAATAATAGTAGAACCTAAAGGATTACGTTGAATTGCTTCTTCTTTAGTTTTATAATGAGGGCCAACTGGCTTAGTTGGATTTTTAAAAGCCGGATCTGCTTTATCAACAATAGTTTGAGTTAAAAAGTAAATTACTTCTTTATTAATACCTTTTCTAGTTAATTCATTAACTAGTGCATTGTTAATATGTAGTCCAATATAACCTTGACTCATAGCACCAGCTTCAGCAAATGGCATTAGTGGAATCTTTTCATCTACATTGTGCGCTGTATTAAACGCATTGAAAATAGCTCCCACTTGAGGACCATTACCATGTCCAATAATTACATCGTGTCCTTCTTTAATTAACTTTGTAATTATTTTGACAGGTTCTTGAATCTTGATAATTTGTTCACTAGGGGTATCGCCCAAAGCGTTACCACCTAATGCTATAACTATTGATGACATTAAACTCCTATTGTAGCTAGCATGATAGCTTTAATTGAGTGTAGTCTGTTTTCTGCTTCATCAAATACAAATGAGTATTTTGAGTTAAATACTTCATCTGTAACTTCAAGTTCACCATTTTTAACTTCTTTGTATTTCTTTCCAAATTGCTTAGCAACTTGAGTACCAACAGCTGTGTCTAGTCCGTGGTAAGCTGGTAAACAGTGCATGAAGATTGGGCTTAGAGTTGCTGTCTTTTCAGCATGAAGCATGGTTTCCATATCTACTTGATATGGTCTCATTAATTTAATACGTTCATCTCATACTTCAAATGGTTCACCCATTGATACTCAGATGTCTGTATAAATAACGTTTGCACCTTCAACTGCTTCCATCTTGTTTTCAGTCATTGTTACTGAACCACCAGATTCTCCACATCATTTTTTGCATTGTTCAACTAATGATTTCTTTGGTCAGTATTTCTTTGGACCACAAAGAACATAATCCAATCCTAGTTTAGCACATGTAACCATTAATGAGTTACCCATGTTAAATCTACCATCACCTAGGAATACAAGTTTGATTCCTTTTAAGTGACCAAATCATTCCTTGATTGTCATCATATCTGCAATCATTTGTGTTGGGTGAGATTCATCTGTTAAACCGTTCCATACAGGTACAGATGCATATTTAGCTAATTCTTCTACATCTGATTGTTTGTAACCACGGAATTCAATTCCATCATAGAATCTTGATAATACTCTTGCAGTATCGGCAATAGATTCTTTGTTACCAAATTGGCTTGAACTAGAATCTAGGTAAGTGCATCCCATTCCTAATTCAAATGCTCCTGTTTCAAATGAACATCTTGTACGAGTAGATGTTTTTTGGAACATAATACAAATAGATTTTCCTTTTAATCTATCAGTCATTACACCTGTGTGATTTTGTTTTTTTAGGTGAATACCTAAATCAATAAGATAAGTTAATTCTTGTCTAGTAAAATCGCTGATTTTAAGAAAATCACGCGCTCTTAAGTTAAATGCCATTATTATTTGCCTTCCTTTTCTTTCTTTTCTCTTATTTGTCTAATTCTAGCAGCGTTTATGCCAGAAAATGCATTAAATGAAATTGGTTCACGGTATAGTGGCATAGACATACATCTTGCAGATCCCATACCTAAAGATAATTGGTTACCATCAAATGTTAATACTTCAACGCCATCGTTTCTCAATGCTTGAACAGTTCTTACGTTTCTGTCATAACCAATTACTAGTCCTGGTTTAATTACTAAGAAGTTAGTTGCATCGAAGTGAGTTTCAATATCTACTTGTTCTTGACTGTAATTGTCTGCAACTGGAATTAATGTTGGTCTTACACCTATGATTGATTCAATCATATCTTCAAGTGTTGTGTTATGTTCAACCATTTGTAATTTCTTTTTCCTTAAATCAATCTTTCAGAATTTTAAAGCACTTGAAATATTTGGTGAATACAAGAACTTGTTGTGATCAACCATTGTTAATCATGTATCAAGGTGCATTAAGTTTCATTTGTGTGGAACATTTACACCAATGATAGTATCAAAGTCTGCTCCTTTTTCTGCTTTAATTCTTTGAGCAACTTCCATTAATGATTCTTTTTGTGTTCTATCAGATACACCAATTACTAATGTTCTTTTGTTGTAAATGAATACGTCTCCACCTTCAATAGTTGCTGAAGTTTTTTGACTATCAAAATATACTGGTGTATATTTGTATTTTGGGTGGAACTTGAATACTAAACGACTAAAGATTGTTTCTCTTTGTCTAGTTTTATATTTCATTTGGGATAAGATAACACCATTACCTACTGATGAGAAGTTATCTCTTGTGAAATATAAGTTAGGCATTGGTTGTGTAACTAACACATCTCTTGCTAAACTCATTCCTAAGTCGAATTTAGTAATACCCTTAATCATTGCTTCAAACATTCCTCTAACACTACGTTTAGATAAGAAGTTGAAGATTTTTAATTGAATCAATGGATTTTTAACTCCTGATTCAATTACGAATTTATGAATGAAATCAAGTTTGTCTTGTTTCTTCATAACTCTTCATGTTTCTACTAATAGATCTTCCAGATAAACAACTTCTACTCCGTTTTCTCTTAAGATCTTAGTAAATTCGTCATGTTCTCTTCCTGCTCTCTTTCAGTCTAAGATAGCTGAGAACAATAATTCTTCCATGTTAGTTGGTGTGATATGAGATAATTCAGCACCAGGTCTTTTAACTAACACAGTTCTTAGCCTTCCAATTTCACTAAAAACTTGGATAGGTGATTGTTTTTTAGCCATATGAACCTCTTTCTTTTATTTTGTATATTATATTTTAATAATAAGAAAAAGATAGACAAAGTCTATCTTTTTACTTAAGCTTGCCTTCTAATTCAATTATTAGATCACGGTAATGGGCCGCCAATTCATATTCTTGAGCCTTAGCTGCCTCTTGCATTTTCTTTTGCAATTTCTTGATTGCTCTAGATCCGGCTTTCTCTCCAACCTTAGTCTTTTTATTAAAGATTGCATCAAGGGTTTTAGCATCTGCTTTGCCGTGTAAATCATCTCTGATTGGTTTAACAATAGACTTAGGTGTGATGTGATGTTTTTTATTAAATTCTAGTTGAATTTTTCTACGTCTGTTTGTTTCATTGATTGCTTCTAATAATGCATCATTTACATTATCAGCAAACAATAAAACATGGGCATTTTTGTTTCTAGCTGTTCGACCAAAAGTTTGAATTAAAGCATCTCTTGATCTGAAGATACCAGGTTTGTCTGCGTCAAAGATAACTGCGCACGAAACTTCGGGTACGTCTAAACCTTCCCTTAAAAGGTTGATACCTACTACTACATCGTAGATGCCTTTTCTTAAAGCATTAATAACTTTGTCTCTTTCAAATGTCTTTAATTCATTATGCAAATAAGCGACTTTATATTTCTTTTCCTTTAAGAATTTAGTTAAGTTTTCTGCCATTTTGATAGTCAAAACTGTAACTATAGTTCTTTCATGTCTTTTTATTTGTGCGTCTAATTCTTCACACAATGAAAGAATTTGGTTGGTTGTTGGTTTAATTTGAATTACCGGATCAACTAATCCTGTTGGTCTAACGATTTGTTCGATAATTAAATTATCAGATTTTTGTTTTTCATAATCACCAGGGGTTGCAGAAACATAAATTGCTTGTTTAACTCTAGATTCAAATTCTTTAAAGTTAAGTGGTCTGTTGTCTAATGCCGAAGGCAATCTAAAACCATAATCGACTAGTGTTTGTTTTCTACTTCTATCGCCAAAATACATTCCTCTAATTTGCGGAACTGTCATGTGCGCTTCATCCACAACCAATAGTCAGTCATCACCTAAATAATCAAAAATTGTATATGGTGTCGAACCCTTTTCCCTTAATTCAAGATGCATTGCATAGTTTTCAACGCCTGGACAGAATCCTGTTTCAGCTAATGTTTCTAAATCACGATTTGTTCTCTCGGTAATTCTTTGATGCTCAAGTAATTTTTCATGTTTTTTGAAATATGCTTGTCTTTCTTTTAATTCTTTAGCTATTCTAGCTAAAGACTTTTCAAACATACTGGCATCTGCAACATATTCATTTGCTGGATAAATGACATACGCTTTTCAAATTTCCTTAACAATATTATTTGCAGCATCAACTTTAGCAATTTGTTCTATTTCATTGCCAAAGAAGGAAATTCTAATCTTTTCTTGATTATTACTTCCTTCCATAATTTCAACTACATCACCTTTAACCTTAAAGGTTCCTGGTTCTAAATTAACATCATTTCTTTTATAAGCTAGACGAACTAGATCATATTGTAGTTGTTTTAAGTTATATGTTGAGTTAGTATTTAATATGATTCTGTATTTATCAAATACTTTAGGATCTACTGCAGGATAAATTGCAGCGACTGAAGCAACGACTATAACTTTATCTTCAGTAGATAATGATTGAATAGTTGATAATCTCAACATTTCAATTTCTTGATTAACCTTAGACGACTTCTCAATATATGTGTCAGAAGATGGCAAATATGCTTCTGGTTGATAAAAATCAAAGTATGAGATGTAATACTCAACTTTGTTGTTTTTGAATAGTTCTTTTAATTCTGTATATAGTTGACCAGCTAATGTTTTGTTGTGAACAATAATTAATGTTTTCTTTTGTGTTTTAGCAATAACATTAGCGATAGTAAAGGTTTTACCAGTTCCTGTAGCACCTAGCAAAACTTGGTGTTTAACACCTTTATTTAAATTAGCAACTAGCTTATTAATAGCTTGTTGTTGATCACCTTTAGGTGTCATATGTGTTGTTAATTCAAATTGTTTGCTTGGTGTATGTTGTTTCATACTATTTTTCTACAATATCATTAGCTTTAGGGGCTTCTTCTTTCTTTTTAGAAGTAGCTACTGTAGATTGTTTATCAGCATTTTGTTGTTGAATAAGTTTTTCTTTGGCTGATCATTGAGCTGGGGTTTTTTGTGCGTTGGCTCTTTGTCTAATCAAATCAGCAAAGTCAATACGAATGTTTTTGCTTGCTTCAGATGAGAATTTAGTTTTTAATTCAGCATAGTGCTTATCTGTAATAAGTTTACTATCATGTAATCTATCGTTGATAGTAGCTACTATATTAGGAATATATAGTCTGTGAATTGAAATAACTACTTTGTGAGCTACATTTCTTTTTAATCTATCGAAATGTTTATCAGCTTCTTCAACATAAATGTTAAGAGGTGATTTTTGTTCTAGTGAACGTAATGTTACACCTTCACGAATCTTACTCATAACATCTAGGTGTGTTGTTCATTCAGAGTCAAAGTTTTGAATAATGATGCTCTTTAATACTCTTTGAATTTGTTCAGGATTATAGCTTGCAATTCTTGCTTCAACAGATCCTCAAATAATTCTTGTTACTAATGCAACAACAGTTTGTGTTGTTTGTTTTTCAAATAAAGATGGTTCAATTGCATCAAATCCTAATAATCTTAAGTTGATAGCTTTAGCTAATTTATTTGCATCAACATAGTTAGGATTTTCTTTTAATAGGAATAATTTAACTAAATCTTTAGCAACAATTCCAACCATGTTTCTAATAATAGGAATGTTTCTTTCATTCTTAAGAATTTGGTCACGTTGTTTATATACAACTTCACGTTGGTTAGAAAGAACAACGTCATAGTCTGTTAAATTCTTTCTAGTATCAAAGTTTAGACCTTCTACTTTCTTTTGCATTACTTTAACCATACGGTTGAAGAATCAAGAGTCATAGAATTCTTGGTCAGTAACTTTTCTTTCAGTCTTTTCTTTCTTGTCTATACCAAAACGTTTAAATAATGGATCTTCGGTAGAAATAAAGAATCTTGTCATACCTGGGTCACCTTGACGACCAGATCTACCACATAATTGATTATCAACACGTCTAGACTCGTGTCTGTTTGTGCCAATAACAAATAATCCACCTAGTTCTTTTACACCAGGACCTAACTTAATATCAGTACCACGACCGGCCATGTTAGTTGAAATTGTGATTGCACCTCTTTGCCCAGCTAGTGCAACAATTTCAGCTTCACGAGCATGGTTCTTAGCATTTAATAATTCAAACTTCAAACCTTTGTTACGTAGTAAGGCGGCAAGTTCTTCAGAATCTTCAACAGATGCCGTACCAACTAGAACTGGTTGACCTTTAGTGTGTAATCTTTCAATTTCAGCAGCAACGTGAGCTCACTTAGCTGTTTTAGTTTCAAACACATAATCAGTTAAGTCTTTTCTAATAACTTTTCTGTTTGTTGGAATAGGGACAACGATCATGTTGTAGATCTTGATAAATTCATCAGCTTCAGTTAAAGCTGTTCCAGTTACACCAGATAGTTTTTTATACAATCTAAAGAATGCTTGATAAGTGATTGTGGCAACAATAACATTTTCAGGATCAATCTTAACCATTTCTTTAGCTTGAATAGCTTGGTGTAATCCAGCGTTATAGCTACGGCCTTCTAGAATACGACCAGTAAAGTGGTCTACTAGAAGAATCTTGTTATCTCTAACAATGTATTCAACACCATATCTAAAGACAAAGTTTGCCATCAAACTATTTCTAATCTTATGAACTAAATCAGAGTTTTCGATGTTATATAAGTTTTTAATTTTGAAATATTTTTCAGTTTTTTCTACACCACTATCAGTTAATGAAATAGTGTTTGTTTCATCATCTATGATGTAATCATCTTTAGTTAATGTTTTAACAAATCTATCTACATCAATGTATAAAGAAACGTCTTTTTTAGGTTGACCAGAAATAATCAATGGAGTTCTTGATTCATCAATCAATACTGAGTCAACTTCATCGATAATAGCCATGTGTAAATCACGAATAACTTTTTCTGAGTATTCTTTTACCATGTTATCTCTTAGATAATCGAAACCTAATTCAGAGTTAGTTGTATATGTGATATCACAAGCGAACATTTGTTTTTTAGTTTCGCTATCCATATCAGATATGTTGTAACCAACAGTAATACCAAGTGGGTTTAATGCTTGAGCACAGAATAAAGCATCACGTTTAACTAAGTATTCATTAACAGTTACAATGTGCACACCTTTTTTCTCTAAAGCGTTTAAATATGCTGTAAGAATGATGGTTAAGGTTTTACCTTCACCAGTATACATTTCAGCTAAGTTACCTTTGTGAATAATAATAGCACCAATAATTTGAACAGGATAAGCATATAAGCCGTGTACACGGTAAATTGCTTCTCTAGCTGTTGCTAATGCATCAGGTAAAATACCATCTAGGGAAACGCCTCTTTTTATCTCTTCAAGAAAAAATTGGGTACGTGATGACAACTCTTCGTTGCTCATTTTACGATACTTATCTTTGAGCTCTTCAACAAGCTTAGCTTGTTTGTAAGCGGCTCTTAACTCTCTCCCTTTAGGGGTGAAGATGTTGAATCTTTTTTGCATATTATTTTTTCACTTTTCTATTCTTAAGTTTCTTAATTTCACCTTTAACTTCTTTAGCAACTTTATAAATAGATTCTTTGTTACCGGAAGTTTGTTTAATTAAGTCTTGAGATCTTTGCTTCAAAACAGATTCTAGAATGTCGATCAAATCAGAAATCTTAACAATTGAATCAATAACTGGTGTTAATTGTTCTGATTTATATGTTAAATCTTCTACTAGATAATCTAATTTTTTAGCAACAATATGAATCTTTCTAAAAGTAACAATTAAATAGATTGCTAAAACAATAGCAATGCAAACTAAAATTGTGACTAAAACAATAAGAGCAGTATTCATATTATTCCTTTTTTAATTTAAATAATTATATATATTTTTTAAAATATATAAATAAAAATCAAGTTCATTTTTTGATAGTTTTATTCCTCATATAAAAAGACCATGTGAGGATAAAAATGTATATCTTAAATGAATCAGATTACAAACTTATAAACTTATATAAAAAGAGTAAAGATGAAGACATAGCTTTGTACTTTTTTAATAAGTTTAAGGATGAAGTAATTAATTTGACTTTTTATAAAATAAATAAGAAATTTAGTTCAATTCCATTTGAAAAGGGTGATCTATTTCATCTTGTTTGGAATTCAATAAAGAAAACTTTAAAGGAATATAAAAGGAAGCAAAATTTCTCAGCTATGTTGGTGAGAAATTGTTATTTGATGACTATTGATGAAGTGAAAAAGTTTGTTAACAATAATCAATTGATAATGAATATTTCTGGTTCATTCGATAAGATGAATGATAAATCAAAGTGGATTGATTCTAAAAGTTGTGTTAGTAATTTTGAATTACCAAGAGAGATGATGTTAAAAGATTTGATTGAGAATGTAAGTGTTTATTTGTCAAATTATTCTCAAAGTGTTGTTAAAAGATCTATCTATTTAAAATCAAGTGGTTATTCCATCTCTTACATATGTAAAAAACTAAAATTGCCTAGGAGTTATGTTGACAATTTATTTAAATCTATTGAGAGAATTGTTAAGAAAATGTACTTTTAATTACAAACTTCTTAATGGAACAATTAAATTTAAGAAATATGGATTATCTGAAGAGATAATTATTGGTGCATTTGTAGAATTGAAGTTGAAGGTTATATTTTCAGATTTAATTGTATTTAACATTGATAGGAAATATTTTTGATTTAATTTAACTTCAAAATTATCAACTGTAGAATTGATTAAATCAATTTCTTCAAAAGAGTTTCCTCTTTCAGATGAAATAAATTTAATTGTTAATTTTTTGTTTTCAATTTTTAGGTTAGCAATAGGTTTTTGTTCGTTAGACACAAATACATATCCACGACTAAGTGCGCTAGTTAAATCATCTAATTTAATAGTGAATGAATTTTTTTGCTTAGATAAAATTGCATTAATAATATTTGGGTATGTATTTTTAAATAACGGGAATTGAATTAAAGTATCATTTATATTTAAAATACAATGTTTTTCACTTAAATATAAATCTAGAGATTTATTTTTTGTGGTTGTTAAAATTTCAACAGCCATATCAATAGCTTTTGGTTCAATAATAAATTTAATTGGATCGCCAGAATAATCAAATTTATAATATGCCATTCTAAACGAATCAGATGCTACACATTCCATTTGTTTTTCATCTATAGGATTAAATAATATACCTGTTGTTGCTGGATTAGTATTTGTGTATGAGTTAGAAACAAAAGGTTTTACTCTTTGAGAAATATTGAATAATGTATCATGTGAAATTGTTATTTTCTTTCATCCATCATAATTAAAATCTAAGATAGGGTAAGAAGCACCATCTATTAAATTAATTTCAGAAGAAGATTTTGGTGTATTGATTTGTAGAATTTTTTCATCAATTTGATTAAAAGTAATTGATTCTTGATTTACCTTTGAAGTGTAATCATATAAAATTCTAGCTTTAACAAAAATATCACCAGGTTTATCAATAGTAACATCAGAAATAATTTGTTGGAAATTCGCCGCCCCATTTGTTGCTATTAAAGTTAGTTTGCCTTCAGTTGCTTTTATATGAACAGCTGATAATGTTGGATTCAAATTGTTACTATCAATCAAACTATTTATATTTTTTAAACAATCAACCAAAATATTTTTCTTAATTGTAATTTTCATACTATTTTCTCTTCTTTTTATTTAATTTATATTTATTATTATAGGTTGTGGAAAAGTCAATTTTTTCTATTTTATATTAATATAACATTTCCACATTTTCTCCACAAACTACATTTTTTTGTAGATATTTTCTATTGTCATATTTAGGTCTGGATCTAACTTAATAATTTTCTCAATTTTTTCTATAGCCGACATAACTGTTGAATGGTCACGTCCAGAGAATAATTGACCTATTTGTGAGTATGTCATATTGAATTTATTTCTTAATACATACATACAAACATTTCTTGGTGTGATAAGGTATTTTAATTTAGATTTAGATTTAACCATATCAACCTTAACACCATAACTATTACAAACTTGTTCAATAATTATGTTTGGATCCATATCATAACCAAATAAATTTATCTCTTCTTGGTTTGTTGGTGCCAATATACTTCTTACTGTATTTAAATCAATGATTGAATATTTAGGTAAGTTATTAGCAGCAAAGAAGAATATTTGGTTAACATCACCAATTAATCTTCTAATATCTGTTGTATTTCTTCTAGCTATGAATGAAACAGCATCTGGTGAGAATGTATAAACTTTATTAGCTTCATCAACCTTCTTATTAATGATTTCTACTACATTTTCAATATCTGGTTTTTGAATAGTTAATGTAATACCAGAGTGGAATCTAGATTTCATTCTATCTTCAAAACCAACTAATAAATCTATATTCTTATCAGATGTAAATACTATGTATTTTTTATTTTTAATTGCATTGTTGAAGATCACAAAAAGCAATTCATTAATTTTGGTTCTACCTGATAAAATTTGAATGTCATCAATCAATAAAAGATCATAACTAAAATATTCATCCTTTATTTTTTCTATCAAAGTTTTATCATCTGAAATTAGTGCATTGTAAATTTGTCTGCTAAAATCATCAGATGATATGTATTTAACTGATTTATCAGGGAAAACTTTGATAAATTCATTACCAATTGCATGTAATAAATGTGTTTTACCCAATCCAACGTTAGCACTAATAAATAAAGGGCTAATGAAGTGATCAGTAGTTATTTGTTTACCAGCTAAACATGCAGAATTATTAAATGGTCCAACAACCAAGTTATCAAATGTATATTCTTTATTTATTCCAACAACTTTTCCAATTGGTTTGTATTCAATTTTGGTTGTTAAAACCTTGTTTTCATTCAATGAAATTACTTTAAATTCGTAGTTAGTATTTTCATACGAATTAAATAATTTTGTAATATCAGTTAAAAAGTCGTTAATAATAACTTGTTTTGCGAAATTATTTTTAGCAACAATTGTTATTACATTACCACTCATTTCTCTCACTTGTAATGTAGCAACAAACTTATCAAAAAACTCCTTGTTAAAACTTTTTTCTCTCAAAGAAGCGATTGTCAAATCAAAATTTTTAGCAATTTTTGCTGAGATATTTGTATCCATACAGAGTTTTTGGTATTATAGATTAATATATATTATAATAAATAAAAATAGTTTTTTATTTAGAGAGGGAAATATGCAAAGAACATATCAACCAAACAAGGCAAAAAGAGCTAAAACTCATGGTTTTTTAGTTAGATCTAAAACTGCAAAAGGTAGAAAAGTTTTAAAGGCTAGAAGACAAAAAGGTAGAAAAAGATTAACTGTTTCTGATGAAAGATAGGGCATTGACAACATTGGTATCAATTAAAACCAATGACAACATAGTGAAACTATTAAAACACAGCAGAAAATTAAATTTGCCGTATTTAACACTTTGAATAGCAAGACAATCAAATAAATCTCAAATTGATTATGCTTTACTAGTGAATAAGACACAATTTAAACGTGCTGTTTCTAGAAACAAAGTTAAAAGACAATTAAGAAATATTTTGATTTCTAGTGAGTTAAAAGGTGGAATTCAAATATTGATTAAACCTAACTCAAACTATCTAAGGAAAACGTATTTACAAATTAAAGAACAATTAATACAAACAATATCTAAGTATCAAAATGGGAAATAAATCAGCACTTAAATATTCAAATATTAAAGCTAATGATACTACCGCTTCTGCTGGTAGCCCATTTTGAGCTGATAAGAACGCACACCGTAAATCTTTATTCAAGAATGTAATGAAACAAGTATGGAGATGAACTAAGATAGTTATCTTCTTATTTATGATGTTAATGGGTTTATGAGGATGCTTCCAAACAATGGTAGATCCTACAGTAGCCCAAAACTCAGTTATTGGGCATGGTCTTGAATTTGGATTCCCATATGCATCAACCGGAGATTATCGTTTTGACTTACAAATGGCTGCTGGTGCTAACCAGTATAACACGTTAACCTTCCAATGATCTATATCTGGTGTCGGTTCTAATAGTCCATTCTATGCATTCTTCGTATGACCAGCTGCAGCTATCGTAACATTGTTTATGCTAGCAACTAAGTCATGATGAGGTGGAATGAATGCCTTATTAGCAATCTTCTTATTGCTATTATTTATTAGAATTTTGACTATGGCAATTTCATTGAAGTCTACTTTCCAAAATGAAAAGATGACTGAATTACAAGGACAAATAGCAGAAATTAATGCTAAATATAAGAATGCTAATGATCCTCAGTCTAAGCAGATGAAGCAACAAGAAATTATGAACTTGTACAATAAGCACAATGTTAAACCATTTGCTGCTTTTGAACAAATGTTCTTAACATTACCTATTTTCTTGATTATTTACCGTGTGGTAACTATAGTTAGACCAATTAAAGTTACAGTATTATTTAATATTTGAAACTTTGCTGCTTCACCATTAACACAAATCTTTAACAGTTTCTTAGATGGTGGATGAACATATATCTTCTTCTTGATATTAGTTATAGCTAGTCAAATCTTCTCTATGAAGATGCCACAACTATTTGCAAGAAAGAGAAGTAGAAGTGCGTCCACAGCATCAGATGCAGGAAAACAACAATACAAGAAGACACAACGTACTCAAAACATCTTTATGATTGTAATGTGTGTAATCGTTGCCTTCTCTGCTGTCGGTGTAGGAGTATATTGATTCCTTAACTCATTATTTACTGTAGCACAAGCATGAATAATGCATGTACTAATTACTAAGAAAAAAACAAAGGATAAACAATCTGGTGCAAGATTAGTTAACTTTGATATCTAATGACAAATATTAAACAACTATTAAAAAATAAGAAGTTTTTGCCTTCGAAGAAAATGGGGCAAAACTTTTTATCTAACCTAATTGTGATAGATGAAATTTGTGAACACATCCCAAATTTAAATAACTATGATTGTGTTTTAGAAATTGGGCCAGGTTTAGGTGCCATAACTGAATATTTAGTGAGCACAAACAAGCCTATTATTTGTGTTGAATTAGATAAGCGTTTATATGCAGACCTTAAATTAAAATTTAAAAAAGCAGGTAATTTAAATTTAATTAATGATGATTTCCTTCAAGTTGATTTAAATAAATTAACTAGTCAATACAAAAACATCATTGTTATCGCAAATATTCCATATTCAATCACAACACCAATTATTTTAAAGTGCTTAAGTTTTGACAAAATTAGAACACTTTACATCATGGTACAAAAAGAAGTTGCAGATAAGTGAATTTATTCGAAAACATCTAATAGAAATGCTGCAGTTAACATCATAAATTACTATTTTGATATGAGCAAAATTATGAATATTAAAAACACTAATTTTGTTCCAGCTCCTAAAGTAGATTCAGCTATGGTTTTATTAAATAAAAAATCTCATGAACCGTATGATCCTAAATTTTATGATTTTATGAAACCATTCTTTTTAGCTAAACGTAAAAAACTTTTAAATAATTTACCTAATGGAATAAGCAAAGAAAAAATATTACCAATCCTAATAGAATTAGGATTTGATGGCAATGTTCGTGCTGAAGAATTAAATTACAAACACTGAATGAAGTTGTATAAAGTATTTAAGAGATAGTATGAAATTGAAAGCATATGCTAAAGTAAATTTATGTCTTAAAGTTTATAAGGGTTTAGAAGATACTAAACATAATATAGACTCAGTTATGTGTTTGTATAAAAAACTTTATGACAAAATTTGAATTAAAAAATCATCAGAGTTATTTGTTTTTTACCGTGAAAATGGTAAACAAATATCTTTATCCGATTGTTCAATTTCATTAGCATTAAAATATTTGCATGCTAAATACAATATTGATATTGGTTACCACATAGTGGTAACAAAGAGAATCCCATATGGTGGTGGCTTAGGTGGTGGATCTGCAGATGCTGCTGCAGTTATTAATTATGTATTATCACAAAACCCTCAAATTCAATTAGACTTAAGAGAAATAGCTATTGAATTAGGTAGTGACATTCCATTCTTTTTAAGTGGTTATTCAATTGCCAGAGTAAAAGGTTTAGGACATTATGTTGCCCCTATTTACAACTGAAAACCTAAATTTAGCTTACATTTTTGTGATGTAGCTTGCTCAACTACAAAAGTGTTTACAGCACTTCACAACGACCCAGATTATGTGTCAAGAGTTAATGTTGATCGTGTAATTGAAAACCATTTATATAAACAACATTTAATAAATGTTGTTTATAATGATTTAACTAAATATATAATACAAAGTTATAAAGGGTTACAAGAAGTATATAAACCATTTGGCAACAACAGTTTCTTTACTGGTGCCGGGTCAACCATTGTAACAATTAAGGAATAAACATGAGAGTTAGAGCTAGATATGCACCAAGTCCAACAGGATACTTCCATGTTGGTGGAGCAAGAACAGCATTGTTCAATTACCTATATGCAAAGCATATGGGTGGTGATTTTATTCTTCGTATTGAAGATACAGATACCGAAAGAAATGTTGAAGGTGGAATTGAAAGTCAAATCAACAACCTAGAATGAATGGGCATTGAAATTGATGAATCAGTTAAGAATCTTGGTAACTATGGACCATATCAACAAACACAAAAGTTAAAAAGATATCAAGAATTAGCTAATAAACTTTTGCAAGAAGGTAAAGCATATAGATGCTTCTGCACCAAAGAAGAACTAGACAAAAACAGAGAAGCTGCTATGTCTGGTGGACAAACACCTAAATACAACAGACACTGTTTGCACTTAACAAAAGAAGAAATACAAGCAAAGCTTGATGCTAAAGTTCCTTACACAATTCGTTTAAAGATTGAAGACAATACAGAATTTGTATGAGATGATATGATTAGAGGAAAAGTTACTGTTCCAACATCTGCATTAACTGATCCAGTAATCTTAAAATCTAATGGTATTCCAATGTACAACTTTGGTGTTGTAGTAGATGACCATGATATGCAAATTACTCATGTATTGAGAGGAGAAGAACATATTTCTAATACTCCATACCAAATTGCAATTAAGAATGCATTAGGTTGAAAAGATGATCCAATCCAATATGGACACTTATCAGTAATTGTTAATGAATCAGGAAAGAAATTATCTAAACGTGATAAATCATTAAAACAATTCATTCAAGATTATCAAGATATGGGATTCTTGCCAGAGGCAATTGACAACTTCCTAGCTTTGCTAGGCTGATCACCAAGCAATAATCAAGAAATCATGTCAATGAAAGAAATGATTGAAAACTTTGAGATTAAAAAAGTTTCTAAGGCTCCAACATTCTTCGACTTTAAGAAAATGTTATGAGTTGGTAATAAATATTTTATTGCTCTTGATGAAAAGAAATATTTAGATTTTGTTACTAAATTTGTAAATGTTGATTTTGGCCAATTTGCTAATAAGAAGAATGATATTCTTTTACTATTTAAAAAGCAAATATCTTATGCTCAAGAATTGAATCAATTAATCACTAATACGTTCTTAAAACCAATGGATACTTCTAAAGAATTTAGAATGAAGCTTGCTAATGATACTTGACAAAAAACATTACATGCTTTCTCTCAAGAAATATGCAAAGGTAATGATGAAATAAGTTTCGATGAAGCAAAACAAATCATTGATAAAGTTAAAACTTTATCTGGAAACAAAGGACAAGATTTGTTCATGCCAATTCGTTTAGCAATTACTGGTAGTGAACATGGCCCAGAACTTAACAAGATCATTTCAATCTTAGGCAAACAAACCATAAGAGACAGATTATCAAAGGTCTTATTGTTTAAATAGAAATTATTGGTATACTTATTTAGATAGGAAAAAACTATGGAAAATAAACAAATTATTACATTAGCTTATGAATTAGCTAAAACTAAATACAAAAACAAACCATTTACATTTCAACAACTTTGAAATGATTTAGTTAAGAAAGCTAAATTAGATGCTCAAGAACAAAAAATTGTTGGTCATGTATATACATGTATGTTACAAGACCACAGATTTATCTTCATTGGTAACCATGAATGAAAAGTAAGAGAATTTTTAAAAGAATCAGAACAAGCAGCTTTAAGTCATGCTCTATATGACTTTAAACAAGAACAAGAAGCTGAAGCTAAACGTCTTGCAGATCTTAATGATAAAGCTATGTTTGAACAAGAAGCTTATTATGACGAAGAAGATCTTGAAGCTATGTATAAGGAAAACAAAGAAAAGCTTATGCATGATGTAGATGAGGAAGATGATGAACCATCTGAAGAACAAGAATCTAGTGAAGAAGACGAAGAAGATGCTGAATAAGCATCTTTTATTTTTGTTATTTTATAAATAACAAAAATAATATTAAAATATAGGTAGGAGAAGTTATGAAGATTACAGATATTTTTAAAAAGAGAAAATCTGGTTTAGTTAACATGCAAGATATGTTAGTTAAAGCCAACCAAGGTCATTATGCTGTTCCTGCCATCAATATTAATAACCTTGAATGAATTGGTGCAGTATTAGAAGCAGCACAACAAGCTAACTCACCAATGATTCTAGGTGTTTCATCTGGTGCAGCCAAATATATGTTTGGTTGAAAGAATGTAGTTGATATGGTAGAAAACACCATTGCAACTAAACATATTACTGTTCCAGTTGCATTGCATGTAGACCATGGAACTTATGAAGCCTGCGTAGCAGCTTTAGAAGCTGGATTTAGTTCTGTTATGTTTGATGGATCTAAATTACCATTTGCTGAAAACGTAGCTAAAACTAAAGAAATAGTTAGATTAGCTAAAAGACATAATGCTACAGTTGAAGCGGAAGTTGGTGGTATTGGTGGAAGTGAAGATGGAAAGACCAACTCTGGTGAATTAGCTGATGTAGCAGAATGTTCTTCTATGGCAGCACAAACAGAAATCTGTTGTTTGGCTGCTGGTATTGGTAACATTCACGGTATCTATCCTAAAGATTGACCAGGTTTAAATTTTGAAAGATTAATTGAAATATCACGTAATGTTCAAAACAAACCATTAGTTTTACATGGTGGAACTGGTATTCCTGAAAATCAAATCAAAAAGTCAATTGAATTAGGTATTTGTAAGATCAATGTAAATACTGAATGTCAATTAGCATTTGCAGAAGCAGTAAGAAAATATATTGAAGACAAAAAAGATCTTGATACAAAAGCCAAAGGTTTTGATCCAAGAAAACTATTAAAGCCTGGTTGCGAAGCAATCAAAGCTAAAGTAATTGAAAAGATAAAAATATTTGGTTCTGAAAATAAAGCTTAATTATGAATTTATTTGTTGGTATAGTTGGATTACCCAATGTTGGAAAGTCGACATTGTTTAATGCCATTACAAATTCACAAGTAGAAGCAGCTAACTATCCATTTGCGACAATTGAACCAAATGTAGGTATTGTAGCTGTTCCAGACAAGAGACTATATGCTCTTGCTAATTTAATTAATCCGCAAAAGACAACTCCAGCTATTTGTCGTTTTGTTGATATTGCAGGATTAGTTAAAGGAGCAAGTAAAGGTGAAGGATTGGGGAACCAATTCTTAGCAAATATTCGTGAAGCAGATGCAATCTGTCACGTTGTTAGATGTTTTGCAAATAAAGATATTACCCACGTTTATAACTCTGTAGATCCTAAGCGTGATGTAGAAATTATTAACTTAGAGTTAATTGTTGCAGATTTAGATGTAGTTAATAAGAAAATAGAGAAAGTACACCGTAAAGCAATCTCTGGGGACAAAGAAGCTAAATTCTTAGATGACTTATACGCCAGAGTACAAAAACAACTAATGGATAATAAGTTAGTTAAAGATTTGAAGTTCAATGAAGAAGAACTTAAACAAATCAAATTAGATAACTTCTTAACTTTCAAACCTACGCTATTTATAGCTAACATAGATGAAGCAAGTATTGCTCATCCAGAAAGCAATCCATATTTAAAACAATTAAAGGATTGTTGTAAAGCAGATGATATTATTGTTCCTATTTCTGCACAAATAGAATATGAGATATCTAAACTATCTGACCAGGATAAGATTCCATTTATGCAAGATCTTGGATTGACAGAAACAGGATTATCTGCTTTAATTGTTCAAGCTTATAAGTTACTAAACTTATCTAGTTTCTTTACTTTTGGTAAAGATGAAGTTAAAGCATGAACATTTATTAATGGTATGACAGCACCAGCATGTGCTGGTTTAATTCATACCGATATTCAAAAAGGTTTTATTAGAGCAGAAGTTATGAATAGTTCTGATCTAATTGAACTTAAATCAGAAAATGAAGTAAAAGCTAAAGGATTACTTCGTGTAGAAGGAAAAGACTACATCATTAAAGATGGAGATGTAGTTTACTTTAGATTTAATGTATAGGAGATAGTTATGGCAAAGATTAATGCATTTAGAACTCAAAAAGGTTGGATAGAAGTAATATGTGGTCCAATGTTCTCAGGTAAGTCTGAAGAACTATTAAGAAGAATTGGGCTACTAAAGTTTGCTGAAGTTAAACACTTATTGTTTACCCCAGTAAAAGATGTTAGATCTGGTACAAAAGCTAAAAGTAGAGATGGTAGAACATTTGATGCTATAGCAGTGAATAGTGCTAGAGAAATCATTGACGAAATTAACAAATATCCTGAGGAAGTTCAAGTAATAGCTATTGATGAAGCACAATTCTTTGATGAAGAATTACCTGATGTTTGTAACTATCTAGCTAATAATGATTACATTGTCATAGCTGCTGGTCTAGACATGGATTCATGGGGTAGACCATTTAACTCAATGATGAAGTTATTAGTTTATGCAGAACGTGTAACTAAGCTTAAAGCTATATGTACAAACTGTGGTGCTTCTGCTTCATTTACAGCTCATATTAAACCAAGACCTTTAGATGCTCAAATCTTAGTTGGGGATAAAAACGAATATACTGCACTTTGCAGACATTGTCACAATTCAAGTAAATTAAACTATAATAATTTCCCTAAGATTAAGAAAGCGAAGGTATAGATATGAACTATCCATTAGAACAATTAGCAATTGTTGCTCCAATACTATTTATAGTATTGATGGTAGCATTCCCACTAATTGGTGTGCTTGCTGGATGAAAAAGAGCGGCATACTGAGGTGGTGGAAACTTTGTATTCTATGTAATTGGAATGCTAGTATGAAGATTTACATCTGGAGGAATTGTTAATTTATTTGCTCCATTAATACAATCATTAATACCTGGTAACCCAGATATTACTAAGATTGCTGCATCAGTTGCTGCGCCAGTATTCTTTCTAATAATCTTCTTAGTAGGCAACTTACTTTTATTACTTAACTATTACATTTGAGTTAAACGCGTAATGGGTCTAAAGAAATATAAGAAGGTTAAAAAAGAAGATCCTAAGACACACAAAGTAACTAAGATAAAAGTCCAAGCACAAGCTCAACATTCTAAAGGTTACAAAGTAATGAATAGGGTTGTTGGTGGTGTTGGTATGGGATTATTGATGGTTCCATCAACAATTGGTTTAACTGAAGCAACATTCTTTGCAACAACATCTGCTTCAACTAGAAAGAACAATGCCTTAGCTAATAATCTATACAATATGTTAATTGACTTTGATCAAAAGGTTAGTTGATTCTCTTATTATGGTAAGAATACAGCAAAAGACTATGATGCTTTATTTGCTGGATTATCTATGATGAACAAGACTATTGATACTTACATTAATCCAGACGGAACGCCTTGCCAAGAACCTATTTCTGGAATTGATGCATTATCTAAAACATTGGATTATGGTATTAGTGAAATTGTTAGTGTATCATTGAAAGAAGGTACAGCTGAAAAAATGGTTGAAGCTGCCGACAATATGGTTACATCTTGAAATAGTATCATGGAATCAGAATTATCTACTGATATGGAATCATTGTTTAATTCAGAAAATGCTACAGAAATTGTAAAAGACATTTTAGGAATCGAAACACAAGAAGACTTAAATGGTGATGAAGTAAAAAATTATATTGATTTATTTGGCAAAGCCGTTGATTTGTATGAAAAGGAATCTAAAGTTACACCTATCAAAGTAGATGTTTCCCAAGAAGCATATGATAACATAATTGATGCCGTTGTAAGCTGTTGAAGCTTTAGTGGGGAAAACCGAGAACAAGATAAAGCAGACATGAGAGATAGTGTAAACAGTTTACTAGACATTCTATTTAAATAAAAAAAGAGGTATTACCTCTTTTTTATTTAACCATCATTATCAAAACATACAAAGTGATTGTCAATAGTTTCATTAGCCACTATTGTTCCACTAACGGTTGATTTGTTAGTAAGAATTTGTAGATATAATGCCTCTGCTATTATAACAAATTCACCATCTTCATCCGAAAATCACGTGTCATGACCTCCAGGTACAAATTTACCGTCAACATACAATTCTTTAAGAGTAAAACTTTTAAAACTCAAATCTGGGCGACCTTTTTCAGTTAAATGACCAAATTCTAGGAATAAACCATATTCAGTGCCACCTTGTCATAGTGCAAATGAAGCAACAAATGAAAATTCATCACCATCTGATAAAACTAATGGATCCGAATACAGATAACCTGTATCATGGATACTATTGTGTCATTCATGGTTCAACAAAACATCACCCGTTGGTATTGGTCCAGGCTCTTTATTGTCCTCAATCGCTTTTTCAATAAATGGAGCATAAATTGGAGCAGTGATGGCACCACCACCAATAACTAATGATCCTATGATTGGAAATACTAATGACTTCATACATATCCTCTTACTATGATTATATAAAAAGGAGGTTAATCTACCTTGTTTCCGATATGTTTTATAATATTTAATATGAAAAAGATATTAATTCCAACACTATTAATCAATAGCATAGCACCTATCATTAGTTTAGTAGGATGTGGTTGCAGTGGGACAGAAGTACTTAACATGGTTTATGATGACACCATTCAAGGTCTTCATGCTTATGTTTCATCAAATACAATCTTTAATTCAGGGATATATAAATTTTGTATAGATTTAACTAATGCTCCTGAGATTTTTAAAAATTTTACCAGAGATGTGAAATTTGATTTTGCTCAAGACAAACCAGAAGAACAATACCCTTCATACAAAGCAGATTTTGCTGTTATAGAAGCAAAAGAAAACGGTCGGCCAAGGAAGTGCGCAGAAGGACGATGAATGGAAGACCATTCATATTGTTTTAGCGAAGAACCTTCGAACACCTATGTAGCAATTAGGTTTGATACTAAAACATTTATGCAAAATGTGAATAATTTTGAAATAACTATTCAGGTCAACCAACCCACAACTGTACCAGTTTACGGAAGGTTTTATATAATACCAGACTAAAAAAAGAGCGACTAGCTCTTTTTTCTTATTTAACGTAGTTAGTAACGTGATCACCATTATGGTCAACACGTTGAGATCTTTCATCAACCTTAGATTGACAGAATCTCTCGTCAAATGATAGATAACCTGTAATTCTAGAAATTTCACAAATATGTGTTGATCCACATACTGGACATTTTGTTTCACCAGGTCTTAGATAAGTAACTTTTCCCATAATATAGCTCCTTGTAGTTTTATTATATGTTTATTTGAAATTTTTATTTATGATTACTTTATTCTCTTTCAAAGATTCTTGGACATTGATGATTCTTTGATTCTTACTTCCTCGAAATTCAATGGCATCATCCATTAATTCTTTGATGAATGGTCCATCTACTAATACATCAATGTTTGATAAGAGATTCTTGATGTGAACATTGGTCTTAGATAATTCTATTAATTGCTCTCAGGTATAACCTGTGTAAGACCAAATGTTTATTTTATGCTTTTTTAATTCTTGTGCTAAGTAAGCAAATGGTTCTGGCTGATCAAATGGGTCACCGCCACTAAACGTTACTCCAGCAAGGTATGTTGCATCAACTGTCTTTGCTATTTCTTCGTCCAAATCAATTAATGCTCCACCCTTAAAGTCTCAGGTATGCTTGTTAAAGCAATCTGGACACCCATGGCTGCAGCCTTGAGAAAAGAATACTTTTCTTAAACCTGGGCCATTAGCACTAGATTCTAAGATACTTGCTAATCTAATTTGCATATTATCTTGATTTGCAATCTAAGCAGTATCTAATGTGGAAGTTGATACCAATATAGTTTATGTTAGTTTTAGCATAAGCATATGATACAACTCTCATAATGTCATCTGGTGTTGGATAACTATCAAATTCAACATAAGAGATATGTCCACCATTACATAGTTCATGGTATGGTGCTTCAATTTGAAGTTTTTCTGCCAAACTAATTGGATGATCTACTGGTACGTGGAAAGAGTTTGTGTAGTATCCTTTAGTTGTTACTCAAGGAATCTTACCAAATTCTTTTTCATCAAGTGGGAAGAATTTACCACTTAATCCTTCAGCTGGTGTTGCATAACATGCAAAGTTTAGTTTATATTTCTTTTTAAACTCATCACAGTTTTCTCTGATACGTTTAACAATAGAATAACCTAATTCTTGTGCATCTTTGCTTTCACCGTGATGTTTACCAATTAATAGTCTTAGTGTTTCAGCCAATCCAATGAAACCAATACCTCATGTACCATGTTTTAGTACTGGTTCAATTGAATCATCTTTCTTTAAGTCTTCTGATCCAACAATCAAACCTTCTCCACAAACAAATGGCATATCTTTCACTTTAAGTTTCTTTAAAGTATCATATCTGTGCATTAATTGAAGTCTTACTTCTTCACATAATTCATCTAATGATTTAAAGAATGTTTCAATGTTCTTATTAGCTTTCATAGCTAATCTAGGAAGGTTCATTGTACAAGGAGCAATGTTTCCACGTCCTTCTACACATGGTTTACCATTAATATCTGGTAATAGATATGTTCTACAACCCATTGTTGCAGGCAAAATACCTTTATCATAGTATTCTTTATTAAATGTAGCATCAATGTTCATGAAAGTAGGGTTCATTCTCTTACTTGCAACTCTGCACGCTAATTTAAATAAGTAGAAGTATGGATCACCAGGATCTCTGTTAACGCCTTTCTTTACTCTAAAGATAATGTTAGGGAAGATTGGTTGTTCGCCACATCCTAGACCTTTTTCATATTCTTCTAGGAAACATTGACAAACAAGTGCAGCATTTTCATTTTCAGGTAAACCAATGTTAATTGATGAGAATGGAACTTGGCTACCAGCACGAGAGTGAAGAGTGTTAAGGTTATATACAACACCTTGCATAGCTTGACAAACTCTACGTTTTAAGATTTTGTCAATATATTCTTCATTCTTAGCATCTCCACCTGTTGCTTTGATATCAGCAATTACTTTTCTACGTGTGCTTGGAACTGTGATAGCTATATCATTATCAAAGTTAGGGTGAGATTGTCCACCAAACATGTCGTTTTGGCTTGCTTGTAAAGCAATACATAGAATTGCTCCAGCAGTTTCAATAGTAGTTGGTGGGTTAATAGTACCATAGCCTGTGTTAAACCCCTTTTCTAGTAGTCTTCTAGTTGGTAAGTGTAAACAGTTAGTTGTTAGGTTGTAACTATCTAAGTCATGAATATAGTAGTCACCAACTTCATGGTGATTAGCCATATCTCTTGGCAAATGCTTTAGAAGCATGTGTCATTTATTAGATTCAGAAGCAATTCTTAATAGTTTAGCTGAGAAGTTGTTTCCTACGTTGGCATTATCACGGTCTGTTTCAATACCAATTTTGTAGATTGTATTCATTAATCTACTACTACGTTCACGTACTTTATTACGTTGAACACGGTAAGATTGATATTTTTTAGCTAGTTGAGTGTGACCATATTTTCTTAAGGTAGCAACCACTATATCTTGAATTTCTTCAACTTCTACGGCATCCCTACCTTCTTTTTCCACTTGGTTAACGACTTCATCTGATACTTTCTTAAGATCACCTTCGGCTAGAGCAATATTGCTTGCTACTGCAGCAGCAATAATTGCATCATGAATTTTTGAAGAGTTAAATTTTACTTCACGTCCATCTCTTTTAATTACTTTCATACTATTTACTTCCTTGATTAACTTTACTAATTGCTATATTGATTGGTGCACATAAACTTAGTTTTACGAATTCGATTGCCTTAGCAATAGGTTGTTTAAGTGCTTCTTGTTCCTGTTTGGTTAGCTTGCCAAGCACATAATCGATCACCGTGGCTTGTTTTGGCCGACCAATGCCAATTTTGAATCTGATAAAATTTTCGGAACCTAGTTTATTGATAATGTCTTTAATTCCATTATGTCCGCCAGCCGATCCAGATGTTCTTATTCTGAATTTGCCTGGTTCTAGGTCAAGATCATCATGAATAACGATAATGTCTTCAGGTTGGATCTTATAAAACTTGGCAACTTGACCTACACAATTACCTGAAAGGTTCATTAATGTTGTTGGTTTAATAAACATAACTTTTTGATCATTGATAGTAGCGACCACATAATCTCCATCAAAACTATTGCCCTCTATATTAAGACCCAAGTCTTTCAAGATTGCATCTAAGGCTATAAAACCTACATTATGACGGGAGTTTGAATATGGCTTGCCCACGTTACCAAGCCCTACCACGAGTTTCATTTGTAAAATCATTATATATAAATATAAAAAAATAAAAAATAAATATAATTTATTTTCTTAATTTTTATATTTGTTTGCTAATTTTATCATAATATTAATAAAAAAATGCCGGGTTGGCATTTCTTATAAGTTAAAGTCTGTTAAACTATTAATTCCGACTATCTCTATAAATCACCCACATACGTACAATAAATCTACATTATCATCATAATTATCTTTGTTTATGTTGACTGTAGTTTGTTCGCCATTCCGTGTAATTTGACCTGCGATTTGTATGTTTTTAAATAATTCTGCATCCATTTCACTCCAATTAAACATTAAAGATCATTCGTATTTGGTGTTATACACCATTTTTAACGGACAATCAACAAAATTTAAATCACAAGTTTCTGAGGACGTTTGACCGTCGCTATCTGGATAAATTATTGTACGTTCCTCAATCACATGTAAAGAAAATAATGCTGCTGCGGTTTCATCAGTAGATGATGGTTTAATGTCGCTATAAGAAACAAATATATTTAAATGTGGAACACTTATTCCATCAGCCAAACAACCATCTTTTCAATTTTGTCAGCCAAACAAAAAATCATCTTCAAATCTATATTTGTCTACATTTGTGGTATATTCTGTTAAGCACTCCACAGTAGTATAGGAGTCCTGTGTGGGATTCCAGGGGTTATATTTAGCTTGATAGTTTGTTTCATCAAAATTGAACTCTGAGCCTTCTTCTGGTGGTGTTGGCGGTACCGGTCCGGGCCCTGGGCCTGGATCAATTCTGGTTGTACATGCAGCCATAGGTATAGTAGCACCTACACAAGCAATAGTTAATAAGGGTAATAATTTATGTGATTTCATGTTATTCTCCTTTTCACAAAAATTATATATATATATATCGTGATAGAGTTAGAAATTAGTTAAGAAAAAATACCGGATTTTTGACCGGTATTTTCTAGTAACTAGTTAATTATTTCACAATTTTAATGCTAGGTCCCATTGTTGAAGAGACAGCTATATTTTGAATATAGTCACCCTTAACTGTAGCAGGACGTTTTGACTTAATAAAGTCTAATAGAGCATTAATGTTTTCAACGACATCTTCTGTTTTAGCAGAAACCTTACCAATTTTCATATGGATGTTTCCATAAGTATCAGTACGGTAGTTATATTTTCCTTTTTGGAATTCTTTAACTGCTGCTAATACGTTTGGAGTAACTGTTCCTAATTTAGGGTTAGGCATTAATCCTTTAGGACCTAATACTTTACCTAATTTAGATAGTGGAACCATGAACTTAGGACTTGTAATAATTAAGTCAAAGTCCATTCATCCACCCTTAATTTCATTAATTAAGTCAGTTGTACCAACTTTTATTCCCATTTCTTTAGCTTGAGCATCAGAGATTGTATCTGTAATAGCTACAATTCTGATCTTCTTACCATAATAGTGTGGTAATGCGATTGTTCCTCTAAGTTGTTGTTCTGCTTTTGTTGTATCAAGATTTAACTTGATTGCAATATCAATAGCACCATCAAACTTAGTAGTAGATGTTTTCTTTGCTAATTCAACTGCATCTTTTACTGAATAGAATTTAGTTCTATCTACTAACTTAGCGTTAGCAGTGTATTTTTTACCATGGAAAGCCATTATTTCTTACCTTCTTTAGCAGTTTTATTAGGTGAAAGATCAACACCTTTAATCTTAATGCCCATTTGTTTTGCAGTACCTGCAACACATCTTAAAGCCGCTTCTTCATCATAAACAGCTAAATCAGGCATTTTGTATTTTGCAATTTTCAT
This sequence comes from Mycoplasmoidaceae bacterium, assembly GCA_024427265.1. The sequence goes on from JAKSVP010000004.1 coordinate 49,175, forward strand.
TGCTTCTTCTTTAGAAATGGTTGCAACATTGTCTGTAAGTTGGTTATGACCAGCTTTTTCAACTTTTGCCGCTTTCTTTAATAAAACAGATACTGGTGTAGTTTTAATAATAAATTTGAATGATTTATCACTGTAAGCAGTAATTTGTACTGGTACAACTTCACCCATTCTGTCTTTAGTCTTATCGTTGAATTGTCTAGTAAATTCAGCCATGTTAATACCGTAGGAAGCTAATGTAGTTCCTGGTTTAGCTTGACCTCCAATTAAGTGGACAATTGCTACTCTAGTTATAGTTTTTTCCTTAGCCACAAGCAACACCTCCTATAAGTTGTTCTCTACGTGGTACGATCTAAAAGATTAAATCTCTCCCACATGCTAATTTTGCATAAAAGAATTTATGCTATTTAATTGTATAGGAAAATATTTAAAAATATCAATTATTTATATTAACTATGTATGCCAATTAACATATAATGGTATCACTATGGGAATAAAAACAAAAATAATCAATGTTTTGGGAGGCATAGCAGTTGCTGGTTTTTGCCTACCAACTACATTCCTTACAAGTTGTGCTCAGTCGCAACATAATTTTGTTTTTGTATCTAAATCTCGAGATATTATTGAATCAGCCAATCAAGAAGTCTTAATCAAATTAAAATATACTGGAAAACACAAAATTGATCGTGTTAAATCAATTCGTTTTGCAAATACATTGTCAGAAACATTTGTGTTTACCTCAACAATGGAAAACATCCCCTTAGATTCAAATAACGAACTTACATTTTCTATCCGTTTAAAAAATGAAGTCAAAGAAATTCAAAATATAAAAGTGGGATTTATATTACTTTATAGACAAGGGCTAAAACAAACTTTTGATACCGTTGATAATATTGACATCCAATGTGATGCACATGATATCACATTAATTAACTCTGATCCTCCAACACAAACATTAGATAAATATGCAACATACACATTTAATATTTCCGGAATTGCATATCCAACTCAAATAGATGAAGTGGCACTATCGGGGCCAAACGCTGATAAATTAGAATTATGAGAACATTCTAACATACCGGTAGATGACAATCACAATTTCTCTCTTTTGATAAGAACAAAGAATATTACTGCACCATCAATAGGTAATTTAGATTTTCAACTGCAAACCACTTTTAAGCTTTCTGATTTAACTATTACCAAAGAAAGTAAAAATTGTTCATTATCATATTTTTATCCAAATATCAAATTTATTAGTCAAACATCATCATATTTAATTAAACAAGATCAATTAGTTGATTTTGTTTTCGAAGCTGAAATTCCATCACCAGAAGTAGTTACTAAAATTGATAAAGTAAATGTAACTTTCCAAGATAGATTAAGTTCTGGCAACCTTACGTTATTACATAATACTGACATACCAATAGGCACTAACAACGAAATTGTCTTAACACTTAAATATGACGAAATAGAACAAAGGGGAATAATTGATAATACAACTTTCAATTTTGCGTTTAGTTTTACCACAACAAGTGGAATAAAAATAGTTAATGTTTTATCTGCACCGTGTAATTTAACAGCATACGCTGAAGTGCCATATACTGGCACAAAAGTTCAAATTACACCACTTCAAAATTGTGATGTATCACTTTCCAATTCCAGTATAGAGTTTCAAGAAGGCGACTACAACATTCAGTATAGTATTGCCGGTGGAGACCCCCAAACATATACGACTCCAGAACCATATACAGAAGGTGCACGCATTTCATTAAAAAGAAATGAAACTATTGAGTTTTTTAATGACACAGGTAAATGATCAAACTCAAGCGGATATCTTAATTTTAGATTTTCCGCGCCTGTAATTATTCAAGGAGACGTAACAGCATTGCTAGATGGTGTTGGTGGAGGAACAACAACAGAACTGACAAGCAGCAATGTTTTTGACCATTTATTTTATGGTGCCAACGTTCTTAAGGTTAGTAGTGGTTTTTTACCCCCTACTAAACTAAGCCGTAATGCATATTCTGAAATGTTTGCCACATCTGAACTTTTAGTTGCACCAGAATTACCTGCCACTGACGTTCAGGCATGGTGTTATCAAGAAATGTTTTCAAATTGCAAAAGTTTGCAAATTCCACCAAGTATATTACCAGCTACACTACTTCCTGGATATGTGTACGATAAAATGTTTAAAGATTGCCAATCTCTGCAATACACACCTATTATTAAAGCAAAAAACATTGTTGCTCAGTCAATCAAACCTTCCTATGCACTCCGCCAATGTTTTACTGGTTGTCAATCATTAAAGGAAATATATATTCCTTATTGGGAAGTTCCTTGATATGATGAAGAATATCTTATTTTTGATGAATGAGTTAAAGATGTATACGCCCAAGGAGTGTTTTACTATAATGGAGACATTACAGAAGAACGAGGTATTGGTGCCATTCCCGAAAATTGAGAAATAAGAGAATGACACGACTAATTACAATAAGGTTAATTAGACCTTAGTTGTATATATTCATGTACCGAAATTGTCTTCATAAGGTGTTAGAAAATCTTTTCATTTTTGTTGGTCATCTATATTAGATATGTAAACATACCTAGGATTTTCTGGCGTTGATTCTGGTAATGAGTAAAAAAGAAAATAATTCACTCAATCAGATGGTAAGGTGCTACCAAACACATTAACATCTATTGATTGCATATTTGCACAACTATTAGAGAATGCATTATGTTTCAAAGCACAACAAGAATGGAAAACCAATGATGTTAAGCCTTCCCCACATCCTGAAAAAGCGGCATCATAGACTCTTTGTAGGTTTGGTCCAAACGTTAACACACCTTCAAATTTTCCGCATTCCATAAATGCTTGTTGTCCAATTTCAAATAATATGTCAGGGAATATTATATTTTTATAGCCAACATGACTACTTGCATAAAAAGCCTGGTTGCCGATCCTACTTAACTTTGATATATCGTGATGATGTCCAAAACCATCATCCAAGTACGCATATTGAATACTTTCTGGAATATTTGTGTGGGGAACACCAGATATTTCTTCAGTAAAAGCGCCGTCTGATATTTCAGTTACATCATCAGGGATAATTAAAACATTACATTTTAAAAGTTGTTGCTTTACTCATGATTCTTCATTTCAACCAACAAGAATCTTGTCCCCCTCATCATTTGTTTCATAAGCAAACATATCGTGTGTTGTTGGTGTAGCATTTTCAAAATAAAGATCATTTATTGTAGTTTTAAAGACAATGTTGTCTAATCTTGTTATCGTGCAAATAATAGAAAAATGAACTTCAAATATTTCATCTTTTTCGTCATCAGATAATAAAATAAAAGGTATTGCTACATTTTTTTGACCTTTATGTAGTTCAATATTTTGGCTTTTAGGATCAGCATTGATAAATGCTCCTTGTTTGCCATCTTTATCTTGATTATCCACTAAAACATTTAAAATGTCGCCTTCTAATATATTAGACAATTGTAATGTAAAAAAAGCAGTTGGTGATAGACCAGAAATAGTATTATTTGAGCATTGCACACATTTTCGATCATCAATAGATATATCAATATTTTCGTCATTTGATGTTGTACAAGCCACTAGATTTGGTAATAACCCCACTATTAATAATGGAGTCATAAAACATTTAACTTTATTACTAAACCTCATAAAAATATTATATATAAAATACACAATAAATAGGTCTTTAATCCCATCGTTTCGTAACGTTATATTGTCCGCAAAAATAAAAAATGTTGTTACAAAATAACAACATTTAATATTCCACTTTATAAAATGATTTATATTTTAACTTTAGTAGTGAAGTAAATAGCTCATTTTTGAACGTTTCCTAGTGAAGTCTCGGTTTTCATTATTGTCGTTATACCGTCTCTAATCGCAAAAAGTAATGGGTAATTACCTTCTCTGTTAGCCGTAATGTAGAGATAAGCATAATCTAAAAGATTCACAGAGTCGTGATCAAATTTTTTCATTCCATCAATAACTGATGTGATAGCTTTTGATAAATCTCTTTCAATTTCCTCAGTTGTTGCAGTCTCAATTGATGATATTTCGAAAAACTTACGATAGCTCTCCATCTCAGCCATGTGTTCTCATATACTAGCTAATTTATTCTTATCTCCTAGAGCTATTCTTTCGGCTCAAGGCAACTTAGCATATTCTGGACGAGCTGGAACACATTGAAATTCTGTCTTAATAGCATCTAAGAATTCTTGTACACTATCATATCTACCAGGTACTGTTACTCCATCTTTAAAAGTTGTAGTAATGAATGGTGTATATGATTTACCATCTTCAGAACCTGTAATCATAGTATTAATTATTTGCTTAACTTTTTGTTCGCTTTCTTTTAAAGTTTCGTCTGTAAATTGAATAACACGTTTTGAATTTCAAGCGTTTTTTATAGCATTTGTAATAGAAGATCATGTTTGCTTTATTCAATCTTTTGCACTGCTATACAATGATTTAAACACTGCCACAATTCTTTGGTATAAGTTCTTAGATTTTTCAGCTTGTTGAATAGCGTCTGTTT
>JAKSVP010000005.1 GCA_024427265.1 Mycoplasmoidaceae bacterium
CCAAATTGTAATACCTAAAGAAGCAAGAGAAGTCTTCAATTTACAAATTGGTGATTCATTGCTACTTTTCGGTGATATTGAACGTGGCATAGCAATTGCTAAAGCTGATCAATATGTTGATTTAGCTAAAGCGATCTTTGCTGCTAGAAAGGGTAAATAATGAAATACAAAATAGTTAAATGTAAACCTTGAATTGAAGAATTGCAAAAAACTATAGATACTTGAACAGAAAAAGGTTGAGAACTAGTTAGTCATTCTTCAAACACAGGAACTGCAGGATACACTTTTGTCTTTAGAAAATAGCACTATGTGCTATTTTTATTTTGTTTTATAATATATAACTATGAAAAACCAATTTGATGTAATAGTTATAGGAGCTGGTCATGCTGGACTTGAAGCTGCATTTGCTGCAGCTCATTTAGGTAAAAAGACTGGTTTAATTACATTAAATGAAGAACACATTGGTGATACTCCTTGTAATCCATCAGTTGGCGGACCAGCTAAAGGAGTAGTCACTAGAGAAATTGATGCTTTAGGTGGCATGCAAGCAATAGCTGCTGACAAAGCTCAATTACAAATGAAACTTTTAAATGCTGCTAAAGGAGCAGGTGTATGAGCACTTCGTGCTCAAATTGATAAAGTTAAGTATCATGACTTCTGAGTTAATGCTATTAACAATCAAAAAAATCTAACCTTAATTATTGACGAAGCTAAAGAATTAATAATTAAGAACGGAACATTAAAAGGTGTTAAATGCGGCAAAGCCACATACAACTGCAAAGCAATGGTTTTAACAACAGGAACATACTTAAAACCAATTTGTCATCGTGGCGAAGAACAACATCATGAAGGTCCAAGTGGGCAACAAGGTGCTAACTATCTTTCAGATAGTATGGTTGCTAATGGCATTAAACTTATTAGACTAAAAACTGGAACTCCACCAAGAATCTTAAAATCAAGCATTGATTTTAAGAAGATGCAAGTTGAACCTGGGACTAATGATCTATTAGCTTTTGAACATTTCAACCCTACATTCTTACCATTTGCTATGCAAACTAACTGTCATTTGACATATACAAATGCAAAGACTCATAAGATCATTAGAGATAATATCTCTAAGTCAGCAATGTATTCTGGAAGAATTCATTCTATAGGTCCAAGATACTGCCCAAGTATTGAAGATAAAGTAATGAGATTTGCTGATAAAGAAAGACATCAAGTCTTTGTTGAACCAGAATCAGCAAGTTGAGATTCAATGTATCTACAAGGTCTATCAACTAGTTTTGATAGAGCAACGCAAGAAAAGATTGTACATTCAGTTGCAGGATTAGAAAATGCTATTTTCTTAAAATATGCATATGCAATTGAATACGATGCCATTGACCCAACACAACTTAAACTTAACTATGAGTTAAAGAATATTAAAAATTTATTCTGTGCTGGGCAAATTAATGGAACTAGTGGTTATGAAGAAGCAGCAGGACAAGGATTACTTGCTGGTATTAATGCCGTCATGAACATTAAGAAGAAAGAACCTTTGGTTGTAAAACGTTCTGAAGCATACCTTGGTGTTTTAACTGATGACATTATGACTAAAGGTATTACTGAACCATATCGTTTATTAACATCAAGAGCTGAACACAGACTATATTTAAGAAACGACAACGCTCAAGAGCGTTTAATCGAATATGGCAAGAAAATTGGCTTAGTTAAAAAAGATGTTTATGCAGCATATAAAAAGAACTTGCAAACCTTTAACCGTCAAATTAAATATTTGAAAGAACATAAGGTTCACCAAGTAAAGAAGTTATTAAAACAATACAATTGTGGAAGCTATACTTTGTATCAATTAATAAAACGTCCTGAAGTTAAATCATTAGATGTATTGCTAGCTTGCAAAGCTAAAAGCATTAATCCAGACATATGCAAGAAGATTGATATAAATATCAAGTTTGAAGGATACATTGCTAACCAACTTAAAACAATCAAGAAGTTATCTAACTTATCTAAATGTTCTTTAAGTTCCATTAAGAACTATAAAGAGGTTCCTAATTTAACTCTTGAAGCAATTGATAAATTAAATAAGATTATGCCTCAAGATTTAGAACAAGCAAGCAGAATCTCTGGAATTAATTTAGTTGATATAGCAATCATAAAAAACTATATAACAAATAAAAGCAAGAAACATGACTAAGAACGAATTTGTTAAAAAAGTTATAGAGAAATTTGGTATCACCAAATTAGACACAAAAAAACTTTCTGAACAATTAGATGTTTATAAAGATTTTTTGCAAAGTCAAAATGCCAAAATGAACCTAACTCGTCTTGATAAAGACGACATAATTTGATCTAAGTATTTCTGACAATCAATGATGGTTTATCATATGGTTGACTTTGATACTGTTAAAACAGTATTAGATGTTGGTTCAGGTTCTGGTATTCCAGGATTTGTTATCAAATTGTTCTATCCTAACATTAAGTTAACGGTAGTTGAGGCAAGCCATAAGAAATGTTTATTTATGCAAGAACTTGCAAAGAAACTACATTTAACAAATGTAGAAGTTATTTGTCAACGTATTGAACAAACTTCAACAAAACGTCAATTTGATTTAGTTACTGCTAAAGCAGTAGCACCATTAGAAGTGATTCTTGAACTTCTAACTCCATATGCAAAATCAGATGGTTTAGTAGTAGTACCAAAAGGACAAAACTATCTATCTGAAGTAAAAGACTTAAAACAAGAACTAAAACAACTATCTGCTTCATTATTAACTGTAGATCATCTAGAAGATGATGGCGTTGATTTTTATACAATCGTGGCTAAGAAATTTGGCAAGACAAACCCAAAGTACCCACGAGACTATAAAAAGATAATCAAAGGATTTGACTATGGCAAATAAGACTATCGCCATTGTTGACATCAATAGTTTCCATAAACAAAATATAGAAACATTATTATTTGCGTCCATCCTTGAAAAGAAAGTAAATAAATTAACAGTACTTGATCTTAATCATTATGAACAAGATTCATTGTTGCCTAAAAGGGATATGTGGCAAAAAGAAGGCGAAATTTTAACAACTCGCCTTTTTTCCAATACTTCATACCAAATTCTTGCACAAGCGTCGCTAGAGCAAAATAAACTATTAAATTTAGTAAAGGCATTGCAAGCCATCAGCGACATTTTGATAATTAACGCTAATAGCCTAAACCACCAAAGTAATACTCCATTCTATATGTTAGCTGATGAAATAGTAATCTTTGCTGACCTAGAAAAAAATATAACAAATAATATTATTAATTTCTTTTTGCGCCATACGCTGCATAATAAAAGGATACATTTAGTAATACATAACTATAAATTAAATATACAAAGTGAAAAAACATATCTTCACTTGCTAAACCAATTCAAGGCTAAAAACGTCAAAATCTATAATATAGATACAGTACCAGAACTTAAATCATTACAAGAAATCGAAAATGTTGACCCTTGACTAGAGATATATAAAAAAATAAATAGCACCTTTTAGGTGCTATTTATTTAAATTACTTTTCGCTTTTAGGTTCAGACTTAACAAATGTATCTGACTTGCTTTTGATGTTAACTACTTTTCTAGCAACTCTTATTACTTCTGGTAATAGGATTTCACCATCTGTTTTGCCAACAATCTTAGTTGGTTGACTCTTAGCAGATGCAATAGCATCAGCTAGAACACCTAACATTAATCATTGAGTTTTAATTGAATGAGTGTTAGCAGGAACAATAAAGTCAATTAAATCTGGGTTAGCGTTTGTATTAGCAATAGCTACAACAGGAATATGTAGGTCTCTTGCTTCCTTAACTGCGTTATGTTCAGCAACTGGATCAGTTACAACTATAACTTGTGGTAGACCCTTCATGTTCTTAATTCCACCAATAAACTTTTCAAGCTTAGCAACTTGTCTTTGCATATCTAGTTGTTGTTTTTTAGTGTAACGTCCAACGTTTTCAGATTCTAGTAAACTTGTTAATCTGTTTAGTTTGTTGATTGAGTTGTTGACTGTTTTAAAGTTAGTTAATGTTCCGCCTAATCAACGTTGGTTGATATAGAAAGCACCAACACGTGTTGCTTCTTCTTGAACATATTTCTTTACAGAATCGTTGTGAGTTCCAACAAAAAGAACTTTACCATCTTGTTTTGCAATATCATGTAAGAAGTTGTATGCTCTGTTAGAGAATACAATAATCTTTAGCATATCGATGATTAAGTTTCTAGATCCTTTAGATCTATAAATGAATGGAGCCATTTTTGGGTTTCATAAGTTGGCTGCTAGTCCAACATGAGCCCCAGCTTCCATTAATTTAGCTACAGAAAGAATTTTCTTTAGGTCTTTGTTATCTTTATTAGATTCAAAGAACATATTAACTTTTGCTTCGATTGTGTCCTTAGCAGAAGCACCTTCTTTAACTAAAGGTTTCTTTGCTGCGGGTTTCTTAGCAGAAGTTTTTCTTACAGTTTTTTTAACTGGTTTAGTTTCAGCTTCAGCTGGTTTTGTTTCAACAGCAGCTACAGCTGTACTAGTTTTTTCAACTTGTTTTGGCATTATATTACCTCTTTTGTTTAGTTATTATATGTATTTATGAAAGTTACTTAGCAAGTTTTAGGTCAGCAAAGGCAACTTCAAGGGAGTTAATTCTTCCAAAGAATTCAACTTCCACTTTAGCTGTTTGTTTTTCAAGGTTGATAGCAACAACTGTACAGTTAGTACCAGCAAATGAACCATTGATCAATTCAAGAGTTTGTCCAACTTTAAATGGAGCTTCTATAAGAACAGGTTTAGGTTGAGGTTTAGCTTCAACTTTAACTTCTTCTTTCTTGATTGCAGATTCACCTGCAGCAATTCTTGCTGCATATTCAGCTGCTGCGGCATCATTAATTAAACGTTCATATTCATCCATTGAACATGGAATTGGTTTAGCAGCCTTACCTGTTGAACCAACAAATCCCATAACACCTACGGTGTTTCTGATGTTATATCAGATATCATCATCTAGATCACAACATACGAAGATGTAGTTTCCAAATCTATTTACTTTTTTAGATTTAGTTCTTTTATATCTACCATCTGGTAGAGATTCTCATTTTGTTGTTTTTGTGTTCTTAAATGTTTTAGGAAGTTCAGCACTATTCTTATTAAAGATTTGTTCTGATTCTTGTCTTTTCATGAAGACTCTGATTTCTTTAACCTTTGGTTGTTCACCATTAGCTAAAGGAGCAGAAGCATCATTTTCTGATGTTTTAACAAAGTTAGCATAGCCAAAGTTGTTCATCTTTTCACGTAATGCTTGTGCAATAGATTCTTCTTGACCACCTACGGCAGTAATTACGTATCATTGCATTCTATTAATTTCCATAGTTTCCTCCTAACGTATTGCGATAATAATCATATCTATTGCAAAGAAAATTATTCCTAAGAATACACAGACTAATAAGATGGTTACAAAGTCTTTTAAGACTCCACCTCTTTTATATCATGCTACTCTATTAGTTTCTTTGTTTAGACCTTTTGATCATGTCTTCATGACAAGACCAGCAGGACGCTTTACAATAGCTTTTTCTTTGTCTTTAAGATTATCAATCTTATCTACTATTTTATCAATCTTATCTTGGATTGATGATTTTCTTTTAGGGTTTTGAACTTTATTAAGTTTTACAGTTAAGCGAGCTTGCTTCTTTTCTAACTTACTTATTTTTTTAAGTCTGTTAGCCTCGATCTTTTCTGCATACTTTTTGTTCGTTTTTTCTTGTTTTATTTCTTTTTTACTTTTACTATCTTTGGTAGTATTAGTCTTATTATTAGTATTAATGTCAGCCATTATCTTGTTTCCTTATGTTTTGTGACTTTCTTACACTTTGGACAGTATTTGTTTAAGACGATACGTTCAGTTGATAGCGTATTCTTCGTAATATGGTAATTACGGCTTAAACATTCGTCGCAAACTAATATAACTTTTTTTCTCATAAATAGTCCTTGGTTAAGAAAAAAAGGCCGAAGCCCTTTTTTAATAACTTATATATTATATATATAAATCCTATTTTTTCTTAGTTTCTTTGTGCAATGTAACTTTCTTACAATAAGGACAATATTTCTTAAGTTCCATCTTGTCAGGATTGTTCTTTGCATTTTTAAATGTTAAGTAGTTAATTTGATGACATACTGAACATTCTAATCTAATGTGTCTTTTAATAGCCATAGTTGTATTCCTATCTAAATATTATACTAATATTTGTCTGTTATTTTTTCTATTTCCACAAGAGGTTTAAAACCTACAATTGTTTCAACCATTTTGCCTTTAACAATGATAACCATTGTTGGTACTGCTTGAACTGCAAAGTTAGCTGCTACATTATTATTAGCATCAGAGTCTACTCTGATTACTGTTCAATCTGAATGGTTTTTTGCAAATTCTTCTAGTTGAGGGGCAAGCATTTTGCAAGGTCCGCATCATGTTGCATAAATATCAACAAGAATCTTATCGTGTTTTGATATTAAGAAATTAATATCATCACTAGGTTTAAAATCAATAATCATTATTTGCCTTTCTTCTTAGGATAGATCTTTTTCTTATAAACAGGTTTTGGTTGTCCTGGTTTATAGTTTTTAACTTCCTCAATATTATTGGCAATGAATGTACACTTAGGGTAGTTACTACATCCAATGAATGGTTTACCACGTTTGCTTGTTCTTTGAACAAGGTTGTGACCACAAACTGGACATTTAACATCTAATTCCTTAGTTCCTGGGAATTCCGCATATTTGCAGTTTGGATAATCGCTGCATCCAATGAATTGTTTCTTAGTAATCTTACTAAATCTGTAAACAAGTGGTTTACCACATTTAGGACATTTTCTTCCTACTTCAAGTGATTGAGCTTTAATAGATTTAGTCTTAGCTGCTACTTTCTTTTCAAACTTAGGAACAAATGATAATAATCATTTATTTCATGGTTCTTTCTTATCAGCGATAGCATCAAGTCTTTCTTCCATTTCCTTAGTGAAGTTTTTGTCGATTACATCGTCAAAGTGTTCAATTAATCCTTCAATAACAGAGTTACCAATTTGAGTCATAAAGAATGCTCTATTCTTTACTTCACAATAACCTCTTTCAGGGTTAACATCAACCATCATTCTATATGTTGAAGGTCTACCTACACCAGCATCATCTAGTGCTTTAACCAAGCTTGCTTGGTTATATCTTGCAGGTGGCTCAGAAACGTGTTTAACTGCAGCAATTGTTTTAGCTTCAAGTTTTTGTCCGTTCTTATAAGATTTTTCTGTACCAGCACCTACAAGGGCAGCATCTGCATAAACTTTCTTATAACCATCAAATTCCAAAACGTTTGAGTATGTAAAGAATTTACATCCATCGTTTTTGAAACGGATAGTTTTGTGAATGTAACGACAAGGTGTCATTAGACAAGCAATAGATCTTCTTCAGATTAGATCATACATTTTTGCATAATCTGAATCTATCTTGTTTTTAAGTTTGCTTGGGAATGTGAATGGGTTAATTACTCTAATACATTCATGCGCGTCTTGCACGTTTTCTTTCTTAGCTTGTTTGCTTGGTCTTTCACCAGGGTTAACATATTCATCACCGTAAGTAGCCTTAATATATTTTTTAGCTTGAACTTTGAATGTATCAGACATTCTGATACTATCAGTTCTTGGGTATGTGATTAAGGCTGTTTGTTCACCGTCAATCTTAATACCTTCATATAAGTCTTGGATTACTTTAGTAATCTTACTTACAGATCAACCAAATAAGTTTGAAGCAACTTGTTGCAAAGTAGATGTTTTGAATGGGTCTTGAGGATTACGTCTCATAACCTTAACATCTTCTTTTCCTTTAGGGAAGTAAACTTCAAAGTTCTTTTCAAGTTTAGACTTAATGTCTAATACTTCCTTTTCAGTTTTAAATTCTAGAATAGAAGTATCTTCTTTTTCTTCATCTCTAGATTTAGTTCCTACTTTACGTAAGAAGATCTTGTCACCATTTTTAAGTTCAACATCTAGTGTGTAAGTAGTAACAGGTTTAAATTTGTTAATTTCTTGTTCACGTTCATAAATGAACTTAAGAGCAACTGATTGAACACGTCCAGCTGATGAACCATTAAATTTGTCTCTAACAAACTTAGATAGATCATAACCGACAATTCTATCAAGCACTCTACGAGCAAATTGAGAGTGAACTCAGTTCAAGTCAATTTGTCTTTCATGCTTAATAGCTTCTTCAATTGCGTCTTTAGTAATTTCGTTAAAAGTAATTCTGACACATTTCTTTTGACTAGGTTTTGGTAACACTTCGTAAACGTGTCAAGCAATAGCTTCACCTTCACGGTCAGGGTCGGTTGCAAGATAAATCTTGTCAGCCTTTTCAGCCATGGCTTTAATTTTATTAATAATCTCTTTCTTAGATGTCTTGGTCTTTGAGTTATAAGAAATCTTTCAGTTTGGTTCATATGTCTTAGGGTCAAATGCCTTTGATCCAGAACTTGGAATGTCACGGATATGACCGACAGTTGCAAGGATATTAAAATCCTTGCCTAGATACTTCCCAATCGTTTTTTCTTTGTTTGGGGATTCGATGATTACTAAATTCTTTGCCATAATATTTATAGATTATATATATAGTGTAAAATTTGTATGAATATAAATAACTATATATATTACATATATATAAAATGTTACTTTTGCCCTGAAAATAGTTGAGTTAATTGACTGTTTTCTTCAATAATGTATAGTTTATTGTTCTTAAATAGCTTCGCTATTTTAGTCGAATAGATGTGTTTCAAAATCCCAACTTTAATATTTTCTTTTTCGCAATATTCTGCAAGTGCGAGCAATTCCTTAGATTTTAATTCAGAAATAATGAGCACTTGCAAGCTCAAGCCTATGTATAGTCTTTCTTGCCATTGATTAGAATAATCAACTTTATCTTTTCTTTCTCAAATTTCAGAACAAAAAGCATTTTCCATAATAACGTTTTCGTTAGCTAGAATATTTTGAAAAGTCTTATTACCGACATTTTTCATTTCTTCCATATAGAAGATATTGTTTGTCGGGAATATTGAGATGATGTCAAGCATTTCTTTGTTTGACTTCTTAATTCACAATAAATTGATTCCATTACTACGTAAGTAATCAAGATATTGTTCATTGTTTTCTTCAATCTTGCCAAACACTGTAACCATATTTTGATGTAGTAATTTTGTCTTGCCATAATTAAATACACCAAATGGTGGCTTGTAGATTGACTTTAAGTTTTTAGGGTAATCAGAACTAATTAGTGTGATTCAGTCAGCATCAACTTCGTTGACAGCTTTCTTGATATCATACACTTTCAATTCTTCTTTCTTTTGTAGACTATCATAGATAGCCATTCATTCGCCATAGTATTTAAGCGATAAGTATAATAATATTTCGTCCATGTTTTATTTCTCCATATAACTCTTCGCGAAAAAAAATAAAAATTTTCAAAATATTTTTTGACTTCGTGCTCGCGCGTTATTTAATAAGGACGTGCGAAAAAAGATAAAAATACATATATTTTTATAGAAAAAAAGAGAGGATTTTTCCTCTCTAAATATAGTTATTTAGACTTAAGAAGATCAGGACGATTTTTCTTTGTCTTAGTAATTCTGTTTGCTTGTCTAAACTCTTGAATCTTTTTATGATTGCCTGATAACAAGACTGCTGGAACTTTGTGGCCGTCATAAGAAACAGGTCTAGTATATGTGTCATAATCTAAAAGATTATCATTAAAGGTTTCACTATCTAATGAAGAATCTGTAATGACACCTTTAATTAATCTTGTAATTGCTTCAACCATAGCCATAGCTGGTATTTCCCCACCAGTTAAAACAAAATCACCAACTGACACTACTTCATCAACATAGTTAATAATTCTTGCGTCAAAGCCTTCATAGTGCCCACAAACAATAATTAAGTCTTTTTTTGTTTTAGCTAATGATTTAGCTTTTGCTTGATTAAATACTTTACCTTGAGGGCTAGTAAGAATTACAAGACTATTCTTAGTTTTGTATTTCTTGATAGCTGTAACAATAGCAGGTAGAGCAATTATCATTCCTGCTCCACCACCAAATTGATAGTCATCTACTTTCTTATGTTTATCTTTAGAAAACTGTCTAAAGTTAACTATGTTAAGTTTTAGCTTTTTACTAGCGATAGCTCTTTTAATAATAGAAAACTTTTTAAAGTTCTCAAAGACTTCAGGAAATAATGTTAAGATGGTAATCTTTTTCATTATCTACTTCCTTGACGTTGTAGGTTGAATGGACCATCAACAGCATATAAGTTTGAGATAGTGATTGTTGATAACTTATCAATAGAATTGATTTGATCAATAATCATAGGAAGTTCAGTAGCTGAACAAATTGTAATGAACATTTGTTGTTTCTTGTGGCTGTAACCGCCAATTCTATTAGCTAAGCTACTACCATGTACATAGTGGTTCTTGTATAACAAGTCACGGATTTGTTTAGCTTTCTTACTATAAACTTCAACCTTGCATCTTCTTGCGTTTGGATATAGTTTCTTGTAGATAGATGTGAAGATTAACATTGAAATCAATGTTCCAACTCAGTTAGAGTTAAAGAAGAATTCAACACTACGGCATTCAGGGCATTCTAGGAATGCTGGCAAGAATGATCCTAGAGTTGAAGCTAATGTAATCATTATGATGTTTAAAGCTAAGAAGAAAGTGCCAATGTTCATTTTCTTTTCTGCAGCTAAATAAACAGAAATGACATCAGTTCCTGCAGTAGAACCACCAACAATAAATAATATTGCAAAGACAAAAGATGCGATAAATGCATATGTTACAGTTGAAAGAATTAACAATAAAGGTTTAACATAGTTAGATGGGTCGTAGTTGCCTGCAATGTCTTTTGGCACACTAAATGGTAATATTTTAATATTGCATTCTTTTAACTTAGTGATTCAGTCATCTGCAACCACTTGTGGGTTGATTCTTCATAATTCTGTTTGACCAAATAATGATCAACCATCAATTCCAGGAATAAAGTCAAAAGCAAAACCGGCAATACTATTTGCAATCAAGAATGTTAAGGTTAGCATAGCAAATCTATGCCCTACTTTGCATCAAGCAAAGATAAATAATGGAATGTTTCCAATAAGCAATAATCCCCAGAACAATGCTGAATAGATCATCTTGTCAAATGTTCCTGCTCCTTTAGTTATAAAATAACTACATAGTTTTGCAATACCTTGTAAGAAACTTGAAAAGCCATAACTAAATGCACCAGTGTTCTTAATAAAACATGTAGTTAAGAATGCAAAAACTATACCACAAAGGGCAGCAACAACATATTTTAATGGGATAGACTTATTCAAATATAGTTTAGCAAATGGAATAGGCTTAGCATGTAGATGTCTAAGCTCATACTTTCCAAAATTGAAGTTGGTTCTCTTTTTCATATCTATATATTATAAAAAATAAGAAGCTTTGCTTCTTATTTATTTGTTTCAGCGATTCTTGCTGATTTTCCAGAACGTTTTCTCATGTATGAGATATAAGCTCTTCTTACTTTACCTTTTTTGTCAACATTTACTTTAACAATTTGAGGTGAGTGCATTGGGAATGTCTTTTCAACACCGTTTTCTTTTCTTAATAAGAAAGTTTTAGAATTTCCTTTGCCTCTGATTCTTAAACAAACACCTGTGAATGTTTGAATTCTTGCTTTCTTTCCTTCGATAATCTTGTAACTTACAGAGATTGTGTCACCAGCTTTGAAAGCAGGAATGTCATCACGCATTTGGCCAAGAACAATTTTATTTAAAATCTTTTGTTTATCAATCTTTGCCATAATTATTTAGTTTCCTTTGCTGGTTCAGCTTTAGCTGGTTCTGCTGGTTTAGCTGCAGCTGGAGCTGGTTTTGCTTTCTTAGGAGCGTTTTTCTTTGCTAATTTATTAGCAACTTTTTTCTTAGAAAGTTTTCTTTTGCCTTTCTTAGCAGGTTTTGCTTTCTTAGTTGCTAAGAATTTAGCATAGATACCTTGTTTCTTTAAAAGACTTAAAACTGTATCACATGGTTGCGCACCTTGTGATAATAACTTAATAGTTAGTTCTTCGTCTAACTTAGTTTTGCCTGTTGATGGATCATATGTTCCTAGTAAATGCAAATATTCACCATCACGTCTTTTACGTGAATCAATAGCAATAACTCTGTATGCTGGTAGTTTGTGTCTACCTAACTTTGTTAATCTAATTTTTACCATATAAAACTCCTAATGTGTTTTACTTTCTTAATTTGCGTTTATATATTATATGTAATTTTTGAAAATTTACATATTAAATAACATAAAATTATTAGTATATTACGAGGTTGAGATGAAAAAGATCGGAATCTTATATGATAAAGAAAGTAATAAAACTTTCTTATTGCCCAGCGAAGTTAAGACCTTAACTGAAAAGGGAATTACAGTTAATGTTCTTGTTGGTTTAGGTATACCTGCCGGAATTAGCGAAAAAGAATACTTAGCTGCTGGGGCAAAGATTTATAACAAATGACAAACTGTTATTCAAGCATCAGACATTATTTTAAAAGTCAATGCTTTTAATAAAGCAGAATTAGCATTGATGACTAAAAAGATTGGTATTACAACTGCTAACTTTTTAAACAATGTTGATATGTTACTATATATGTTGCAAAACAAAGTTACAGGTCTTGAATGATTAGCTTTAGCTAACCGTTCTGGATATGTATTCTTTCCTCAACTTGAAGAGCTTAAAGCTTCTTATTTAATGAAACTAATAAAAGACACACTATCTCGTGGTTTAGCTAAGAAAGCAAAAGATAGAGTTGTTTATCCAAAACATCCTAAGCTATTAATTTTGAATGCAACATTTGCTGGTGTAGCTTTAGCTAAATTAGCATTAGCTGACGGCTATGCTGTAACAATTGCAGACAATGATACAAAGTATTTAACAGAACTTAAAAACTCAAGTTTGAAAAACATTGATTATGTTGATTCTAATTTTGATACATTGCTAGAACAAATTAGAGACACTAATGTTTTTGTTAATACAGCTATTATCCCAACTGACTTAACAAAGTTAAGAATTACAAAAGATATGGTTGAATCAATGCCAAAAGGATCTTTAGCAATTGATGCAGCTTGTGAATATGGCTATGCATTCCACTTCATTAAGAAGTATGCTGATGAAACGATTAAATGAAATAAACTCGGTAACTCGTTCTATTTAGCACATGAAGATTTAACAGGCTGTTTTGCTAAACAAGCTAGTGAAATTATCTCTAAGAAATCATTAGATTTCTTGATGGATGTAATTGAACAAGGAACTAACAACTCTACAATTTGAAAAATAACAAATTGTGAAGATGGCAAAGTTGTTAATTCAATGATTAATGCTAAGCTAAAGCTTTATTAAGAGTTTTAACAAAACAATCAACTTGTTCTTGAGAGACTGAGCTACTAGTGAAGATAGCACAGTCTTTTTTATTTTTCAGAATTTTCCTGTTAATTTTAATATGAAGTGGGTTAACAAACACTACGTGTTTTTGGCGTTGTTTTAATACTTCATAAAGCGAAACACCATTATGACTTTTTGGGTCAGAAATGACAAACACTAAATCATATTTTTTAGATGTTAAAGCATTTTCTTGTCTTTGCTTGCTTGAAGCACAGATTGTATTAGAAAACTTAATAATTGCAGGTGGTGTGAATCATTTTTGCGTAGCAATATATTCTTGTTCATTCATTGTTGTTTGGCTAACAACTTGTACATATGGTTTATCAAGAACCTTCTTTAAATCTTTTTTAGTACGATAAACGGTTAGGTTGTCTTTGCCTTTTGCTTTAGCAGCAATAGCTTCTACATGGCTTTTGTCACCAAAGTAAGCAACATGGAAACCAGATAGAATTGCATTTTCAATTTTAAATAGTATTCTTGCAACAAAAGGGCAAGTAAGATCAAAGACCTTTCATCCTTTGGCGTCAGCATAATCTATGGCTTTTTGATCTGTTCCATGTGCTGAAAAGATAATAACATTTCTTTCAGTTTTGATAGATTTGACTAAAGCTAGACGATCATTATTTTTATTTTCTAGGATCTTAACATTCTTATGTTTTAGTAGTTGCTTGTTCAATTCAGTATTGTGAACAATGGAACCAATTAGATAAATATGTGATGATTTGTAATCATCAATTATTTTCAAAGTTTTTTCAACTACTCTTTTAACTCCTGGGCAAAAAGCACAAGGTTGGCTAACATGAATATTCATATAAATATTATCTATTTTTTAATTGAAAAAAATCATAATCTATATAATTAAGACTATATGGCAGATTTAAAAGAACAAATCAAACAAAGCCTTAATATGGGAAAAACTGGCCTTGAAATGAAGGCTAATTTATCTGCTAAAGAACCTAAGATTCAACAAGGTTGAATTGATAATAAAGTCTATGAACAAGTTTTAGCAAAGAACCACAAAGAAAACAAACAATGGATTTTACATGATGGTCCTCCATATGCAAATGGTGACTTACACGTAGGCCACGCTTTAAACAAAATTCTTAAGGATACCATTGTTAGATATAAAAATGCTAAAGGTTTCTATGCTCCATTTGTAATGGGTTGAGATACTCATGGTTTACCAATTGAACACGCCTTAACTAAAAAGCTAGGTAAAGAATACAACCAATTATCTATTTCAGAAAAACGCCAAAAGTGTTATGACTTTGCTTTAGCAAACATTGCTAAACAAAAACAACAATTTTCACAATTCGGATTGTTTACAGATTATGACAAGATCTATATGACAATGACAAAAGATTATGAAACTAGACAACTTAATCTTTTCTTGGCAATGATTGAACAAAATCTTGTCTTCCAAGCATTAAAACCTGTTTATTGATCTTGATCAAGCCAAACAGCTTTAGCTGAAGCTGAAATTGAATATAAAGATCTTGAAGCTTATTCAATCTATGTTGGCTTCAATGTTGTTGATGGCAAGAAACTTTTAGAAAAAGATGATCAAATTATTATTTGAACAACGACTCCATGAACAATTCCAAGTAACTTAGCTGTTGCAGTCAATCCAGAATTTGAATATGCAAGAGTGCAAGTTGGCAACAAACATTATGTAGTTGCTCACAAACTATTGGCAAATATTTCTAAAGTTCTAGGATGAAAACAACATAAAGTTGTTAAGACGTTTAAAGGAACAGAACTTGAAAAGGTTATGTATGCTCATCCTTTATATGACAAACCATGCCCAGTCATTTTAGCTGAATATGTATCAATGGAGGATGGAACAGGCTGTGTTCATAATGCACCAGGTTTTGGTGATGATGACTATCTTGCTTGTAAAGCATACAAGATTGAGCCATACTGTCCTATTGATAAATTAGGTAAGTTTACTGCAGAAGTAAACGATAAAGAATTAGAAGGTATCTTCTATGAAGATGCTAATGAAGGCATTGTTAAGAGATTAGAAACTTCTGGGAATCTATTAAAATGTGGTAAGATTACTCACTCAGCTGCAATTGACTGGAGAACTAAGAAACCAGTTCTATATCGTGCAACTAAACAATGATTTGTAAATATTAACACAATTAAGAAAGACATCATTAAAAATCTTAACTCTGTTAAGTTTAATTCTGAATCTAATAAAAATCATATGAAAGAAATGATTGAAAATAGATCAGAATGATGCATTTCAAGACAAAGAGTTTGAGGTGTTCCAATTTGTGTTATTTATGATGACAAGGAACAACCTATCCTTGATTTAGATTTATGTAGACATATTGTTGATATCTTATCTAAAGAAGGAACTAATGCATGATTTGATAAACCTGTTGAACATTTCTTAACTGATAAATATAAAGGTGGCAAATACACAAAGTGTATGGACACTATGGATGTATGATTTGACTCTGGTTCAAGTCATATGATGTTTGAACAACTTGGTTGAAACAAACAATGTGAACTATATTTAGAAGGTAATGATCAATATCGTGGATGATTCAACTCATCTATTATTACATCTACTATAGTAAAGAAGACATCTGCCTTCAAACAATTAGTTAGTCATGGTATGACTGTTGATGAACAAGGCAGAAAGATGTCTAAGTCTTTAGGCAATGGTGTTGATCCATTAAAAGTTTGCAAACAATATGGTGCAGACATTTTAAGAATGTGAGTAGCTAATAGCAACTATGTTGCTGATGTGTCTATTTCAGATAACATCTTAAAACAAATTGCTGAAATGTACCGTAGAATTAGAAACTCTTTATTTAGATTCTGCTTAAGTAATATTGATGACTTTGATTTTGCAAAGGATGCTAAATACTTCTTTGCTAAAGAAGATTTATATGTTCTAAACCAATTAAAAGAAAACATTGAGAAAATTAACAAAGCTTATGAAGCATTTGACTTCTCAGTGGCAGTTAAAACAATTAATGCTCATGTTATTGAATTAAGTGGTTGATACTTTGATTTAATCAAAGATACATTGTATTGCGATGAGGCTAATAATGAGAGAAGAAGAACAATTCAAACTGTTCTATACTTCTTATTAAATAGTTATTTGTGCTTCTTAGCCCCAATTATTCCTCATACAGCATGAGAGGTTCATGGTTTCTTCAAAAAAGACAAGAAGCAAGCAAACGTTATGCTTGAACCATGAGTTGATAAACTTCCATTTGAAGTTGAACCAATCAACCAAGAAATGTGAAACCAAATCTTTAAACTAAAAGATTTAGTATTTACTAAGATTGAAAAAATGAGAAACGATAAAGTTATTGCTAAAAACAATGAAGCTGATGTAGTTTTATCATTTAATAATGTACATAAGATTGAGACTGAACTATTAAAGAAGATTTTCAATGTTGCTAAAGTGACAATCAAATCAACTAATGATGACAAGTTTGAAGCAGATGTAACAAAAACTAAATACATTAAATGTATTAGATGTTGAAATTACTATCCTGCAGATCAAGTTCATGATGAACTTTGCCCACGTTGTGCAAAGATTCTTAAGAAATAAATTTATCTTTAGCTATAAAGACTAGGTCCTTGCCTAGTTTTTTATTTACATCTTGAACAATCTTGTCAAGTTTGTTTTGCTTTCTTGGAACAAGTTGTTGCTCAAGTGATTCCATAGAATCAACCTTGACTAATTTAGACAAGTTAATACCTAGAAGTCTAATTTGGGTTGAACCATCTCAAACCATCCCTAATAGTTTTAGAGCATAGTTTGCTAAATCTTCTCATTTATAGATGTTTTTATTGATTGATTGGTTTTTAACTCTGTTAACATTACCAATCTTATAGATAATACCAATACAACTTCCAGCCATCTTATAGCTTTCAAGTTTTGTTTGTAGCTCTTGAGCTATATATTTAATTGTTGTTTCGATTTCAGCTAAATCATTAGTAGGGTCTAATAATGTGTGGCTTACTGATTGACTCTTTGGATCGTTCTTAGTAACATCAACAAAGTCGTTGCCATTTCCTACAGCATTTTGTCATGTTGTGTATCAATTACGATCAAGAGTTGCTTGTAGCAACTTAATATCATCAAAGTTAGCAAGATCGCCAATTGTATTGATACCAATACTCTTTAAGTGTTTTGCAGTCGGTGGGCCAACAAAGAACATATCTTCAATTGGCAATGGTCAAATCTTTTGCTTGATTTCTTGTTTAGTTAAAACAGTTGTTATACCGAATGGTTTATTTAAATCTGTAGCCATCTTGGCTAAGAACTTATTGTAACTGATACCAATTGAAACGGATAAACCCAATGTCTTCTTTACAGTGCTTTGCAAGTGTTTAGCCATTAAAACTGGATCATTCTTATAGTGCTTTAAAGCTTGTGTAACATCTAAGAAACATTCATCAATTGACATTTCTTCACAAATATTTGAGTAGTGCTTTTTAATGTAATTAAAAAAATCCATACTCATTTTGTCATATAGTTCATAATGACCAGGAACAACTGTTAATCCTGGATATTTGTTTAGACCCATATAAATAGGTTGTGCAGCTTTTACTCCAAATTTTCTTGCAGGATAACTTGCACATGAGATAACTGAACGTTTGTTTCTACCACTAACTACAAAAGGTTTGCCCTTTAGTTTAGGGTTCATAACTTCTTCACAACTACAGAAGAAAGCATCTAAGTCAATATGAAATATTGTTTTCTTCATTATTCTCTCCTCAAATAAACAAGAAATTCTTGGTTATTACTCTTAGCACCTAGAATTGGTGATGGAATAATTTTGTCAATTGATAAACCGCATTGTTTAGCACAATTACAAACCTTATCAATTGCTTGTTTGTGATATTTCTCTGGAATAGAACCCTTGCATTTATCAAGAATTTCTTTTGTCAATTCAAATTGCGGTTTGATTAGACAAACAAATTCAAAAGGATAGTTAAATATTTTAACTACATGCTCAATAATTTTTGTTGCTGAGATAAAACTAACATCGCAAGCAATGAAGTCGATGTGTTCAAAATCTGATGAATTGGTTTTACAAAAGTGGGTTTGTTCCATCAAAACAACTTTATCACACAATAGTGATTTATCAAATTGGTTTGTGCCAACATCTAGTGCATAAATTTTCTTAGCACCATGCTTTAGCATAACTTGGCTAAAACCACCAGTTGAGCAACCAATATCAAGACAAACTTTTCCATCTAAATTGATTCTAAATTCTTCAAGTGCTTTCAATAATTTATAAGCACCTCTTGATACTCAAATATTGTTTTCATCAACTTTTAGTTCAACTTTGTCATCATCTTTTACTAAATAACTAGGTTTAGTTTCAACTTGACCATTAACTAAAACTTGACCAGCTAAAACAAATTGATTTAGCTTATTTCTTGAATAATTCGAATAAGATTTTGTTAAAAATTTATCTAATCTAATAGCCATAATTTTTATATTGTAATTATTATATAATTATTAAATATGGAAACACAATTTACAAAAAGGACATATACTCAACCCCAAGTATCATTATTGACAAAATCAATGTTGATAGCTAGTATAGCGTTCATTATTTTGGGTGCTTGTAGTTATGGATGAAGTGTTTTATTCACTAACACTTTACCATATTCAGATAATGCAGGAGTTGGCTTTGCCATCTTCTTTGTAATGTTATTTGGTGGAATGATTACATCCATTTTATGAGCAAAGAACATGTGATCATCTGGTAGCATTGGTCTAACCATTGTCTGCTATGCTTTATATATCTTAACAACATCATTAGCTTTTGGATGATTGTTCTCATTAGCCGCTCAATTTATTGGTTTATGATGACTTCCAGTCATGTTTGCCATAACTGGAGCTATCTTTATGATGGCTTTGCTTATTTCTAAAGTAATGAGCCTTAAGAGTGCTTTAACTATGGGGAAGATTATTGGAGCAACAGCAATCTCTATGTTAATCTTCTTGTTAGTATTTATGATTTTAGCAATTGTATTTGCCGTAACTTGATCAACTGGTGTTGGCTTAGCTATTGACACAATTGGATCATTAATAATGATGGGGATGGCCATTGTTTCATTCTTATATGTTATTATTGATATTTGACAAATATCTAAAGTTGCTGAGTTCAGTGATGAAACTGGAATGGGTCAAAATAAACTAATTCCATGATTCTTTGGTTATAGATTATTAACAGACCTAGTTAATGTTCTATTCATTGTATTAATGTTTGTTTTAAGATTTGCTAGGAGAAGATAATGAGCTGTATCTTTTGTGATATTGCATCTGGCAAAGTTAAATGCTTTAAGGTAGCTGAAAATAAAAATGCTTTAGCATTTTTAGACATTAGCCCACTTGCTAATGGCCACACAGTTATTATTTCTAAAAAACATTATCCAGACTGACAAGCAACACCATTAAACGTTTTGCATGATATGGTTGACCTTAGTGTAGAAGTTGCAGACAAACTAACTAAGAAGCTTAAACCATGAGGTTTTAATTACATTAGTAATCAAGGTGCAATTGCTAGTCAAGCAATTATGCATGTTCACTTTCATGTAATTCCTAAATATGCTAAAGGCCAAGGCTTTAGATTAGACTGCAATCGTGTTAATATTGATGATGTAGAAAAGATTGCTAAAAAACTAAAAGCAAAATAATTATGAAAAAGACAAATAAATTTATAGATTTTGTTGCAAAACAAAACTATATTAGAGAATTATCAATTCCTGAACATATAATTCTTTGAACCAATGTGGTTCTAAGTTTAACATTTTTCATTGTTCAATTAGCTTGACTACATACATATGACCAATGGCCTACATGATTATCATTCTTGTCTAGTGTAATTTCTATCTTTGCTGTTATGGGTGGAGCTAAGCAAAGAATAATTTGCCCCTTTTTAGGGATGATTGCTTCAATTCTTTTAGCAATTATTGCAGTACATAACCGACTATTCGGAACACTTATAACTTATTGCTTTAACTTTGCTATGCAATTAACAACATTAATTATTTGATATCGTGTATCTAATAATAAAGTGTCAATTCAACCTAAACATTGGAAATGGTGGTGAGTTTTAACTTATATAGTTGGTTTCATTGCACTATCACTTCTTTTTGCTTGAATTGAAACTTTCCCTAATTTCCAAGAATGATGGTTCAATGGTGAGAAGCAACCTCTTCACCTATTGGTATTTGACTCAATGCTTTTAATGTTCACAATTGCAGCGGCATTTCCAATGTTTAAGCGATATGACTTTGTGTGAATCACATACATTATTGCTGATGCTGCAATGGCAGCAATGTGAATAACTAAAGGAGTAACACATACAGATGTAGCTGATCAGTTCAATGACTGAACAATGCTAGTGTGTGGATTAAGCATGTTAGCTACATGTATCGTTGGATTAATTAACTGGATGAAAACGTCAAAGAATAAGGGATAACCTTATTTTTTATTAAATATTCACTTTTCATATATAATTAAGAAGCACATTCAGCAAAATAACATTATTTAACTTTAGTCAACAACGATTAAGTGTTAAAAGTAAATAAGCTGTAACAATTGAAATTATTAGTGTTGAATCTATAAATAAGTGTTATTTTATTGTTGTGTTATTTAATATTTGAAAGGATTAATATGTCAAGATATACAGGTAGTATTAACCGTAAATCTAGAAGATATGGCTTTTCTTTATTAGAAAACAACAAAGAATTTTCTAAGGGAAAGAAAAGAACATACGCTCCTGGAGCACACGGTGCTAACAAGAGAAAATTGTCTGGTTATGCAGAACAATTACAAGAAAAGCAAAAATTGCAATTCATGTATGGAATGAATGACCGTCAATTTAGAAGATTATTCGTAGTAGCTAAGAAGATGAAAGGTTCTAACGCAATGAACCTACTAATCGTTCTAGAATCTAGAATTGATAACTTAGTATTTAGAATGGGTTTTGCTCCAACAAGAAGAGCAGCTAGACAACTAGTAACTCATGGACATGTATTACTAAATGGTAAGAAATGTTCAATCCCATCAACAATCTGTAAGATTGGTGACAAGATTTCTATTAAGGAAAAATCTCAAACATTACCAGTTGTAAAAGATACAGTACTTGCTAAACCTCTAGAATTTGTTAAGGTTGAAGGTACAGGAAAAACAGGAACTTATGTTCGTTTCCCTCAAAGAGAAGAACTAAACCCTGAAATCAACGAAACTTACGTAGTTGAATGATACAACCGTTTGGTATAAGAAAAAGAGGCTATGCCTCTTTTTTATTTTTTATGAATAGGTTGTACGCATCAAACATTTCTTTTGCTAATTCATTTGGATTGACTTTACCTGTCATACCACCAAAAGCTGGAATAACTATTGCCTGAATATTGTTTTCAGTAGCTACTTTTAAAACATTGTACATACAGTCATTAACAATCTTAGGGTTATAGATAACTGATGGTTTCAACATAGTTGGGCAGTGGATTAATTTAATCTTTGAACCAGGAATATCTGTGATGAATGCACTAGCAACTGGTTGATATCCACCTTTATATGTTTTAGCTATATATGCTTGAATTTTCTTGGTTAATTCTTTGCCAAAGTATTTAGTGATGGCAAGATCGTAACCACCTAACATAATTCCTTTGGAATTACCAGGACTAACAACACAATCTACTTTGTGGTTATCCATAAAGTGTTCGAAATCAGCCGTTACTATCTCTACATTTTTGCAATCATGAAAATATTCATTTCATGCGGCAGAGATTAATTCGTTATTGTCTAATAAATATATCTTCATATTATGATTATAAAAAAATAACTAGCTAAGCTAGTTATCTTTTAATTATCTGAATGCTACTTGTTTAGCTTTCTTTTGTCAGATTAGTTGTTGATGTTCTGGGTTACCACTAGCTTTAATTAATAGGTCATTAAAGATTGGCAATAAAGCCATAACAAGAGTCATTCCTCAGAATCAAGCCATAGTTTCAACGTTTGTTAGAACGTAGTAACCTCCAGCTCTTTCGATTCCTAGACAGTTAGGAGCGTTAACGAACATTCCTCATCCTGACTTAAGACCTTGTCACATTCCTTCGGCTCCATCATATACTAAACCATTATTAATATTAATAATAGGTGCAGCTAGGAATTGTACAAATCCTACAAAGAATACCATGAACACACATCCTAGGATTCCAATTGTTGCAGTAATAGGGAACAATTTTTGTTTCTTTACTTCAACCTTCTTGCTGAATCTGTTAACAAATCCACCAAGAACTGTTACTCCGTAAATGATGTATAGACATAGCACCATTGATGTTGATGATCCATCAGCCATTGCATCAGTATTTAGAATACTTGATGGAATAACTAATATTACTCATCAGAACATAACCATTGCAAAGAATAGTACTGAACCAGCAAACATTTTGTTACCTGGTTTAGCTTCTAATAATGCTTTAGATTTGAATAAAGCGCCTTCTTCAGCTAATGATTGGTAAGCACTAATACCACCTCTTGCCATACCGTTTATACATCCGATTAAACAGATGAAGATAAAGATAGAGATTAGTACAGTTAGGATTTTGTAAGCAATATCATTTTCTCCTACTAATGCTTGCATTAAACTATATACATCTCCTGTACCAGCTGTAATGCAACCGATAGTAACTGCTAGATATAGAACTGAAATAATTGCTACACCTAGTACAACTGCTAATGATAAATTCTTTTCTGCATTCTTGATATCGCCAGAAATGTTTCCAACTGATATGTAACCTTCGAATGAGAATAGGATTGCTGGAATTGCAGCCATAGCACCAAATGCATTGAATGCACCAGTGTC
This sequence comes from Mycoplasmoidaceae bacterium, assembly GCA_024427265.1. The sequence goes on from JAKSVP010000005.1 coordinate 23,381, forward strand.
ACTACCATCAATATAATGTCCTTGTCATGCTCCGGCATGAGCTTTGGTAGACATCAAACCAAATGCGATACCACAAATTACAACCATTAAGATTGGTGCAAACTTGACAAAACTAATTATTGAACCAGTTTTGCCCATTGCATTAGATTTGTAATAGTTAAGTAACATGAATACAACAAACAACGCTGCACCAATAGCAAATATATATGCAGTTGTTCCTGTACCAAAGTTATAACCATTTCCAGTGCCAATACTTGATCAACCACCTTCGCCTCAATTTGAAATTAGTGGAGCAAAGCATTCAAGAATTGCTTCACCAGCAAAGAACATAATAGCGAATGTATTAGCAGGTCAGAATATTAGAGAATATCCAGTTTTTGCATATCTACCGAAACTGTGGCCACAGAATTCAGCAGCTCATCCACCAACTCCTGCATTTTTATTTTTCATTTTGCAGGTCGAAACTTCGGCAAACGATAGTGCCATACATAATACGATAACAATTGATAAACCCCACGCTAATAAAACACCAGCGAAGTTACCTTCATTTAATCTAAAAACCGTTCCGTTTTTAAAGAAAATACCGATACCAACTACGTTACCAATTATGTAAAGAATGGCAGCTATTAAACCAATTTTACCAGCCGTTTCTTTTTTAACTTTTGGCATTTAATTTTCCTTTCTTGTAATAAATAATCGATTACTCTTATATTATAAAAAAATAATGAACCATAGGTTCATTATTTTAATACATCCTCTTTTCTGTTTTGCCAGATTAGAACTTGTCTGCTTCCTTTATCAAACCATTTTATGAATAGGTCATTGATTAATGGGCTTGCTAACATGAAGGCAAACATAGACCAGTAGCAGATGATTGTTTGTCAGTATACAAGTTTAAAATCTGATTCAACAAATAGACCTCAGCTACAAACATATGCATCTTTCTCAATAAGTGGTTGTGCAAGGAATTGATACAACCCACAATAACCTATTAAGAATAGACATGATAGGATTCCAATTACACAAGTTACAGGGAAGATTGCTAATTTTCTAACTTCTACTCTCTTGGTGAACCTGTTAACTAAAGCACATATTAGGATTACAGAATATATTACATATATAGCAATAATCATAATGTTTGAGCTTCCATCAACAATTTGGTCTGTATTTAGGATTGCTGATGGAATAAGTGTTGCAACCCACCATATACCAACCATAATGGAGAATCAAACACCACCAGCAAATAGTCTTGTGTTAGGTTTAGCATTAGCTAATTGTTTTCCTTTAAATAGAACGCCTTCTTCACAACTTGCTTGGAATGCTCTCATTCCACTAAAGCTCATAGCATTTAATACACCAATAATACAAATGAAGATAAAAGCAGACAGAACGTTTGAGAAAATCTTTGCTAGTTGTGTGCCTTGGCCAAAGCATATTTCCATTAGTTCATATACATTGCCTGTTCCAGCAGTCATACAACCAATTGTTACTACTAAGTAAACTGATGAAACAATTATTAAGGCAATAATCATTGATAATGGAACATTCTTGTTTGGTTTGTCCATATCACCAGCAATGTTTCCAATTACAACATATCCTTCAAAGGCAAATAAGATTGAAGGAAGAGAAATGATAATTCCCGTTATATCTGGTGCAACTTGATAATCAGTTGGTGCATTATATCAATGTCCAGTTCATAAACCTGCATTGTTGTTTAATACACCAAAAGTAATTCCTAATACAACAACAGCAATTAAAGGAACAAACTTAATTAAACCAGTAACGTTACTGAATCTAGTCATTCCTTTAGATGCAACTACGTTGAGGATAATAAATAAAGCAAATAATCCTCCGCCTGCTAAGAACACATATAAGGTAGTTAGATGGCCAAAATTAATATGTCCTACTTCTCCACCTAAGCTTGCAAAGCAGTTCATTAGACCTTCACCAGCAAAGAACATGATAGCAAAGGCATCAACTGCATAGAAGATTAAAGAATAACCTAATTTAGCATATCTACCAAACTTGTGACCGCAGAATTTTTCTGCTCATCCACCAAGTCCGTCAGCTTTATTAACAATCTTACATGTGCATACTTCACAGAATGATAAAGCTAAGGACATTACCATGATAATAGCAACAACTCATGATAGCAATATTCCAATTGGACTACCATGATTGTTATTAAAAACAGGTAGGTTTTTAAAGAAGATACCTATTCCTACTAGTGTGCCAAAAATCATCATTACCGCAGTAAAGAGACCGATTTTTCCAGCTGTTTCTTGCTTTATTTTTGGCATTAGTTGTCCTTTCTTATCATTTTATTTCTTTTTTATTGTGCTTTTTTAAGTAAGCATTAATCTTTGAAAAAGGTTTTGATCCTTTAAAAGATTTATAGTAGCCCAAAGGGCTAGGGTGTGATGAACATAACACTAAATGTTTCTTTTGATCGATTAGTGGTTTTAGCTCTTGGGCATTATTGCCTCAAAGAACAAACACTACATTTTCACACTTATCATTAATTGTTTTGATAACTTCATTGGTAAATTGTTCTCAGCCTTGGTTCTTATGACTATTAGGTTGCCCTTTATTTACAGTCAATACTCTATTTAAGAGTAAAACACCTTGTGCTGCTCAATCTTTTAGTTCCGTATCCAATCTTGATACACCAACATCTTCTTTTAATTCTTTGAAGATATTAACTAAAGATTTAGGCATCACAACACCTTGGTTAACTGCAAAGGCTAAACCGTTTGCAAAACCAGGCGTATGATAAGGGTCTTGGCCAACAATTACTACTTTAGTTTCTTTTATATTGAAATAATGGAAACAAGCAAAGAGATCATCCGGATGCGGATATATCTCATGAGTCTTACCTTCATTATTAATGAACTTAATTAATTTTAGAAAGTAATCTTTATTAACTTCTGTTTGAATAAAGTTCTTTCAATCCATATTAGATATCTGTAGTTGTGATAAAAGATGTGTCTACAGTTTGCCCATCATCTGAACAGAACATATAACCTAAGAATGCTAATAAGTTTTTACTTGTATTGTTTAATTTTTCAATAGGCAATAAACCTTGTCCGGCTGTTCTTTCAAATAATTGTCTAAATAGAACAGTTATTTTGTTTATTTCGTTTTGATCAATAATGTAACCAGAAAATTCTTCATTATTTGCTTTCTTAAATAATGTATATTCATCTTTAAATACATCTAAGAAGTAAGCAGGAAAGATGTTTTGGATTCCTGTTAATGAAGCTGTATCTTTTGAATGATCACCATCTTTATATCTCTTAACTTGATAACTTAGCAAAACAACAAATTGGTTTCCATGTATTTGTTCTTCTGGTAGTCTGTTGTCATGCGATTCAGGCAATGTTACTGCCTTACTATTATTTGTTTTAAACGCGAATGATTTAAAGTGAGGTTCAGCTTTGTAACCATCTGAGGTAAAACTATTTATGTTTTTTCAAGAATTGCCTACAGCTTTAACAATATCATCTTTAGTTGAATAGTAATCACTAACAAGGAATGAGTTTGATTTATTAGAAGGGTTAAGATATGTTTCTGTTAAGCTATTTACATCGATAAGAATTGGTACAGAATCATAAAAGTATACTTCGTATTCTTTTCCCTCATCTCCTTCATCTTTTCCTTCTTCTTTCTTTGTGTAATATATTGGTTCGTTATAATTAGTTTCAATAAGACTTTTAAATATATCGTTAAAATCAGTTATTTTGCCATTGTTAAAAACATAAGATGGGAATGGCATACTACTTCTGAATATGAAATTAACAGATGATGTTTTTAACATTGCTTTAATTGCCCCACCTGCATTGGCATTGGCTAAAGCAAAATTGTATTCATAGAAAGTGTCGTTTTTTGTTGGATCAGCATCTTTTTTTGAACCATGATCTAAAACAAATGCAGATTTGCTATCTGCTCCTCATGCTTTTTGCAAATTCTTTCCTTCTAAATCTTTAATACTAATTTGTGAAGCTTGGTAACTTAAGGCATTAGTAATATAAGAGTTAATAGTAGAAGCGATTGAACTAACTAAAGTTACATTGTAACTTAATGCTGAGTTACGTGCATTACTTACATTTTGTGATTGTTGTTTTCCTTCATCATCAATGTATTTATCAACAGCAGTTGTGACAAAGTCTGCATCTCCTGCTTGATATCAGCCACTTGATGCTGGTTGCCATTGGTCTAAGTCTTCTTGCTTCTTCTCTTCATCATCGACAAACTTCATCGGTTGAGAATAAGCATATGCTGTTGAATTCTTTTGATCAATAGTATAGTTAGATTGCAAGTAATCATACATTACGTTGCCATCATGATCAAGATAGTCATTAAAATTCTTATATACATAATTTGATGATCTATCACTTGATCCAATAGTAAATGGAGTTAACACTCCTCAGTTTTGTCCACAACTTGATAAAGTTGTCAATGGGACAACAACTGATGGAATGGCAAAGGCTGTGCCTAATAATGTTTTAGCTAATTTCATTAGTTATTCTCCTTATCACGTAGGTCATCATAGAATCTTCCATATTTTCTATTCATTGATAATGGAATGATTCTTTGTGCACCGTTTCTGTGTTTAGAAATCATGAAGTCAATTCTAATAACTTCAGGTTTTTCTTTAGGGCCAGCAGCTCTAATAGCACCTTCTGGTTCTGCTTGATTTTCTTCTTGTGAGTTCAAGAAGCAAACTAAGTCAGCGTCTTGTTCCAAAGAACCTGATTCTCTTAAGTCAGATAGTTTAGGTGTTGCATGATCGCCACGTTTTTCAATATCTCTTGATAATTGCGCAAGCGCAATAATTGGTGCATTAATTCTTCTAGCAAGTAATTTGATCATTCTAGAAATAGTAGATACTTCTTGTTGTCTATTTACTTGTGCGTTCTTTAATGCTGGACCTTTCATTAATTGTAAGTAGTCAATAATAACAAGCTTAATGTTGTGTTGACTTTTAAGTTGTTTTAACTTGGCTTGAATGTCAACAATTGAGACAGCTTTATCATCAATTAGAATTGGCAATGTCTTAATTTCTTCAATTGCCGATTGAACAGCGCCTCATTGTTCATCAGACATTTTGCCTGATCTTAATGCTGTTGATTCAACGTTTGCGTTTAAAGACACAAGTCTTTGGCATAGTTGTTCTTGCCCCATTTCTAATGAGAAGAAAACAATTTTGTCATTTTCACTACCTTTGTTTTCTTTAATTAATCTTGCAGCATTATTAGCAAAGTTTAAAGCTATAGCTGTTTTACCAACACCTGGTCTTGCAGCTAGGATGATTAAGTCTCCTGGTTGGAAACCGTTTGTTGTTTTATCAATTAAGCTATAACCGATTGGTGTACCAGTAATATCTTGCTTGCGTTGTCTTAATTTGTTAACGTGATCAAGATATTTACCAGCTACTTCATCCATAGATGAAAGTTGGTCTGTATGCTTAGATTGAGTAATATCTAAGAATTCATTTTCTAATTGTGCAATTTGGTTATCATATTGCGCAAAGTCAATCTTAGTGTTAATTACACGTTGACTAAAAGTGTCGAGTTGTCTTTTAATACTAGCGTTTTTAATTAATTCAATATTTGCTTTTAAGTCTTCTTCATAAGCAAATCCTGAAATAATTTGTTCAAGATATGATTGTCAGTTAGTAAATTGTCATTTACTATTATTTGCAATATAGTCAGTTACAGTATTTTTGTTAATTGTTTTTAAATGGCCTAGATAGATTTCAAGAATTGCTCCGTAAATTAGAGCGTTCTTGTCATCTAAGAAGTCTTTTTGTTGCAAAGAAGTGACACATTCTTCAACACTAATAGGGTTAGTGAAGATTGTCGTTAGAACTTCTTGTTCACATTTGACAATATAGTTTTCGACTTTTTCTTTTGCCATAATTATTCTCCTGTAACATACAATGTTAGATAAGCAATAACATCTTTATGCAGCTTGATTGCTAAACGATGTCCGCCTAAACCATAAGAATTAGTCGCATCAATCATCATGAACTTATCAATCTTGATGTTGTGTTCTTTAGCTAAAGCATCAATTACTTGTTTATTACTGATGCTGCCAAAGGCTTGCCCATGATTAGTCTTCAGACTAAACTTCAATGTGATGGCTTCAATCTTTGCTTTTAGCATTGATGCTTGCTTAACTTCATAATCATATTCTTGTTTAGCTGCCGCCACTTGCTTAGACACAATCTCTTGTGCTTTGCTAGAGCTGGCAATAGCTTTACCAGAATTGACTAAGAAATTACCATAACCATCTTTAACATCTACGGTTTGGTTCTTCTTTCCAACATTTTTAATATCTTGCAATAGTATTAATTTCATTATTCGTATGTTTTAACAAATGGTAATAGAGCAACAATTCTTGCTCTCTTGATTGCATTAGCAACCATTCTTTGGTGTTTTTGGCATAGACCAGAAACACGTCTAGGAACGATTTTGCAGCTTGGTGTTAAATAACGTTGTAGTAATTCAACATCTTTGTAGTCAACATAATCGATGCCTTTAGCGCATAAAAGACAAGGTCTTTTTCTTTGAATACGCTTTTTGTTTCTTTTATTTGTTCTTTTTTCCATAATTATTTACCTTCTTCTTCATTAATTCAATCTAATTCAGTTAAACCATCATCAACTTTCTTTGGTTGATTTGGTTTAGTAAAGTCAGCTTCTGTATCAATAATCTTTGTACCAAAGCTGTCATTAACTGATACCATTTCTTCTGCTTCTTGTGTTTGTTTAGATCTTTTAACAATAGTTTTTATTGAGTCAACAATAATTTCTGTTACGTTAATGTTTTTACCTTCTTTATTAACATAACTTCTCTTGTTCAATCTACCATCAACAGCTACTGTATCGCCTTTTTTAACATAAGTTGCTAAATAGTTAGCTTGTTGGTTTCATGCTACACAGTTAAAGAAATTAGTATGTTCTTTCCCTTGAATGTTGTCATTACATGCAACAGAGAAGTTAACTAATGTCTTCCCTGTAGTAGTTTGCTTAGGAAGTGGATCAGCTGTTAAATTGCCAATAAGAAAAACCTTATTCATCTTTTGTTTCTTTCTTAGCTTCTACTGGTTTTTCAGCTTTAGCTGCAGCTTCAGCAGCATATGCAGCTTTCTTAGCAGCAATTAATTCTTCAATCTTCTTTTGTTTTTCTGCAAAGATCTTAGCTTTGTTCTTAGCTCTTTTAACTTTCTTTTCGTTATGAATTGCTCTTCAACCGTAGTTGTGTTCTAGATTCATAACTAAAAATCTTAACACGTCTTTGTTAATAAGTGTTAAACGATTAAATTCCTTAATGATTTCAGGTTTGTCGCAAGCAAAATTAAACACATAGTAGTAAGCTTGTGAACAATTTTTAATCTTATATGCCATCTTTTTAAGGCCCATCTTAGTTTCTTTAAGATCTTTAACGCCTTTTAAAATCTTTTGGCAGTTAGTTGAAACAGCATCTGCATCAGCAGTTGATTTGTTGCCGTCAACAACTAACATAATTTCATAGTTAGTCATTTATATATAGTCTCCTTGGGATATTTGCTACATAGCTCAGTAGCATAGAGGCTTTATATATTAATTAATATATAAACTTATATAAATAATATATAAGGCGTTATCATTATACATATTTTTCTTGTAGATTACGATTTATTGTATAATTATTTAAGTATTAGAAATGCCGAAGTAGCTCAACAGGCAGAGCAACTGACTTGTAATCAGTAGGTTGTTGGTTCGATTCCGATCTTCGGCACCATTAAAAAATGACTGGTCAACCCAGCCATTTTTTTATTCTAAAGCTTTTTTAATTTCTTGCTTCAAACTTAGGTCTTGACGACGGTAGTATATTCTAATTGGTTCAGCAACCAAATATACTAAGCAAACAAGGATAGAAACATAGTTTGCTCATGATAAGTTTGCAAAGAAGTTTGTTACATCTTGTGGAACATTAATTCCAAAGATAGCTATGACAGCAATTAATTGTGGTACAGAGAACACTAACATTATTGCTGCACATGGAATGTAAAGAATTAATGGTTTCTTATCATTAATGTAACGATTCAAGTTAACAGTAAAGATAATATCGATTAGTAAAGTGATTAGAAAGCCCATTGATAAAGCAGTAATTGCTGGAGCAATCGGGTCTTTTTCTATTCCTTTATAAATATTAACCATGTGCAAAGCAATAAGAATAATGTTGATAAGAGCAATTGCAATAGCAATTATTCCTACTACTCTTAAACCTAATCTATATTTATGAATTTGTTGAGCTTTATGAATAGGTGTTAAACTATCAATAGCAGAACCATCATAGTCAGTTCTACCATATGAAATAATTCAAGGATTAGCTTTACTATTTTCTCTTCTTGCCATAAGCTACTCCTTCTTTTTTATATGTAACACGGCATGTTGGCCCTTCACAGATATTACATTTCTTTTCATGGAAGATAATATATAGAATGAAACCAATTACCGTAGGTAACAAAGCAGTGGCTACAGCAACTTGACCAGAAGTCATTTTGCTGCCACAAAATCTTTTGCAGTTTTCACAATAACGCATTTTTGTCTCCTTTATTTAATTATAAGTAAGAAAAAATAGGCTTATGCCTATTTTGCTTTCTTTGCAAGTTCAACGCTTACTCTACGTTTGTTGTCTCCAAATCTTGTGTATTTAACAACACCATCTTTTAGAGCAAACAATGTGTGGTCTTTTCCCATACCAACATTTTTACCTGGATAAACCTTAGTTCCTCTTTGACGGTAAATGATTTGACCTGTTCTTGCTACTTTACCATCTGGAATTTTAGCACCTAAAAATTTAGGATTAGAGTCTCTACCGTTTTTAGTAGAACCCACTCCCTTTTTACTAGCGAAATATTGTAAATCAAATTTAATCATTGTTATATTCCTTTTCTAATCTTAACATATTGACTGTAGTGTTTTGTGATTGGTTTTAATTGTTTCACAATTAGATCAAGAAGTTTCATATTTTCTTTTGAACATTTTTTTAAAGTTAAGCAAATGCTGTTATCTTTTTTGTTTTGTTCAAGCTTAATGTCTTGTGGATCAAATCATTTAATTGCCCCAAAGACAATAGCGCTAACTCCAGCACAAACAATATCATTTCCTTTTTTAGCAAACATTGCATGGCCAGTTATCTTAATTGAACTTCTTGTATATTTAATGTCAATCATTAACCTACTATTTCCTTAACCACTAATTTAGTGTATGGTTGTCTATGACCTGTTTTGTGAGTGTGGTGCTTTTGTGGTAAGTGTTTAATATTAACAATCTTCTTACCTTTGCCTTGTTTTAACACTTCACAAACTACTTTAGCTCCGCTAACATAAGGTTTACCAAACTTAGAGTTAACCATTAAAACTTTATCAAAAGTAATTTTTTCTTTTTCTTTTGCTTCAAGTTTTTCAACATAAATTTCATCGTTAGGTTGAACTTTATATTGTTTTCCACCTGTTTCAAATATTGCAAACATAGTTTATATCCTTTCATGACTCGCCTAGTCTGAACTTAATCATATTTAGTGCGGTTGTAACCATAAAAATTAAAATATGGTTTATTTATTATATATGTAAATGTATATTTTTAATATAAAAGATATAGATTAACTTAACATATAATGTTTGTACGGGAGAACTTATATGAAAAAAACTAATTTGTTAATGCCTATATTAGGTGTTGGTGCCTTAGCAGGAACTATCGTTCCTTGCACCGTATCATGTGGTACTAACACACCAGATGAACCAACTGAAGAACCAGAAATGATCATAACTAAGTCAGCTGACACCGTTTTGTCAGATGGACAAATCACGATAACTGTTGACAGCACGACAAAGGGGAAAGTTGAAATTACATCTGTTAAATTGGACGATGATGATTTTTCTGCAACTATCAGTGGCAACAAAATAATTGTTACTACTACTTTTGCTGGTCATTTATTTTGACCCGCAATTTGTATCGCATCAATTGATGCAAATTGCGATGGAAAACAAATGGAGAGACAAAACGTTACTATAATTGGATCTAGTGATGCTAATTATGAATTATTAACTTCTACTGGATATGTAGATGAAATTAACACTATTTACACACAAAAATCAAAAGAAATCATCCAAGGTGAAACCAGATATCTAGCAATTGAATATAATTTATCAAAATTTAAAAATGACGAAAACTTTAATAATGCAAATAATTGCATATATTTTACATTACCAAAAAACACGTCATGAGAAATTGGGGAAGAAGGCACACATGCAGCTGAGCACTTCACTATACATACTAATGATCGTGGTTTAATGGACTTGCCTTCGGCCTGTGAAGCAATTCAACCTGATAATTTTCAGTTTTATTACATTAATCCTGAAACGATTAAAGAAGCCGAACACGAGCTTTCATTAAAAGATACTATATATGTGTTTGTGAAAATAAAAAACAATGGTACTGGTACAGGCTCAATATCTACAATGTACGTCTAAAAAAAGAGCTATTGCTCTTTTTTTATTTTGTTCCAAAGATTCTGTCTCCCGCATCACCTAAACCTGGAACAATGTATTTATCTTTGTTTAGCTTTTTGTCTAAAGCTGCAGTGATACATGGAACGTTTGGATGTCTCTTTGTGAAGTATCTTACACCTTCAGGCGCAGAAACAATACTTGCAAAGATGATTTTAGAAGGTTTAAACTTCTTAATCATATCTACTGCGTCTGATGCAGAATGACCTGTAGCAAACATTGGATCAAGTAGAATTACAATTCCACCTTTAATTTGCTTAGGCATTTTGCAATAATAGTGCACTGGTTTTTTCGTTCTTTCATCACGATATAAACCAATGTGCCCTATTCTAGCATTAGGAATCATATCTCTAAAGGCATCAACCATGCCTAATCCCGCTCTTAAAATTGGAACCAAAATAACTTGATCTTTTAATTTGCTACCTATGGTGGAGCAAATAGGTGTTTCAATTTTAATAGGACGAGATTTTAGGTCTTTTGTTGCTTCAGCAGCAAGATAATATGAAATTGTTTTTAAACAACTACGAAATAATTGACTCTTAGTTGTCTTATCTCTCATGATTGTTAATTGATAATCAATCACAGAGTTTTTCATTATTTTAATTTTCATTAGCTACCGAGCGCCTTTTTCAAATGGTATACCCGAATGGGCAGGAGCCAAACTCTTACGTCCAGAGAATAGTAATACGATAAGAGTAATAATATATGGAATAGAGAATACAACTAGTTGTGGAATACCTAATTGAGTGAATGTTGTAGTTCCTGCAGCAGCGTTGAATAGAGCAAACACAACTGCAAACACTGTAATCTTAGGAACTCTTCATCCACCAGTAATTAGGATGGCTAATGATAGATATCCCATTGATTGAACATCACCGCTAAAGGCAGTTACTTTAAATAAGAATAACCCACCGGCAAGTCCAGCCATTGCTGATGACAATAAAACAGCAATTCATTGATATTTAATAACCGAAATACCTTGCGCGTCAACGGCGTTAGGGTTTTCACCTACTGCCTTAAATCTTAAACCAACTTTTGTCTTATTAACAATGATAAAGATTGTAATAGCTATAGCAAGTACTACTAGGAAGATAATGATACTACTTCCAAATAGTGAGTTTCCAATTGGCAAGCATGAGTTATATTGGCACATGATTCTTGAGTTAGATGCACCAGGATATAAAAACTTAGCCAAAGTTGGGTTTAAGAATGTAGCTAATGATAATCCCACTAAGTTAATTGCTGTACCAGCAATTGTATGATCTGCTTTCAGATGGATGCAGACAAATGCATGCATGACACCCATAATCATCGTGCAGATCATTGTAAGGATTAATGCTACTATAATAGTCGCAAAATGAGGAACTCCTCCTCAAAATCCGGTTGATGAGAAGATACCAAAGAACAATGCTCCGATACACATCATCCCATCAATACCAAGGTTAACTATTCCGGCTCTTTCAGACAAATAACCTGATAATGCACCAGCCAATAAAATGGCGGTGAATAATAAGGTTAGGTCTAATAACGAACCTAAGTCACCCATGATTATTTTCCACCTTTCTTGTGTGCTTTTGCAGCTTTCTTAGCAGCTTTTGCTCTTTTCTTTTCTGCTTTCTTAGCAGCTTTTGCTTGAGCAATAGCATTAGCACGTTTAGCTTTAGCAGCTTTCTTTGCTGCTTTAGCTTCTTTTTTCTTAGCCTTAGCGGCTTGTTTAGCACGTTTCTTAGCTAATTTAGCTTGTTGTTTTTTAGCTTTAAGTGCTTTCTTATCAGCTTTAGAATTTTTCTTGTCAGCTTTTTTAGCATGTTTAGCACGTTTAACTGCTAGCTTTTGTTGTTTAGCTTTTTCTTTAGCAGCAGCTTTTGCACGTTTCTTAGCTAATTTAGCTTGGTTTTTTCTTTCCTTAGCTGCTTTCTTAGCTGCTTTAGCATTTGCTTTTTGAGCAGCTTTTTGTTGTTTGCTTAATTTAGGAGCAGCAGTTTTTTCTTTCTTTGCTTCCTTCTTAGCTTTTTCAACTTTCTTAGCAGCTAATCTTTCTCTCTTAGCTTTTTCCTTAGCACGTTTCTTTGCTAATTTAGCTTGAATTTTTCTTTCCTTAGCTGCTTGTTTCTTTTCTTGTCTAGCAGCTTTAGCTTGTTGAGCTCTAACCTTTTCAGGATGTTTTCTTGCTCAAGCAGCTTTTTTAGCACGACGTTGAGCTTGTTTTTGCGCAGTCTTCTTAGCCCTAGCAGCTTTTCTTGCACGTTTCTTTGCAAGTCTAGCTTGTAGTCTTCTTTCTCTAGTTGCTTTTCTTGTTGCTTTAGCTCTTGCTTTCTTAGCAGCTTTTTGTTCCTTAGTTAATTTAGGAGCAGGTTTAGCTTTTTGAGCAGACTTCTTAGCTTGTTGTTTGGCAAGTCTTTCTCTACGACGTCTTTCTCATTCAGCTTTTCTTTCAGCTCTAATTCTTGCTTTTCTAGCAGCTTTTTGTTCTTTAGTTAGAGGTTTCTTCTTTTCAGATTTAGCTCTAATCTTTTCTAAGTATTCACGATCTTTATCTTTAGAAATAGCATCAGCATAACGTTTTGCTTTAAGTGATGCTTTAATTAATTCAGATCTTTTTGCAGCTATCTTTGCTTGTTTAGCTTTAGCTCTTTCGCTTCTACGTTGAGACATAGGAACGTGAGCTTTTTTAGGTTTAACAGCAACATTATTTTTTCTAGCTTGTTTTCTAGCTAGTCTTTCTCTACGTCTTTGTTCTCTTTGAACACGATGTTGGTTTCTTCTAGCAATTCTTGCTTCTTTTTTAGCTTTTCTCTTAGCAAGTTTTTGTTCTTTGCTTAAAGCGGGTTTTTTGTTAGATGGTTTAGCTTGTTTAGCTCTAGCTTTAGCTGCTTTTTTAGCTTGTCTCTTAGCTAAACGTTCTTGTCTAGCTCTTTGCTTAGCAGCTTTCTTAGCCGCCTTCTTAGCAGCTTTTTGTTCCTTAGTCATCTTTGGCTTCTTTGGAGCCTTTTCTTTCTTTGCAGACTTAGCAGCTAACTTTTGTTGTTTAGCTTTTGCCTTAGCAGCTTTCTTAGCTTGTTTCTTAGCAAGTTTTTCTTGCTTAGCTTTAGCTTTTGCTGCCTTTTTAGCACGCTTAGCAGCTAATTTTTGTTGTTTATCTCTTGCTTTAGCTGCTTTCTTTTCTTGCTTTGTCATTTTATTTTTTTCCATATTTATTCTCCTTTTCTAGCATTCTTACGGGCTTGCTTTAATGCTAACTTTCTTAAGATCTTCTCTGCTTTTTCGTTAGCTTCAAGTTGTGCTGCCCACTTGTCTTGTTGAATTGTTTTCTCTGTCATTCTTGCTCTATCTACGATAGATGCGATCTTCTTATTAGCTTGATCTTGGGCGATACGATCTGTCATTGCTGAATCGCCTGCATCTTTAGATCTCATGACATAAGTTTCTGCAGTTGCTTTAGAATTTTCTGCCTCAAGACGTAAATGGTGAATGCTATTATTTAGTGAATTTACTTTTGATGCCAATTGGTTAACTGTTTCAATTTCAATATCTTTTAATGGACAGTCAACCAACCTGTTAATTAATTTAACATTAGCTTTTAGTTGGGCGTGTAAACGTGATGCACGTTCATTAAGTTTTTTAGTTTTATCAAAGTATGGTTGTGCCATTCTTTTAAAACTAATTGTTTGTGAGTTGCTGCTATCAATTCTTGATTGTAAATATCTTGTTTTAGATACTAATGATTCAACTTCAACTAATTGTGCTTTTGTTAATGGGCAGTTGATTAAGTGACTGATTGCTGAAATTTCATTCCTTAAATTGTTCATATAAAGTTTTTCAAGTGCAGCAACATTAAATCTAATGCCCATTACATTTAATTGCTTATCGCGAGTAAATGTTTTAACCATTGTGTCATAATGAGCTTTTACAACATCAAATGTTTTTTGGTAGGCTTTTAAATAAGCTGTGTGAGCAAAGTCATATTGTTTCTTTGATTTAATTTCAGCAAGACCAATAGATTCTGCTTGTTGTTTAGTTTGCACTAAAGTAAAGTATGTAAGCTTATTTCGTTTTGAAATGGTATTACGGTAAGCCAATCCAGAACGTAAGTTTTGAACGTAACCAAGTTTTGCAACCATTTTTACATTAGAGTCGTTATATGGTTTAAACTTTAATTGTTCATGGATTTTATTTATGTTGTTCAAACATTCTTGATTTGGGATATAACCTGTAATTTCTCTAATCTTGTTCTTTAGTTGTTTATTGGCCATTAATTCATCATTTGTCTTAATGTATCAACCAAAGTGTTTCTTTCATTCCATATCTACAACAAGTTGACCTTTAGACCTAACTAAATGAACCATTTCTTTCTTATAGTACTTGTTGTATGTAATGTTATCGTATTCCAATGCTCTCCATACACGATACTTAACACGTTTTGTCAAGAATCAGTATCAAACGCTAGCAAACCTCATTTTAATCTTTGTAATGAAACTTAGTTTCATTGTAGACGGTGCTGTTTGTTGCTTCTTATAGTAAACATAATATTTACGTAAAACTGAACATTGATCAGAAGAGATTGACAAAAGTTGAATATTTGTCATGTTTCTTTCATGTTTAATCTTGCTGTAGTTCTTGCCTCTAAAGATATCAAGAGTTAATCAGTATGGTTTGATGTTTA
>JAKSVP010000006.1 GCA_024427265.1 Mycoplasmoidaceae bacterium
CATTAAACTTTTGTAAGATTGCTTGAACATCTCTTGCTACTTTATAGTGTTCAATTCCTACAATCTTAGGATCTAGCAATCTTGATGAAGATTCTAGAGGGTTAACTGCAGGATAAATACCTAAAGAAGCAATCTTTCTATCTAGAACGATCTTTGCATCTAGGTGAGCAAATGTTGTAGCAGGAGCTGGGTCAGTTAAGTCATCAGCAGGTACATATACTGCTTGAACTGATGTAATTGATCCATTCTTAGTTGAGGCAATTCTTTCTTGTAATTGTCCCATTTCATAACTTAGTGTTGGTTGATAACCAGCAGCTGAAGGCATACGACCCAATAGTGCTGATACTTCTGAACCAGCTTGAGTAAATCTGAAGATGTTATCAATGAACAATAGAACATCTTGATGTTCTTTGTCTCTAAAGTATTCTGCCATTGTTAAACCAGATAGGGCAACTCTCATTCTTGCACCAGGTGGTTCATTCATTTGACCAAACACTAAAGCAGTGTTGTTAATTACTTTAGAGGCAATCATTTCGTGGTAAAGGTCATTACC
Source organism: Mycoplasmoidaceae bacterium (assembly GCA_024427265.1). Next base: position 554 of record JAKSVP010000006.1, read on the forward strand.
TTCTCTTGTTCTTTCACCTACACCAGCAAACACTGACAAACCACCATGGCCTGTAGCAATGTTGTGAATAAGTTCTTGTACAAGAACTGTTTTACCTACACCGGCACCACCAAATAATCCAATCTTACCACCCTTAACATAAGGAACTAGTAAGTCAATTACTTTAATACCAGTTTCAAAGATTTCTTCTGAAGCAATTTGATCTTTGAAACTTGGAGCTGGTTTGTGAATAGATTCACGTGGTGTATCTTTTGTTACATCAGGTTTACCATCAATTGGTTGACCCATAACGTTGAACATTCTACCTAAAACGTTTTTACCAACTGGAACAGTGATTGGACTGTTAGTATTGATAACTTCCATATCACGTTTTAAACCACCAGTATCTCCCATAGAGATACAACGAACAATATCATCACCAATTACTTGAGCAACTTCAAGAACTAATTCTTTATTATCTTGTTTGATCTTTAAAGCATCATTAATGTTTGGTAATGCTTCATGAGCAAACTTAACATCAACAACTGGTCCCATTACTTCATGAATGTGACCAATGCTTGTATCTTTTATTACTTGTTTAACTTCTTTTTCCATAATTAGCTCCTTTATTTCTTTCCTGTTGCTCCAGCAACGATTTCGTTAATTTCTTGGGTGATTGCTTCTTGTCTTGCTTGGTTGTATTGAATTCTTAGAGTATCAATCAACTCTGTGGCGTTTTTGGTTGCCCCTTCCATGGCAAATCTTCTACTAGTAGATTCACATAGGGTTGATTCAACCAAAGCACCATATAGTAGATTGGAAACATACACTGGTAAGATAGCTTTGATAATATCTTTTGCACTAGGTTCAAAGATAGTTCAGTCTCTTACTTGTACTTCTTTGGTTGCTCCAAATAGTTCTGGTCAGATAGGTAAGATGTTTCACATCTTTGGTGCTGAACTTACAGTTGATTTAAATTCAGTGTAAACAACTTTAATGTTTTTATATTTACCTATAGCATAAGCTGATAAGATTTCATAGCTTAAAGGTAATAGAGCATAGTAGTTGTTTGCATCTAAGTCCCATCTCATTGTTTTAATGATTTGGTCACCCATACGGTGTAGTTTTAAGTAGCTAACACCTTTTTGACCAAACACTAAAATCTTATCTTGCGGTCTAATCTTTGACATTAAGAATTTACATATTGTGTTATTAAATGGACCACATAGACCAAGATCAGATGTACACAAGATATATAAATCTTGATCTTGAACTTTTTTATTTGGTAGTCTTAAGAAGTCAAGGTTAGGTTCACGCAAAATTAATGCCTTGAACACACGATAATATTCATGGCAAAAAATACTTACCGCTTCAAAACTCTTTGATTGAGATTTGATTTTGGTAGTAGCAACTAGTTTCATCGCGTTAGTGATTTTTCTAGTTGCTTCTATAGACTTAATACGTTTTTTAATTAAATCTAGAGATTGCATAACCTATTTTAATTCCTTGATGTCTCCATAGTTTTCTGCTTTATAGTTTGGTATAGCAGAAATGTATTCCAACATAAAGTCTTTGAATTCCTTATTGAATTTTTCAATAAGCTTTTCATCAAACTTACCAGCTTTTTCAAGTTCTGATAATAGTTTTGATTTATTAAAGTGTAATAAGATGTCTTTCTTGAATGTTGTAATCTTATCAAGCGGAATTCATTTAATGTAATGATGCTTGATTGCAAACAATAAGACAGCTTCTTGCAATTGTGAATATGGTGAGTTTTCTGGTTGTTTAATCATTTCCATGATTCTCTTACCATGTTCAATAATATCTTTTGTTTCTTTATCTAGGTCAGATCCAAATTGGCTAAAAGCAGATAGTTCAGCAAATTGAGCAAGTTCTAGTTTTAAACTACTTGCTGTTTGTTTTACATATCCTCTTTGAGCAGCAGACCCAACCCGACTTACTGATAGACCTGGGTCAATAGCTGGACGTTGTCCAGAGTTGAACATACTTGTCATCATAAACAATTGTCCGTCAGTAATAGAAATGACGTTTGTTGGAATATAAGCAGAAATATCTCCTGCTTGTGTTTCAATAATTGGTAAGGCTGTAATTGAACCATTACCATTTTCTTTATTCATTCTTCCAGCACGTTCAAGTAAACGTGAGTGAAGATAGAAGACGTCACCAGGATAAGCTTCACGGCCTGGTGGTCTTCTTAATAGTAAGGAAATTGTACGATAACTTACTGCATGTTTTGATAAGTCATCATAAACAATAAGGACATCTTGTCCTTTTGATAATCAATATTCAGCAATTGTGATTCCTGTATAAGGTGCTAAATATATCAAAGCAGGTAATTCACTTGCAGTGGAAGAAACAATTGTTGTATATTCCATTGCTCCTGCTTTTTCTAAAACTTCATGAATGTGTACAACTGATGAACGCTTTTGTCCAATTGCGACATAAACACATTTAACATTCTTACCCTTTTGGTTAAGAATAGTGTCAATGGCAATTGTTGTTTTACCAGTTTGTCTATCTCCAATAATCAATTCTCTTTGACCTTTACCAATTGGAAACATTGAGTCGATTGACAAAATACCAGTTTCAAGTGGAGCATCAACAGATTGTCTAGTAATAACACCTGGAGCAATCTTTTCAATTGGCATTGCACCATCTTGTGAAAGTGGTTTACCACCATCTATTGGTTGACCAATAGCATCAACAACACGACTAATTAATTGGTCTCCTACAGGAACAGAAACAACTAAACCTGTACGTTTAACAGTTGAGTTTTCTGCAATGTTATCATACTTACCTAGCAAAACAATACCTAATGTTTCTGCTTCTAGGTTTAGAATCATTCCTTTTGTTCCGTTTTCAAAAATTACTAATTCATTAAGCATGGCTTTTTCTAAGCCTGAAACTAGAGCAATACCATCTCCGATGGAAATTACTCTACCAATTTCATCTTTCTTAATGTTGTTAGCGTATTTATCTATTTTTGCTTTTATTAAGGCAGCAAATTGATCTGTTTTAGTTGCCATAATTATCCTTTCTTAGATAGTAGTTGTTGTTTTAAACTATCTAATTTTGCTTTGAATGTGTTGCTATATGTTTTGTTGTTCACTTGAATTCTTAAACCACCAATTAGGTCTGGTTTAATATGTCATTCGACATCAATTCTTCTTTTTAGTTTCTTTTCAAAGAAATCTTTGATTTTATCCATTTGAGGTTCACTTAACTCATTAGCCGAAGTGATTTTGACTCTGGTAATGTTGAAGATATCATGATACATTTCACGACAGATTAAAGCAATAGCATGATATCTGTGATAAATGTTATTATCAATGATTGTTCACACTCAGTAGATTACTGTTGGTTCAAAACCATAACCAGTTAATACTGTTTTTGCTAATTCTTTACGTTCATTTTTATCAATTGATCTAGCTGCTAAGATATTATAAAAATCAGGATTAGTTACATTCATTGCATCTAATGCCGCAATTTGTTGATAATATTTTTCGATTAGTTCTTTGTCTTTAGTAATGCTAAAGATAGCATTAGCATAAGATAGAACACGATTAACAGTTTGCATTATTTAGTTTTTTCTAAATCTTTTTCAATTGATTCTAGTAAATCATCAATGTATTTGTCTTTGTCTTGCTTATCAACTTCTTTGTTAAGAACTGATTGAGCAACATCAAAGGCAATGTTGATGATGTTGTCTTGAGCATTTGCTCTTGCATCACGTTTTTCTTTCTCTACATCTTCTTTTGCATCTTTCACAATCTTATTAGCTGTTTGCTTTGCTTCTAGTCTAGCTTTTTCAATAATGCCAAAAGCTTCAGCTTTAGCTTGTGTTGTGATTGACATTGCTTGACTTAAGGCAGTAACTTTTAATTGGTTAGCTTCATTAAGTTCCATAGTTGCTGTTTCTTTTGCTTTTTGAGCATCAGCAATTTCTTTAGCAATATAGTCATGACGTTTTTGTAATGAGTTCTTAGTTGGTTTTCAAACCAATCAAGTCATCAATACTACTAACACCACGGCAGCAATCATGTGAGTTAAGAAAACTCAAAAGTTTGGAAGTAGATTGTCAACAACATCAATTGTTGGTTCACAAGAACTTAAAGATAATAAAACCGGTAAAACACTTATCGAAGAGATAAGTGCAGCGATTAATGATCCTTTTGTTTTTGATTTATTTACTCCCATTGTTATCTCCTATTTTGCAACGAAGATTAATAGAATTGCAATAATCAATGCGTAGATAGCTGATGTTTCAGCGATCGCGTCACCAACGATTAGTGTAGTTCTAATTTTGCTTTCAGCTTCAGGGTTTCTTGCGACAGCTTCAACAGCCTTACCACAAGCATAACCTTGACCGATAGCAGTACCTATTGTACCTAAAGCAGCAAGACCTGCTCCAATAGCTTGGTTCATAGTTTTCTCCTTTTTAAAAAAATATATACATTTTTAGTATATATTTTTTTATGTCTTTTTATTTATATATTTTACTTAGTATATAAATTTGCTTTAGGTTGGACAATGTTAACCTGTGGTTCAGGTGCATCATCTCCTTTGGCCATGTTTCAATAAACCATGGTTAGCATTGTAAATACTAGAGCTTGGATTAAACCTGATAGCAGATCGAAGTAGGCCCGGATTGGTGCTCCAGTTAATCCACCAAGAAGGTTGATAGTTCCTAACACTGGAACGTTTTGTCATAGTCAGTTTGTGAAGAAGAATCACAAAGTGATGATGATAGAACCAGCAGTAATGTTTCCTCATAAACGGAATGACATTGAAATCAATGGTGCAATGTTACTCATTACTTCAAGAGGGTTAATGAAAACTGGAATTTGTTTACCCTTCTTAGTTGTAATCTTGAAGCAGAAGTTTTTAAGGTAAGAAAGTTTTTGAAATTTAAAACCAACAACTCATACACCAATGTACATGATTAAAGCCATTGACAAAGTTACGGTGTATGATCCAGTTGGGTTTTCAAGACCAAAGACTCCAATTACATTGGAAACTAGAACATAAGTGAAGATGAAGACAAATAATGGTGTCATCTTATCAAACTTAGGTCCAAGAATTTCATGAACCATGTTTCTGAAATATGACACATAGATTTCTACAGCAAGTAAATAACCACTAGGAGCCTCATTAGCTTTTAGTGATTTAGATTTCTTGTAGTAAATAATGCAACAGATCGCAATAATTACTGCCACCACAAAGATGGAAAAAATTTGCGGTCTTATGCTTAAGGGTTGTCATTCACTCATATTAAGATTTTACCCTATTTTTAGCTTTTTTGCTAACATAGTTAGCAAAAATAATCTTAATAATAATAACAGTTAGCGGTGCAATAAGCGTGGTTGCTAACATTACTCACTTGTTAAAAAATTGGTCAAAAACCAGCCCAATAAATGGAATACCAATTATGGCTGCATACTTCAAAACATAAGCAATAACATATCACACAATTATGCCTTTAGAGGCCTTAGCATCTAGTAGTCTTGGAATAGGTAAAAAACAGCTAGCAAATACAAACAATAATCCAGGACCTAAACATAGTAAAAAACCATACAAATATGTTGGATCATTTACTATGGCAAACACAATACCAAAAGCAATCAAACCTAAAGCCATTATTAAACAATAAATAACCAAAGTAACTTTGGTTATTTTTGTGTAATTATCTTCAGGTTTTGATAGATTACTTTTCTTCTTCATGTTCTGTGAAATATTTGTTTATAGCACCAAATAAAGTTTTTGTATCTTCATCTTTATCGTCAGGTGTTGCACCTTCTTTGATAACAATTGGAATACCAGCAATTTCTTGTAATCTTCCATCTTTATAAATTAACATGTAACCATCAGTGTTATTAGCATCAGTGTTAAAAGTTTTTGTTCTTTTTTCTGTTGTAGGGAACATAGCTTTTCCTCTTTCACAGAAAGCACGATAAGTTTTAGCTTGGTCATCAATTCTGATGTAATCATCAGAAGTTAATTCTTCATCTTTATCAAATTCATAACCATGTTCTTTGTTGTATCTTCTACTTGGAACAAGTTTGTCTCCTCACTTGTCAAATGGACCAATTGCAGTAGTTAGACCACCTGATTCACCAGTTTCAGTTACAAAGATTTCATGACCAGTTTTGTCTTTTACTTTAAAGTCAAAATTGTCAATGAATGTAACAAAACCAAATTCACGATCAATTCTGTCACGTAGAACTCATGCTTGTTGAATATCATTTGCTCAATAAGATGAACCAAACAAAGTAGTGAATCATTGTTCAACGGTTTGATCCATGTTTGATTCACCGCCAAAGAATTGCATAGTTGATGATGGTTTACCAGCATTCAAATATCCATTACTTCCTACAAATAAAACATAGTTTCCTTTGTAGAATCTCTTATCACCTAAAAGAATTGAATCATTAGAAAAATGGCCATTTTCCATTTTTGTTAAGTTCAATTCTTTTCCTTCGTCTAGTAAATCTTTAAAACTGTTAAAAGAAATGTAGGTAGTTGTTACAGCCTTAGTATCTGAACAACTAGTTGCTAAAACTACTAGAGGAGCAACAGCACCAACTGTAGCTAAACTTAAACTTAGTTTTTTAATAAAAGATGTCTTTTTCATAATAAATATAATCTTTGTTTATTATAGTATAAAATAATAATATTGTTATGGAAAAAGTTATTAAGTTAGAAAACCTTTACCCCTCTCTAGCAAAAGCAAGAACTCGCAATGCTGGAAAGATCCAATATCTTAATAACCTTTTTGCTTTAACTTCTAATCAAAAAAAGTTAGGAAAAGATAAAACTTTCTTTGTTAGAACCTACGGTTGTCAAGCTAACGAAAGAGATAGTGAAATCATTAAAGCTATCTTATTAGCTATGGGATTTAAACAAACACTAGATTGAAAAAAAGCTAGTTTAGTTATTTTAAATACTTGTGCAATTAGACAAAATGCAGAAGATAAAGCTTTTGGTATGTTAGGACAACTAAAAGCTTTAAAAAAGAAAAGAAAAGACTTAGTCTTTGGTTTATGTGGTTGTATGCCACAACAAGAAAAAACAATTAAAGAAGTTAACCAATTTTTTAAAGATGTTAACTTTGTGTTAGGTACACATAACATTTATGAATTACCTGCCATTCTAGAAAATGTTTATGTTTATAAGAAACCAATAGTAAGAGTTTGAAGCAAGGAAGGAGATATTATTGAAAACCTTCCTGACTATCGTGAAAGCAAACACAAAGCATTAGTTAACATCATGTATGGTTGTGATCATTTCTGTTCATATTGTATAGTTCCCTATACAAGAGGAACAATAAGATCAAGAGATAGACTTGACATTATTAAAGAAGTTTTAGAACTTAAAAAACAAGGTTATAAAGACATTACCATGTTAGGACAAAACGTTAATTCTTATGGAATTGATTTAAACAAGAATTATCGTTTTGTAAACTTACTTGAAGATGTAGCAAAAACTGGAATAAAAAGAATCAGATTTGCTACAAGCAATCCATGAAATTTTGATCCTGAAATAATTGATGTGATGGCTAAATATGATAACCTTATGGCATATGTTCATTTACCAATTCAATCAGGTTCAGAAGCAATCTTAAAAAAGATGAATCGTGGTATGAAAATTAGCACTTATTTATCTTTGATAAAGAAGATTAGAAAACAAATAAAAAACTGCACAATTTCGACTGATATTATTGTTGGTTTTCCAAATGAAACTGATAAAGATTTTAAGCAAACAATTAAGCTTTATAAAAAGGTTAAATTCGATAATGCTTATACATTCATTTACTCGCCTAGAATCGGCACTCCTGGCGCATCTATTGTAGATAAAATTGATTTAAAAACTAAACAAAAACGTTTAACAAAATTAAATGAATTAGTTCGTAAATATTCTAAGTGAAACAATAATAAATATATTGGTAAAATTGTGGATGTTTTAGTTGATGGAAAAAGTAAGACAGATCCATCAATGTTAACAGGTTATTCACACAACTGAAAAGTAGTTAATTTTAAAGGTGAAGCTAAACCTGGTGACTTTGTCAAAGTTAAAGTTACTAGCTCAAGTTTGTTTAGCTTAAATGGTAAACAAGTTAAATAAAAAAGATTGGTTTGACCCAATCTCTTTTTTTATTTCTTCACTTATTAAGCAAGTGCGTTTTTAATCTTAGATCCTAAGATAGCACCAGTTATATATCCTGCCATAGTAATTACTGGTAGGAATAGAACTACTCAGTTAACTCATTCTTCATCTTGTAGTGATGGAATGTAGCTAACTACTAGAATAAAGAATCCTGTTGCAAATACTAAGCATAGAGCAATTAGTAATCCAATTCTAATTCCTAATGTACTAGCTTGGCCTCTAACTGTTCCTGCAGCAAAGAACATAATAATTGTTAATACAACAAAGATTATTGCTGCTACTAGTGAGATAATGCTAAGAACATTAACTCCTGTTAAGTATCATTCTTGTGATCCACCCATAGCAAGGTTAATACCTGCCATGATTAGAACTGCTAGTGGAACAAGAATGATGATAATACAAGCTCATCTATATCATTTAGCTAATGTATAGTATGTGCCTTTTCTTCCTGTTTGTTCAGACATTTTTTCTTTCCTCTCTTATTCTAATATTATAAGAAAAAGCACAGGAAAATAGGAGTTTTCGTGATCTTTATATAGAATATATAAAAATAATATAATTTTCTATATATTTTATATAATAATCACATGTAAAAATAAGGTGGATTTTATGAAAAATAAAGAAACAACCAAAAATCAAATAAAAATTAAAAGATATAAGAAAACAAATGTTATTCTTCCATTAATTGGTGGAGTAGCACTTGTTGGTGGTGCTGCAGCAGGTATTGCTATTGGTGTAAGTAACTTACCAATCGTAGCTGCTGAAGAAAGCACTGTATATGTATCTCCAACAACTAATGAAGCAACTTTAATCTTCGATATGAAAGAAGAAGTTAAAGATAACACAGTAGACTTGTCAATTTTGTCTACTGAACCACAAAATTCAATTAATGGTGATGCTGAAGTCGTTTTCGTTAATGGTGGGCAAACAACAACAGCAACAGTTGTTGGTGGTAAAGTAAAAGCTAAAGTAACATTAGCTTTCTACCCAACTGTTAAAAATACTTATAAATATACTTTCAACATTGGAATGTGATATACTAACGGACAAGGCAAACATGTAGAACGTGAGGTTAAGAACCTAACATTGGTTTATACATGTGCTAACTTTATTGATAACACTGAAGCTGCAAAAACAGACGGAGAACATTTACCTGTTGGTATTTGAAAACAAGATGATGTTACTGGTAATTGAAATGCAGAACTTGTTTATAAAGGCTTCTCATTTGTTGGTTTTGAAAGAATGCCTAACATCGAATTAACTGGTGGTTTCTTAGGGCTTTCTACAAATAAACCATTTGCTGAAATTATCAATTTCAACAACTCTCTTGAAGCTGGAAAACCTGGTTCATTTGATGTTAGAATTTCTTATTCTTTAACAAATGAAGAATTTGAATCTAAATCTCAAGAAGAACTTATGGGTGTTTCTGGAGATATTATTTTTAAAGATTATTTAACTGATGAAGTTATTGAAGTTAAAGTTTCACAAGCAGGTGGTATTACATACTTTGGACAATTTGGAGCTGCTCCAGCTAGCTTCAAAGCTTATGTTTACGACCAAAAAGAAAGTGGAACAGTAATCGACACCTTAGCTAAAGGTCAAACTGCTTATGCTAGAGCAACTGAATTTGAACCAAGTTGAGCAACACCTACTGTTACTTGAACATCAAGTAATCCTGAGATTGCTACAATTGATAAAGCTTCTGGCGAAATTTATGCTATTTGTAATGAATTTGGCGAAGTTATGTTCACTGCAACATCAACTATTGACCAAACCATTAGTGCTTTAGTTACTATAGAAGTTACTGATATAGCACCTACATCAGTAGAAATCGGTGAAGGTTGACAAGACCTTGCTTTAACTAGCGAAACTTCAATAAAAGCTATTATTAATACTGAAGGCGAATCAGGATACAATGACAAGGTTATGGCAGTTTCAAGCAATAACGAAATTGCTACTGCAAGTATTTTGCCTGATCGTGATGCTGAAGGACATCAAATAGTACAAATTACGCCTAAGAAAGCTGGCGTTGTTACTATAACAGTAAAATCAATTGTTGATGAAACTGTTGGTGACACTAAAACACTTAACATTATTGAACAACCAAGCATTCAAATTGTTTCTAAGGACAATGTATCTGCATTGGCTGATGGGCAACACCTAGATCTAACTGCTGTTATCGACAATCCTAAATTTATTGATTTAGATAAGAGCGGTTTTGAATGATCAATTAAAGAAACTAGTACAGGAACAGGAGATATTACTGTTGATCCTAATGATTCAACTAAAGCTAATGTTGAAGTAGATGGTGAAGATGACGATATTGTAATAGTTCATGTTCAATCTAAAACTTATTCAGATATTTCTGATGACTTTACAATCAACATTAAAGAAATTGAAGATGTTATAGTTGATGTACCTTCCACAATAATTCCAATAGGTGGAACTACTTATATATCTGCTAAACTTTTACCTGAAGATATTAAACAAGAATGTGGTTTTGCGTGAAGTTCACCAGCGCATTTTGAATACACAAAGACTGATAACACATTATTTATTAAAGGGACAAGTGTGGGTACTGGTTGAATTGAAGTGTTATGTGATGGTTTCCAAAAAAGAATTAATTATGAAGTTACACCACTACCTACTGATGTTGAAATTACTGTTCCTAGAACAGATGTTTTTGCCGGAGATTCAATTCAAGCTACAGCTAAATTTACTTCTGAAAGCGGTGTTCCATGTCAAGACGTTGAATGATCAACAAGCAATTCAGACCTTGCAACTGTAGCTATTGATGGTACAGTTTCAATTAAGAGTACTGCTACAACAAGTGAACCAAAAACTGTAGATATCATTGCAACTTCAAAAGTTGCACCAAGTGTTAAAGCTTCTAAAACTTTAACTATTCACCCTATAGCAACTAAGGTAGAAATATCTGCACCTCAAACAACAGTTAAAGCAACTGAAACATTGCAAGCAACTGCTACTGTTACTCCAAGTACTGCTTTAAATCAAATCACTTGATCTTCAAGCGATAATACTAGAGCAACAGTTGATGAAAACGGTTTAATTACTGGTGTTGCTGCAGGTAATGTTAATATTATTGCAACAAACATTGATGGTAAATCAGCAACTTTAGCTATAACAGTTGGTGCTGCTCCTGTTCATCCTACAAAAGTAACAATTACTCCAGCTAAGTTAACAGCTAACCCTGGAGAAACAGTTGCTACTGAAGTAACAACTGAACCTACTACTGTCACATATCCTGAAGTTACATATCATTCATCTGATAACACTGTTGCAAGTTTTGATGCAAATGGTAACCTTCATGCTTTGAAGGAATCAACTAATCCAGTACAAATTTGAGCAACAGTTGATGGTGTTGATTCTGCAAAAGTATCCTTTACAGTTCATACTGTAAGAGCTAAATCTGTAACTATTACTGAAGGTTCAACTTTATCAATTGGAATTGGTAAAACAGAAACTTTACATGCTACTGTTACGAAAGTAGAGACTGAAACAGGTGAAGTTGATCAAACTGTAACATGATCTTCAAATTCACCTAATGTAATGGTTGACAAAACAACTGGTCAAATTGCTGCTTTAGCTCCAACAGGTGCAAATCCAGCTACAATTACAGCAACTAGTGTTGCTCCAACTAATACTGGTGGTCATGCAACTGCTACAATTGCAGTTAGTGTAATTCCAGCACCTACAGTTACATTAACATATGAGCCAGAAGAACTTGAAATTCCTACATCACAATTTGTAGAAGCTTCACCAACAGTCTCTACATCAGGCTTTACTTCTACTGTGACAAAAACTTACTCAACACAAACAACTCTTCCTTCTGGAGTTAGTCTAAACCCTACTACTGGTGTATTGTCTGTTGCTTCGTCAACAGTACTAACTGGTGTACTATTAGTAGACATAAAAGTTACATGTACTGATGAAGATGGTCATACAGCATCTGATAACTTTACAGTAACAGTTAAAAACCCTGAATCAGCAAAAGATGAATTTTATGTAAACAATTATGTATTACACGAAGAAACTGGTGTTGCAGAACTTTCAAGTGGATCAATAACTCACAATGTTGGTGGAACATTTAATGCTGAAGCATTAGTTGAATACCAATTAATTGACTGAACTAAATTTGAAGCTGCTCCTGCATCTATGACTATTCAATTGTTAGGACAAGATGCTACTTATGTTGAAGCCGAAACTCACATTTACATATGGACTGAATCTGGAACTTCAGCTCATTGAGAAGAACTTACATATAATACTGACTACACTATTGATGATTCCAACAACATTATGTTTACTACATCACGTATAGCATCCATTTACGAAGATAATGGTGGGCTAATAAAAGTTGATTGTCAATACACACTTCAACAAGGTCCTATAAAAGTTGTAGCTGGCGTTTACCCAGCTGCATAAAATCAGTAAATAAAAAGAGGCAAATGCCTCTTTTTTATTTATATTGTCAAACAATCTTATTAATGTTCTTGTTTAATTGGACAAACTTCTTTTCATATTCAGTTTGAACATTATCTATATTAAACTTATGTTTTAGATCTTTATAAAGATTGTTTGTCTGATAAAGCACTTTAAGATCTTTTCTGGTTTTTAACAACTCTAATGATCATTCATATAAACCATCATTATCAGTTTTAAACTCTACAAGTGCTTTATCATCTAAGATTAACTTATACATGTCTAGAAAACTAGACGAAGTTAATCTTCTTTTAGCATGACGCTTTTTAGGTCATGGATCGCAAAAGTTTAAATATAGCTTAGAGATTCTATGTTTAAACTTTTTAATATCTATATCCTTAGCATCAGCACAAACAAACATTAAGTTATTAAGCTCTAGCTTATTTCTTTCTATCTTCTTTAAAGCTTTCAAAATAACAGTAGAATACTTTTCTATTCCTACATAAAAAATATCTTTATGTTTCAAAGCATGATTAATTAAAAAATCACCTTTACCACAACCTATTTCCATATAGATAGGTTTGTTTGAAAGCTTTAAAGAATCTAAATCACAATAATTAGGATAGTTCTTAATTAATTGTGGAGCATTAATGTTTGTTCTTAATCTTCCCATAATAAGTTTCAAATAAATCTAAACAAGTTAATAAAGATGATAGATAGATTTGGTTATTAGCATTTAACACAATCTTTTTAACTTGTTTATATGTTAGTCACTTATTAAGTGACACATTTTCAAAGATTGAACCATCTCCTTGCTTTTTGTTAACAGTCTTACAGTCAGTAACATCAAACAAGAAGTTAAAGACTGTTTCATTCATTTGGGTAGATGAAACACAATAACTTCCAGCAACTAAGTTCTTTTTAGTTGCTTTAATATTAGCTTCTTCATATATTTCATTTAAAGCATTATCTAAAGGAGATTGATTTTCTTCTATGCTTCCAGTAATAGGACAAGCATAGCAATCATCTCACTTTAGATGCTTTACTGTATTAACCACTGGCAGTGGTTGATATCTAATTAAAAATAAATAATCACCTTTAACTTTTTTAAAACAAAGCGTAGCAGTAGAATTGATGCCTTTTCTTTGGGCATAAATAAAACCTTGCTTAGTTTTATATAAAGATAAGTATTTAGTCTTATGTAATAGTTTAGCCATTATTAGCACCTGAACCCATTAATAATCTATTGATTAATAGTTTTAATCTAGGACTAAAGTCATACATTTCTACTGTACGCTTTAGATCTTCAAATAAGGTAGGAACATTACTAAAGTATTCTAGTAAGATAGCAAAATCATAGAAGTCTAGAAATTGTTTCTTTGCTCTAAAGACATCATTATAGTTGTTAACCATTTGTTGGTCTTGTAGATCCAACATGTTAACAAACATAACATTGTTATGAGTAATAAGGTTTCTTAATGATAAGAAGTTATTAATTAAATCATCAAAGGCAGAAACCTTATTAGGTGACAATCTAAAGAATTTAACGACTTTTTTCTTTAGTTGGTCATTTAAAGCAAAGTAAACTAAAACAGTTGTAGAAAATGTTCAAGTTAAACATAAAGCATCCAATGGACATGTTTTTCATTTTAAATACAAGTTATTTCTTGAAACGTTTTCATAACTGTTAGTATTAGGGTTAATGTGAGCATACTTGGTCATCTTATTAACAAGTTGATCAAAGCCTACGCCACACAAACTACTACTAGCATTAGAAAAGATTTGGTGTTTTAGAAAATCTTTATCTCTTGAGAATAAACAACCATCATAAATCCTATATGTATCTTCGATAATATAGGCTATTTGTGTGTTTAGTCTTTTCTCAATCTCTAATAAATGGTTTAAGAATAAGATAGAGATTTTCTTATCTAATTCATATAAATTTAATAAATCATCAGTAGTGATTTGTAATTGTCCAACATTTTGTGTTTCTAACAATTTCAAATAGGGTTTCATTACCCGATTGTAATTACCGTTTACAATATATTTGTTTAAACGTTTAATATCAGAGATAATTATCCCTTTTGATTGGATATGGGATAATAATCTATTTAAAATAGTATCATTCATATTTTCATTATATCTTTACAAATATATATTTGTAAAGATAGACTAAAATATTTTGAAAATTTTTCTTGGTTTTTGCGAAGAGTTATATGGGAATACCCTACGGGTATAATTAAACATGAAAGAATTGGAATTATTTCAAACATATAATGGGATTACAAAGAAGTATATTGTTATGGCAGTTACAATACAAGACTTACTAAATGATCCAAAATATAAAGACAATAAAAGTCTTTTACTTTTAGCTAAGCCTGATGTTGTCCCACCTAGTAAACCTAGAAAACATAAAAAGTCTAGGTTAGATCGCATGGAAGAGAAACTAGGTCTCTTGGAAGAAAAACTAGATCTCATGGAAGAAAAACTAGATCTAATATTAAAAAGGCTTGATCAACATGAGCAATTATTTAAAGCTCACGGTTGAATAAAATAGAGCATGATGCTCTTTTTTATTTAATTTAACAGCTTCAAGACTTTAAGAATTAGAAAGTAATGGTTTACCATTGCTTTTTTATTTGTTAAGCTCTGAACTGGTTCTAAATAACTTTTAAAATATTTTGAAAATTTTTTATTTTTCTGCGAAGAGTTATATGGGAGGTGCTAATTATGGCTAAGCCATATGGAGAAATAACTGGCACAAATTTTAAGAATGAATATAATATCGTTAAGATCCTTACAAGATCTAGTGATATTATGAATTTTGTCAAAACTCAATACAAAGAATCTAAAGATAGTGCAGTTGCCTTTGGTTATAGAAAGAAACCAAAGGTAACTCTGCAAGATATTATGATTGAGATGAGAAATGGTTTTATGGAAATAAACCAAAGAATTGACAATTTAGTTCAAAAAAATAATTTAGTGGAATAAAGTTTTAATTGACAAAAAGAAATTTAAGATTGAAGATCGTTTAGATAGACATGAAGAAATGTTTAAACAACACAGCTGAATGTAATAATGAATTTTGTCAAAACTCAATACAAAGAATCTATTAAAGATTTTAACATATATATATATATATAATTTTTCTGTATTTGGTAATACAGAAAGAATTAACTTATGAAATTTAAAAAATTATTACCTATAGCTGCTATTGGCAGTGTGGCAACAATCATTACACCACTTGTTGCATCATGTGGCGGCATATCAGCATCATTTTCTTGTAATTATGATGATGAAGGACATCCTTTAAGTTATTATCAACCTAAAATTACAAAAAAAGCAAAAGGTGAACCATTTATAACCCAAGATGCTGTTGAAAAGGCATATTTTGACGAAGTTAGTCAAAACAACGAAATTCTACTTGATGATTTGTTTTTTAACATGTTTGGCAAACATGAAGATCCCGAAAATGGTTACACCATAACATTCCCTTCCAAAGTTAGCATTTCTATTTCTATAACAAAGTTTGATTCAATAAACAAAAAACTTTCTACGAAAGTAAAAAGTAAAGGCGTAATGATTCATCAAACGTGGGAGGGAGGAGAATCTCATAAACTAGTTGAAACAAGCACTATAGATTATGACATATCTCTTGTTTACAAAAATATGCCTATAAAATTTACAGCAACGGATGTTGGTGATTTAGATAAATTCACTTTCTCAATAGATGAAGTTGACTATGAATTTGACCCAAACTGATCAGTTGATGCAAAAGGATTACTTAAAATTAAACAAGAATGTGCGACATCTGGTGGAGATTTCAACATCTCCTTTGACGTTTTAATAGATAAGGATTATCAATCATTTTCTGAATCCACGTTAATATTTCAACTTTGACAATTTGATTCTCATTATTTCTCAGACCAAGAATATATAGAGCAATAGAACAACACCTTTTAAGGTGTTTTTTCTTTGTTATATAAACGAAATTTAGTTAAAAATTTCGCTATATATATATATATAATGGCGGTGTAAGGGAGTTTGACTCACTTACAGAAAGAGATTTTATTAATGAAATTTAAAAAATTATTACCTATCGCAGCAGTTGCTAGCACAGCTGCAGTAGTAGCACCACTAGTTACATCTTGTGGTGTAGCAAATATTACATGATCAACAGAATTTGTTGATGGAGAAATTAAAAATCCATATAAAACACAAATTGCGCCACATGCTAAAGATGAAACAGGAATGAATGATGAAGATGCTTCCAAAGCATACTTTGAAGACGTTTCTAAAAATCCTAAAATTTTTGCTGATGATTGAATGGCAACTTTATACACATCAATCACTGGGCAATTGCCTAACTCTGACATGGTGGAAGGAGATGGTGATCCAGATACTGGTTCTGGGTCCATAAATTTATCTTTATCAAAAATTCAAGATCGTAAAATATCTGGCAAGATAAAAATTAAGCTTAATGCTAAAGGTTCACCGCGAATAAACGAACCAACAGGAGACATAAAAGCAGACACTATTATTAGTTTTCATAATGTTCCGGTTGCATTTGGTTGAACGGATCCAGAAACACATTGGTGAGTATCAGCCGACGAGCCTAAATTAGACGAACTAGATTGACAAATCAAAATTTCGGTAAATGCTGAATTTGAAATGAGTGCTGAAGGTTCATCAGTAAGAGTTTTCTCTATAATAGATCAAACATATAATAAAGCTAATAAGGAAGTAGATGACTGAGCACAATATTTCAATTTTGCTTCATTCTACTTTTACGAAGTTGCTCATATATAAATTAAACTATTTTATAGTTTCAAAACAAACACCCATTAGGGTGTTTTTCTTTCTAACTCAAATAGCGCATTTGAAAATATATACTTATAACTTTTTTACTTATATATAATACTTATGTATTTCCTATTGATAAGGTAATACAGAAAGAAAATTTATCAATGAAATTATTAAAAAAATTATTACCAGTAGCTACTGTTGCTAGTACAGCTGCTATCGTAGCTCCAATTGTTACATCATGTGGTGCATCTAAAACATTTGCATGCACAATGAATGCGGAGGGAGAGCAAGATAAATATTATGAGGCTACAATTGAACCAAAAGCAAAGGATTCATCAATAACTGATGTTGCAAAAGGCCAAGAAGTTTATTTTGCTGATATTGAAAAAAACAAAATGATTTTAGTCGATGACATTTTATTTTCTCAATTCGGTCAAACACAAAAAATGATGGGTTTGAATGAAGAAGGTGAAACAATTGAATGATCAGTAAGTTTATCAATATCATCCTTTAATGCGAAAGATGGTACTCTTTCTGGAAAAGCAAAAATAAAACAAACACAAACAGAAATTGAACAAAATAGCGTAACATTTAAAATGGACATGGATTTTACATTTGAATACAATAACATACCTATGCAATTAACTTATTCAAAAGGAGGCTGAAGGCTTGCACCACATAGCACTAAAATCACAGAAAGTAATTGAACAATTAAAGGCTATGGAATAATGAAGGAAATTCAAGAACAAGGATCTGGAACTATAATTACTGGTATGGAATTAAAAGAAGTATATAACAAAGACTACCCAGAAAGTTCAGTAGAATCAGATATAAAACCTCTTCGATACTTAGAATTTAGGAACAATCCTTCTCATTATTTCCTAAATCAAACTATATAGAGTAAATTAAATAAAAAAAGACACCTCCAAAAGGGTGTTTTTTCTTATCTAATATATGTAATATATTAATAAAAATATATATATTAAACACATTTTTGCTTATATATAATATATACGTATTCCCTAGCGATAGGCAATACAGAAGGAAATTTATTAATGAAATTATTAAAAAAATTATTACCAGTAGCTGCTATTGCTAGTACAGCTGCTATCGTAGCTCCAATTGTTACATCATGTGGGGCTGGCGTATCTTTTTCATCTGACTTCGAAAATGGTGTAATAAAAGAAGAATACAAAGCAAAAGTTGCTCCACACGCTGGAGATGAAACCGGCATGAAAAATGCTGAAGCTAAAAAAGCATATTTTGACGATGTTGCTAAAAATAAAACAATTTTAGCTGATGATTGAATGTGTACATTCTACTATTTGATTAGTGGTAACGAACCAAAACTATCCGATGTTAATGAAGCGAAAACTACAGGAACTGGATCTATAAACTTTACAGTAACTAAATTTGATTCTACTGAATTAAAACTTTCTGCTAAAGGTAAAATAAAAGCTAAAGCCACAACAACAGATAGTGAACAAACAAAAATAACTAAAATAGAGGAAAACGAAGAGATGACATTTGAAGTTAAAAATCTTCCGCTTACTTTCCAATGATATAAAAACGCTTCTGGTGTAGAAGGATGATTCTGCTTATTAGATTCTGAAAAAACCGCACAAGATTCTGAATGAGAAATGATTTTAAACAGTGTTTTCGAACAAACTTATTATTATGAAGACGGAACTTCTCAAACAACAATCAGAAAAGAATCACAAAAATACAACAAAGAACGTTCTGGCGGAGAACACTACATGATATTTGCTTCGCATTACTTTAAAGATGTAAAACACGCAGAAGAATAATTAAATATTCAATAAAAAATATCACCCACCCGGGTGTTATTTTTTTATTATCTCTTTAACCATTCAGTTAACTTGTTTAACTTCTTTAAATGTTCCTCATTTATTATGGCCAGGAAGAATTAAGTTATTATCTTTTAATTCTTTCCATAATAAATTTAATGATTTAAACATATCTATAGGATTAGAGTTACCTAGATCTGTTCTACCATAACTATTGTAGAACAAGGTATCTCCTACAAAGATATAGTTGTTATATTTATAAACAACTGATCCTGCAGAATGTCCAGGTGTAGGCAAAACATCTATTTTAAAATTACCTATCTTTAATTGATTATGGTTAAATCATTTAATTGCTTTAGCAAAGTCTTTAACCTTCATATCAGTTAAATCATCATAACGATACTTATAGTAGGTATCTTTATCTGCTTCATGAATATAGACAGGACAAGCATATTTATTTACTAATAACTGTGTGTCATAACAGTGATCAAAGTGAGCATGAGTTAATAAGATACCTACTACTTTAGTATCGTATGGTATGTTATCAATAATATCTTGACCACTAAAGCTAGGGTCAATAACTATAGCCTCTTTCTTATTGAAAATAAGATAAGAGTTATTATCCATATAGTGAGAAGAAATAACTACTAAATCTTGACCAATTTCTGTCCTACTCATAATGTTTAATATTATATAAATATTTATATAATATTACTACTATGAATTATCTATCACTATATCGTAAATATAGACCTAAATCTTTTAGAGATGTAGTAGGACAAGAATATATTGTCAAGATTTTAAAAAACTCTATCAAAAACAATGTTGTAGCCAATGCTTATGTTTTTGCTGGTACCAAAGGTACAGGTAAAACATCTATTGCTAAAATCTTTGCTAATGCGATGAACTGTTTAGATAGCAAAGATGGAGATGTCTGTGGCAGTTGTGAAGTCTGCAAAGACTTTAGCAACAACCAAGTCATGGATGTTATTGAACTAGATGGTGCTAGCAACAACGGTGTTGATGAAGTAAGACAAATCAATGATGCAGCCATGTTCTTACCAACTAAACTTGGTAAGAAAGTCTACATTATTGATGAAGCACACATGCTAACAACACAAGCATGAAACGCTTTATTAAAACTTGTAGAAGAACCACCTAAACACGTTGTGTTTATCTTTGCTACAACAGAAATGCATAAGATACCTGGAACTATCTTATCTAGATGTCAATGTTTTAGATTTAACAAGATCTTACATAGTGATATGGTTAAATTATTAACCAAAGTATGTAAAGCAGAAAACATTAAATATGATTTAGATGCTTTGAAAGTTATTGCAGATATAGTTGACGGTTCAGCCAGAGATGCTTTAAGCATCCTTGAACAAACCGCAACTTATGGTGACAATAACATTAAAGCTGATGATATCTATAAGATTTATGGATTACTAAGTCCAAGTGAAATGGTTCAATTCTTGAACTTATTAATTTCTAAAGATAGTCAAGCTATCTTTGCTAAGATTAACCAATATTTTGAATCTGGTATAAACTTTGTAAGTTTTGCTAGTTTGTTAGTTTCCATCTTAACAGATAAACTTATTTATCTAAAAACTGGAAACTATAAACTTCTAACTAAAGTTAATGAAAACCTAGTTAATAACTTCGGTTTAGATGAAACAGATAAGTTAATCCAATTACTTGACATCTGACAAGAAACTTATTTCAAAGTTTCTAGTCCAACAGATGTCCATGTAATTATTGATCATGCTATCATTAGATCTTTAGCCGTATTTGACGGAGTGTCAAATACACCCGTACGTGAAGCTAAAGTTATTAAGCAACCACAACCAAAGGTTGTAGAATTAAAAAAACCATCAGTAGCGCAAGATGATTCTATGTTTGTTTTAACTGACATTGAGGTTAAAACTCCAAAGAAAGAACCTAAGAAAGAAAGCAAACCTAAACCATCTATAGCTAAAGATGTCCCAATGCCATCTGAGCTAGACATTCTTTTAGCTATCTTCTCTAACAGAGAAAAAGAAGCAGAAGATAAAGCTAAAGATGTCCTAGCACAAGTTAAATCTGGTAAGCTTGATGAAAAAGCTTTCTCTCAAGCTGTTAATGCTAGTCAAGTAATATGTGCTAGTAAGAATGGTATCATTCTTATCTTTGATGATGAGATGGATGCTAAGCTCTTTAATAAAGCATCAAAGAAGAAAGATTTTCTTCTTGCATGCTGTAAGATCTTTAGAAACCCTAAATTTGTTTTAGGTTTTACTAAACAACAAATTAATGGTTTCAAAGCACAAATGCTAGAAGCTAAGAGAAATCCTAGACCATTATTAGATGTTAATGCTTTAAGAAGCATTCTTAACAAAGATGCTTCTATTGAGCAAATAGCTTTTAATACAATCTATAGCTTATTAGATGAGAAGGATAGAAAATAATGAATAAGCTAGGTTGTCATGTAAGCATGTGCGCACCAGATTATTTATTAGGCTCGTTAGCAATGGCTAACAGCCAAGATGCAAACTGTTTTATGATTTATACTGGTTCACCACAATCTATTGCTAGACAACCAGTTAATAAATTAAAAGTTAAAGAACTGCATGAAGCATTAAAGCAACAACACATTCCTGTAGAAGATGTCATTGTTCATGCTCCATACATCATTAACTGTGCTAACTCTGAAGCAAAGAAACGTAACTTTGCTAAGGTATTCTTAGCACAAGAGGTAGAAAGAGTTAACAAGATAGGAGCTAAGTATCTTGTTTTACACCCAGGTTCTAATCCAGATAAAACCTTAGGCTGCAAATATATTGCTGAAGCTATTAACTTTGTTAATAAAACAAACAATCATGTTGTTATCTGTCTAGAAACAATGGCAGGAAAAGGCAATGAAATAGGATCTAAGTTTGAAGAACTTAAAGAGATCATTAAACAAGTAGAAAACAAAAACTTAGTAGGTGTTTGTTTAGATACATGCCATGTTTCTGACAGTGGATATGATATTAAAGATCCATCAGCAACTTTAAAGATCTTTGATGATATTATTGGTATGAAATACCTAAAGGTATTACATATCAATGATTCATTAAATGATAAAGGTGCACATAAAGACCGTCATGCTAATATTGGTGAAGGTAAGATAGGTCTTAAAACCTTAAAAGCTTGAGTCAATTATCCAATGGTATCTAAGATTTGTAAAATCTTAGAAACCCCATGGACAATAGATGGACCTATCTATAAAAAAGAAATTCATATGTTGTTAGGAAAGTAATTATGAGTAAACAACCATTAGCTTTTGAATTAAGACCTAAAACACTAGAAGATGTAATTGGCCAAAAACATTTAGTTGGTCCTAACTGTCTTTTAACCAGAATGGTTAAAAGTAATAAGCCAATTAACTTAATTTTCTATGGTTATCCAGGGATTGGTAAGACAACATTAGCAACAGCTTTATGTAATGACATGAAACTACCATTTGCATTATTTAATGCAGCTACTGATAAGAAAGAAGCTTTAACAGGTATTATTCAAGCAGCTAAAGTATCTACCACACCATACATTATTATTGTGGAAGAAATCCATCGTCTAAATAAAGATAAGCAAGATATCTTGCTTCCTTATCTAGAAGATGGGACAGTAACAATGTTTGCTTGCACTACTGAAAACCCATATTTCTCAATTAATCCTGCTATCAGATCAAGATGCAATATTGCTAGATTAGAATTAATCAGACCTGATGAGCTATATCTTTGATTAAAGAAGATTAATAAAGAAAAGAAAATAAACGCACACATAACAGATAGTGCACTAAAAGCTATAGCCTATCACTGTAATGGTGATGTAAGATCTGCTATCAATGTAATTGATAACATTATCAAATTCTATAAAGATGATAAAGTTGATAATAAATTATTACAAAAGATCTTACTATCCCCAACAGTGTTAGGAAGTAGCTATGGTGATGAGTATTATGATATGCTTTCAGCATTTCATAAATCATTACGAGGATCAGATCCTGATGCAGGATTATATTATTTAGCTAGACTATTAACAACTGGTGATCTAGTAAGTATTACTAGAAGAATGGTAGCATGTGCCTATGAAGATATAGGACTTGCTAATGCGCCATTGTGTTCTAGGGTCGTTTTAGCCGCACAAGCAGTCGAGAGGGTAGGAATCCCTGAATGCTACCAAATCTTGGCTGATACAGTGGTAGAAATGTGTTTAAGCCCTAAATCTAACTCAGCCTACATGGCTTTTGGCCAAGCTTGAGAAGATGTGAATAATGGAAAGTGTTATGAAATACCTAAGCACTTAAAAGATAATAATTATAAATCGCACGTGAAGTTAGGTAATGTGGGATATATCTATCCACATAACTATCCTAACCACTGGATTGATCAAGAATACTTACCTAAACAATTAAAAGGTACGAAGTATTATAAAAAAGCAGATAATCCAAGCGAACTTAGATTAAATGCTTATCTAGAACAAATAAAGAAGAGCAGTAAGAATTAGTCTATAACAGTTATATCTGACATATTTCCTTCATCTGTATACAGGCCAGCATGTCCTTCTTGAGGACAATTTTCAATTCTTATCTGATATCTATAAGTTTTTTGCAATTTACTATTAATTTGGATGGCATATTTTTGGCTCTTAGGATCGATAACAGTAAAATTACAATTTTTAATATTGTATGTTCCGCTTGTTCCTTTAGATGTTGTATCTAATGAATAAACTTTAATAGCTTTACCATAACTTACAAATTCGCAATCATTAAAGTTTGTAGCAATATTATAAGTATAAACACCATATTCCACGGTGCCTTCAAATTGTGTGCAATCAAAGAAACAATGGTTAAATTCAACTAAACTAGTTGCAAAGGTACAATGACAACCAATTACATCGCAATATTCAGCAGTGAATTTTGTAGGTACGATACCATAATCTTGTCAGTTTCCACCACCAGTTGCATTCTTCATTAAACCTTGTAGTTTAACATTATCAATTGTTAAAATCATTCCTCTTCATTCATAAAGTCATTGTTCTGGATGATTAATTGAGTCAACGCAATTAAATGTTGTTAGCTTTTCATCATGATAACCTAAAATACCATGGATGTTGACTTCAACATCATGATATTGAACAAACCATGTTTCATCAATCATATAAGTGCCCTTGATTAAATAAATATCAACAGAACTTCCAAATGCATTATGAACTATTTCTGTCAAATCATTTTGAGTGGTATCACTTAATGTGTATTTGTCTTCACCTTTATATTTAACAAATACTTTGTTTTCAATATCACTAAATTGTTCATCACTAAGTTCAAATTGTTCACCACAATCTGCACATACACCATAAAGTTTGTGAGAAGCTTCATCAATCTTATATCCACCAAGAACATGTTCATGTTCTGGTTCAGGTGGTGTAGGTTTATCACCACAGCTAAATAAAGCTGGAGTAACACTAAAAACTGTTGCTAAAGAACATATAGTACAAAGTTTTGGAATGAATTTCTTCCCCATATAAAAAATATAATACTTTTATTTAAAAAATAATCAAAAAAATAATCTAGCTATGCTAGACTATTTAAGAGCTTTATCTAAAATAGCATTGATAAACTTCTTATTATCAAGTTGTCCATACTTTTCAGCTGTGACTAAAGCTTGATCAATTGCTACAGCAATAGGGGTATCTAATGCTTTAACTTCACAATAACAAATAATCAAGATTGCTTGAGCCATAACTGGAATTCTTTCTCAAGTCCAGTTTTGGCCAAGATTACTAGAAAATAGTTTTACTATTTCATCTTGATGATTTGCATAGTATTCTAATAACTTTAATTGGTTAGCATCAAAGTTATAATTATCCGCATTGAAAAAATCAGTTTTAAGTTCATCACCTTTTAGGTTCTTAATTAAACTGGAATATAGATATTGAGTCGTGTCGACTCTTTTTTGTCATTGCGGTTTATTACTTTCCATTTTCAATATTTAGTACAACTACACAAGTTAAACTTAAAGATTGTTTCATTACTATAAGTAATTCTTTTTGTAAACGATCAATTTCTTTAAAGTGTAGAGGCTTTGGAACTTTAACACGAACTGAAACTTCATAGTAATTATTTTCAATTGATTTGATTGTATGAGCAACATACTCATATCCTTGATATGAAGATAATACTTTCTTAATGATTTGGGAAATTAGTTCAGGACTAATTGATATTTTTCCCAAACCATTAACACGATCAAAGTTTTCAATTTGTGTTGTCTTTTCCATTATTTTGTTTCTCTTCCTACATAAGTACCATCTGAAGTACGAATGATAATTCTATCAGTTGGTCTAACAAATTGAGGAACTTGGACTTCTAGTCCAGTGGAAATATGAGCTTTCTTCATGATAGCTTTGACTGTGTTACCTTGAACAGCTTCTTCACAGTCAATTAAATCACAAGTAATTTGGTCAGGTAATCTAATACCTAGAATTTCCTCACCATATTTTAGAATTGAAACTTCAATTCCTTCAATTAAAAACATTTTCATGTTTTGAATTCTTACTTCAGGAATTTCTACTGTTTCAAAAGTAGTGTTGTCCATAAAGACATAGTTTGAGCCATCAACATAGCTAAAACTCATCTTTACGTTTTCTACTAATACTTTTTCAAACTTACCACCTGTCAAAACATCAATGGTAATTGAACCAGTACGTAAGTTTCTTACTTTACATTTAACAATGCCTTCACGCATTGCTGTCTTATTGAAATAATTTTCAATAACTTCGTATAAATTGCCACCATTTAAGAAGGTATTACCAGGTCTTAAATCTTTGGCATGAACTATTTCCGCCATTGGGGTTATCTCCTATTTTGTAATTGGTCTTTTTGATGCAGCATCAATAATAGCTTGCATTGTTTTAACTGCGTTAACTGGGTCACAACCACTAGCTGTTTCACCAGATAATAGTGTTCCGTCAGCTCCCATAGAAGCAGCATAGTAAACATCAGTTACTTCTGCTCTTGTTGGATGTACATTTCTTTCTAGTGAGTCTAACATTTGTGTACATACAACAACTGGTTTTCTATACTTCTTACACATTTTAATAATTTGTGTTTCTCAGTAAGGTACTTCATAGTATGGAGTTTCAAGAGCAAGGTCTCCTCTTGCTACTAGAATACCATCTGCTTCTTTAACGATTGATTCAAGATTGTTTAAAGCATCTTGAGTTTCAATCTTTGAATATACTTTAACATTCTTACCACCAGCTTTAACAATTACTTTTCTTGCGTCTTTAATGTTTTGAACATTACATACGAAACTTAAAGCTATGTATTTAGCTCCAATTTGTACAGATTCTTTCATGTTTTGAATGTCTCTTGCAGATAAGAATGGCATTGAGTAAGATGAATCTGGTAAGTTGATTCTCTTGTTTGTTAATAAAGTGTGAGTGTTCATTGCTTTAGCGATGATCATTCCTTTATTAACATCAACACTAGTTACCTTTAGGTATAACTTGCCATCATCTACAGCAATTCTATAACCTTTCTTAAGGTCTTTTGCCATATTGTATTTCTTAGTTGAGTCATAAACACAGAATGTGTTAGGTTTGTTAGGTGTTTTGAAAACCTTAGTTAAGATTGTTACAGTAGCACCTGATTTAATAAGTAGTGGTTTCTTTAATTCACATACTCTAATTTCAGGTCCTTTAGTATCAGTCATAAGAGGAATCTTATAACCTGGTACTTTCTTTAGATTATCAGCTACTTTTTTGTAGAAGCTGAAATCTCCATGTGAAAGGTTGATTCTGGCACATTTCATACCAACATCAGCCATTTTCTTCATCATTTGAGGGTTATTGCAACTAGGTCCTATAGTACAAATAACCTTTGTTTTACTTTGATTTTTCATATTTACTCCCATAACTTAATTTTACTCTTTTATTTGCATTTTTAACATTTATAGAAACTTATAGTTTCTATGTTTTGCAAATAACCTATAATGAAAATATGATTTACAAACTAAAACCAATCTTAAAACATCGTTTATGAGGTGGTAGCACTCTACCTCAAATTTATGACCAAAAAATAAATGACAAGATTGGTGAAGCATGAATTTTAAGCTGTATTGATGACAATAATTCACCAATAGATAAATCATCAACTTTATTAGATCTTTTTAAGAAGAATCCTGACATTGTAGCCAAAGGCTATAAAGGAGCCTTTCCTTTATTAATAAAGTTGATTGATGCACAAGATGATTTATCCATCCAAGTACACCCTAAAATTAAGACAGAATTTTGACATATTTTAAACCAAAAACCAAGTAAACTTTTTATGGGTTTAAATCAAAATTCAGATCGTGAAAATGTCCAAAAAGCATTACAAGAAAGTACCATTCCAAACTTGCTAAATAACATTAATGTTAAGGCAGGAGATTCATACCTAATTAACCCTGGTACAATTCATGCTATTGGTAAAGGTACTTTCTTGATAGAAATACAACAAAGTGCTGACGTAACTTACCGTCTTTATGACTACAACAGAACTGATAGTAATGGACAAAAAAGACCATTACATATTAAGCAAGCTTTAGACTGCATAAACTATAGCAAATTAGATATAGCAAAAACAGATAAAAATGAACATTTAGTTAACTGTCCATTTTTCAATGTTTATAAGCATGAAATCAGAGATTTCATTACCTTAAATGCTACAGAAAAATCATTCCATGCTTTGACTATTTTAGATGGTAATGGAACCATTGAAAATAATGGTCAAAAAGTACCATTCAAGCAATATGATACTTTCTTTATTCCAGCTGGATCTGGACAATATAAGATAGAAGCAAAAGCAACAATTATCTTAACAACACTATAAGGGTAAAAGCCCTTATTTTTTATTACTTAACATGTTAAGTAATAAATGGTATAATATGTATAGGTGTTCTTATGAAAATAACCGATTTATTAACGTTAGATACTGTAGAACTAGATGCCAAAGCTAAAGATAAGACGGACATTATTAAACAAGCCGTACAATTAATTGGTAAATCTGGGGCTATAGCAGATTTAGATACCTATGAAAAAGGTATCTTTAAAAGAGAAGAACAATCTTCAACAGGTGTTGGTGAGGGAATAGCTATTCCTCACTGTAAATCTGAAGTGGTTAAAAAACCACAACTAGCTGCAATGGTAATTAAAGATGGAGTTGACTTTGCTTCCCTAGATGGGGAAAAAGTTCAACTTTTATTTATCATTGCTGCTCCTGTTAGCAAAGATAATGTTCACTTAGATGTTCTTGCTAGACTATCAACGATGTTGATGCAAGAAGATTTCAAGAAAAACTTATTAGCTGCAAAAACTAAAGAAGAATTCTTAAAAGTTATTGATGCAGCTGAAACCGAAAAGAAAGAAGAAGAAAAAGTAGCAGCTGGTCCTAAATATCCAAGAATCTTAGCAGCAACAGCTTGTCCAACAGGTATTGCTCATACTTATATGGCTAAAGAAGCTTTAGAAAAAGCTGCTAAAGAAATGAATATTACCATTAAAGTAGAAACAAATGGTTCATCAGGACAAAAGAATGCTTTAACAGCAGATGAAATAGAACATTGTGAAACAATCATTGTTGCTGCTGATGCTTTTGTAGAAATGGAAAGATTTACTGGTAAGAGAGTAATTCAATGTTCTACATCTAAAGTAATTCATAATCCTAAAACTATGCTTAATGCAGCTTTAGGACCATCAGTTCCTATTTACAATCCAGGTAAACCTAAAACAATGGTGGAAGGTGCAACTGGAGATCAATTCATTAAATCTAAAAACCAATCAGGTAGAGCTCATACCTTCTATAGACACATGATGTCAGGTATTAGCCACATGATCCCATTTGTTGTAGCTGGTGGTATCTTATTAGCTATAGCATATCTAATTGATACAGCTTCAGGTGTAACACCTGAGTTGTTAATTAGGACATATGGAGAAAAGTATCCAGATATTGCTTCCAAGTTTGGTAGTTGGACATTAGGAGCGCAAGTCTTCCATATTCTGGGAGCAGACTTAGCTCTGGGTCTAATGTTTCCTGTAGTAGGTGGGTTCATCGCCTACTCGATTGCAGGACGGCCAGGAATTGTTTCAGGTTTTGTTGGTGGCTTTGCTGCTAAGACTGGAGCATTCTCTCTAGCTTATTTAATTGAAGCTGCACAACATGGGTTGACGCCAATAGATGATCCAACACCTTTAATGAATACACTATTAGCCAATAGTGCTGGATTTGTTGGCGCTATTGTTGCTGGTTTCTTAGCTGGCTTCTATGTTAACCAAATGAAGAAATGGTTTGAAAAACTGCCAAGAACATTACAAGGTGTAAAGGATATGATCATTGTTCCTTTACTATCAGTTATTTTCATTGGTATGTCAATGTTCTTAATTAATGTTCCATTATCATACATGAACTATGGTATTAGTTTAGGTATCCAAAAATTAGCTAGATTTACATTCATAGTTGCTCTAGTTGGTGCATTAGTATCTGCACTAATGGCAATTGATATGGGTGGCCCAATCAATAAAGCAACTCACTATGCTGTGTTAGCTGTGCTAACAACTGCAATTGAGTCAGGTGCTGATTTAACAATTCCTCAACAACTAATGGCAGCAAACATTGTTGGTATTATGGTTCCTCCAGTTATGATTGCTTTATGTACATGACTATTCCCACAAAAATTCGGTGCCGGTGATAGACAAGCATCACCTGCTAACCTAATTATGGGATTCTGTGGAATCTCAGAAGGAGCTATTCCATATGTAGTTAGAGACCCAATAAGAGTTATTGGTTCATCTGTAACTGCTTCTGCTATTGGTGGTGCATTAGCTGTAGCCTTTGGTGGTGTAGCTATTGCTCCAGAAGGTGGAATGATTTCATATGCAGTTATGGGAGCAGCTTGCTGAAAAGCAATGGTTGCCGCAATAATTGCATGTGTGTTTGGTGCCTTCATGCTTGGTGCTTTGAAAAAGAAAGTGCCAAGTGAATATGCTGCCTTGGGTAAATGGAAAGGTATTCCAATTGGCCCAGGTGTAGGAAGAAAAATTATTAAAGAAGGGGTAGAAAAATAATGAAACAATTTACATTTACAATTAAAGATCCTGCTGGAATTCATGCAAGACCAGCTGGTGTAGTAGTTCAAGAAGCTAAGAAGTTTCAATCAACTATTATTGCAAAATATGATGGCAAAACAGCAGATTTAAAGAGAATCTTTACTGTTATGGCATTATGTGCTAAATGTGGAGCAGTATTGGAAATCGAAGTATCTGGTCCAGATGAAGAAGCTGCAGCTGCTGCAGTTCAACAAGCATTAGAAAGTAAGTTGTAATTATGACAAAATATTCAGGCAAAACCATTTTTGAGGGTTTTGCAAATGGTGTAATTAAGGTTTTAATTAATTCACAAGAAGTTGTTAAAAGAACATTTACAACAACAGAACAAGAATTTGTTCGTTTCTTGTCTGCAAGAGATAAAGAAATTGCAAAACTAGATGCTTTGTATACAGAAACTAAAGCAAAGCTTGGAGAAGACAAAGCTAAATTATTTGCCACTCACAAAATAATGGCACAAGACTTAGACTTTGAAGATTCTATAAAGGGTTTTATTAACAATCAAAAAACAGCTGAAGAAGCAGTTGATTTAGCATCAAAACAATTTGCTGGTATGTTAAGTCAATTAGATGATCCATACATGAAAGCAAGATCTGCTGATGTATTGGAAATTGGTAAAGGTGTAATAGACATTTTATCTGGAAAAGAAAATGATTATAGACTAACTGAACCAACAATCCTTGTTTGTGAAGATTTGGAATCTAGCACAATCATGCAATTTGATAAAACTTTACTAAAAGGTTTAGTTCTTACCAAAGGTAACCCAACTGCTCATGTTTCTATTTTTGCTAGATCTTCAGAAATTCCTTCTATCTGTATGACTAAAGACTTACCTCTTGATAAGTCATTAAATGGAAAGAAAGCAATTCTTGACTCAACTAAAGGTGAAGTAATGTTAGATGTTTCACCTGAAGATGAAGCAAACTATTCAAAGCAAGCTCAAGACTATGCTGGACAAAAAGAAGCATTAAAATCATTTATTGGTAAACCATCAGTAACAAAAGATGGTGTAAAGACAAAGATTTATTGCAATATTGCTTCTGCTGCTGACACAGCAACTGTTGTTGCTAATGATGGTGAAGGTATTGGTGTCTTTAGATCTGAATACGTTTATTTAAAACAAACAGACTACCCATCTGAAGACTTCCAATTTGAAGTTTATAAAAAAGCATTAGAAGCAATGAAAGGTAAAGAAGTTATTATCAGAACATTTGATATTGGTGCTGATAAAAAAGTTCCATACTTTGACTTACCAGCTGAAGCTAACCCTGCTTTAGGTTATAGATCAGTTCGTATCTGTTTAGATAAACCAGATATGTTTAAAACACAACTTCGTGCTTTATATCGTGCTTCTGCATTTGGTAAGTTATCAATTATGGTACCAATGATTACCAATGTATCAGAAATTGATTTCTGTAAGAAATGTATTGAAGAAGTTAAAAAAGATCTTGATGCAAAACAAATACCTTATGCAAAAGATGTAAAACTAGGAATAATGATTGAAGTTCCAGTTGCAGCAGTTTGTGCAGATGAACTTGCTCAACATGTAGACTTTTTCTCAATTGGAACAAATGATTTAACACAATATGCTTTAGCATGTGACCGTGTTAATCCAAACTTAACAAAAGTTTATGATCCATACCATAAAGGTTTAATGCGTCTAATTAAAATGACAATTGATGCAGCACACAAATATGGTAAAGAAGTTGGTATGTGTGGTGAACTTGCAAGAGATCCAAAAGTTCTACCATTCTTAATTGCTTTACATATTGATGAAATATCTCTATCTGCTCCATATGTATTACAAACTAGAAAAGCAATTAGTGAATTAGATACAACAAAAATCAATATTGACGATTACATAAAATAAAAAAGAGCAAATGCTCTTTTTTTATTCTTGGTTAATCTTGTTGAAGATTGAAACTAAATTACGGTTTCAACTCTTTCTTCTCATTGTGACAGCTTTTTGTAAATCACATGCAACTGTCTTTCTTGCTTTACGACAAATAGCCTTATTGTATTTGCCCTCAACTAATTGATCAACACCAATGTTAATCATATAGTTAGCTAGTAAACGGTCTCTAGCTGATGGTCTTCCACCACGTTGAATATAACCAACTACTACATGTCTTGTAAAGAAACCAGTTTCTTTTTCAAGTCATTTAGCAATACCTTTTAAACTCTTGTCTCCATCTTGAGGATAAAGTTTTTCTGTTACTAAGAATGTTGCAGTAGGTTTGCCTTTTGCAAATGCTGCTTTAGCAATCTTTAAGAAACCTTCTGGTTTTAATTTTGAATATTTAGTAACCATGTATGTAGCATTGTTGGCTACAGCAGATCTAACAGTTACATCAGGACAACCTTTACCCATTAATTCAATGATAGCAATACCATGGTGAGAAACAAACACATCGTTAGCTTCACTAATTACACGACAAACTGTATTTAAACAAGTGTCAAATCCAATTGTGTATGCTGTTGAAGGAATATCATTATCAATTGTTGCAGGAATAGTGATAACCTTAGCACCTAGCTTCGCTAACTCTAAGGCTCCACGATAACTTCCTTCACCACCAACAACTACTAAACCATCAATATTGTGCTTAACTAAATTCTTTACACATTGTTTACGATATTTAGCATCATCTTTAAACTTATCACATCTACTTGTACCAATTAAAGCTGAACCATCATCTAAGAAGTGAAAACCATATTCAGATGTTAGGTTAATATATTGGTCATCATGTAAACCTTCAAAACCATTAGTAAAGCCAACAGGCGTAATACCTAATGAATTGCATTTCTTAACAAAAGCAATCACACATGTTGCCATACCTGGAGCTGATCCACCAGAACAAATGATGGCAAATTTCTTATTTTGTTTCATTTAGACCTCCTAAGTTCTTGAAGGTTTTAATACCTTCATATGAACCTCTTAATGATAATTCATCTTCAATTTCCATTAAACGGTTGTATTTGCAAATTCTTTCTGATCTTGACATACTACCTGTTTTAATTTGACCACAGTTTAGAGCAACTGCTAAGTCAGCAATGAATGTATCTTCTGTTTCACCACTACGATGGCTAACAACAGCAGCTCATCCTGAATGTCTTGCTAATTGAATTGTTTTAATTGTCTCTGACAATGTACCAATTTGATTTGGTTTAATTAAGACAGCATTAGTTGCTTTCTTTGTTAAACCTTCTTGTGTTAAGTTAGGGTTTGTGCAATATAAGTCATCACCAACAATTTGTACTTTATTTCCAATTAAAGCTGTTAATTTAGAAAAACCATCTCAATCAGTTTCTGCTAAACCATCTTCAATACTAATGATTGGATACTTCTTAGTTAATTCAACTAAGTAGTTAATCATTTGGTCAGTTGTTAATGTTGCTTTATCTTTTGGTAGGATCTTAGCATCAATTGCTTTTTTGAAAATGTATTTCTTAGTAATTTCATCATACATTTCACTAGCAGCACAGTCTAGAGCAATTGCAACTTGTTGATTAATTCCTGGTTTGTATCCAGCAGCTTTAATTGCTTCAATCATTACATCTAAAGCTTCTTCGGCTGATTTTAATAATGGAGCATATCCACCTTCATCACCTTTAGATGTGTTAAAACCTTTGGTTTTTAAAATGTTGCCTAATGCATGGAAACATTCAGAAGCAATTTGAACAGCTTCATGAATATTTTTTGCACCAACTGGCATAAACATAAATTCTTGGAAATCAATTGTGTTGTCAGCATGTGCGCCACCATTGATTACATTTAACATTGGAACAGGAAGTTTATATTCTTCATTTTCCTTGCATTCTTTTATTAAACTACGAATGTATTCATAAAGCGGTATTTTATTAGCAAGAGCACAAGCTTTAGCTATAGCTAGAGAAACTGCAAGAATTGCATTAGCACCTAATTTGGTTTTTCCATTTGTACCATCTAACTTGATCATGAAGTCATCAAGTTCTTGTTGCTTAGCACCATTTTTACCAATTAATTGTGGACCAATTATTCTATTAATGTTATTAACAGCTTTTAATACACCTTTTCCACCAAAACGTTTTTTGTCTCCGTCTCTTAGTTCTAAAGCTTCTTTTTGTCCAGTAGAAGCTCCAGATGGAACCATGGCTTTTGCTTTAGCACCACATGCAAGAGTAACACTACAAGCAACTGTAGGATAACCTCGTGAATCAAGTACTTCATATGCATAGATAGACTTGATCGTTTTATTTGAAAGTTTGTCAAACAAACCCATTTTCTTTCTCCGCTTTTATTAAATTTTTTTTGTTAATATATTTTATATATTAAAAAAATAATTTTTATAATTTATTTAATATTTTTTAATAATATATCTATTATGAGAGAAAGAAATGATCTAGATAAAAAACCAATTTGATATTTGTTTTTAATAGCAAATGTTGTTGTAATTATAGGATGTGCGGTTACCTATGTATTATTTTCGAATGCTGTTGCTGATGAAGGAACAATTTTCTTTATTCCATCATTAGTTTGTAACATTGTTGCTCTTGTGCTTTGCGGTTTATTTGTTTGATTAGAAGCAAAATACACAATGCCAAAAGCTGTACATTTTCAAAGAAAATGATTGTGATGATATTTAGCTGCAATCATTGTCTTTGTTGTTTCAATCATCTTTAACTTTATCTTTATTGCAATCTTCAAAGGTTATGCAAAATTCCCATTATCACAAACTTGACCATTAATTATTTACATTGTAATTACTGCAGTTCTAACTCTTGTTTCAATAGGTTTACAACGTTATGCTCGTTTCAAAATAGATTTAGATATTTATAGAAGAACACATGGTGAACTTCCTAAAAAAGAAGAAATTGAAAAAGATAAAGCTAAAGTTGAAAAGAAACAAGCTAAAGACTCTAAAGGTCAACCATCATCTGGTTTAGCTGATAGCATAAGTCAACAATAGGGCATTGCCCTATTTTTATTTACTATAATTGAAATATGAAAACATTTTTTACCATCAACTTAGGATGTAAAGTTAACTTGTTTGAAACTAATGCTATCACTTATCAATTAGTGAAGCAAGGTTACAAACATGTTGATGATATTAATAAAGCAAATATTGTTTTGATCAATACTTGCTCTGTTACAAACAAAGCTGATGCTAAAAGTCGTAACATGATTAATCGAGCTAAACAAGCTAAACTAAAACCAATAGTTTTAGTAATGGGCTGTTTTAGTCAGGTAAATAAAGAATGATTTAAGAAGAATAAAGTTGATATTGTCATTGGCTGTCAATACAAAAACAAGATTGTTGATTTATTAAAACAATACTTAAAAAATCGCAAACCAATTATTAAGATTAATCAAAACATCAAATCATTTGAAGAATTTAAATGTTTCAAACACCTAGACAACACAAGAGCATTTTTAAAAATTCAAGATGGTTGTAATTTCTTTTGTAGTTATTGTTTAATTCCTTATTGTCGTGGAAGACAAAGAGCAATGAAACATGCTCATGTTTTACAAGCAATTAAACAATATGTTAAACAAGGATATAAAGAAATTGTATTAACTGGCGTTAATACTGCTGGATATAAAGAAGGCAACTATACCTTCTATAACCTATTAAAAGATATCAATAATCTTAAAGGTAATTTTAGAGTACGAATATCTTCACTTGAACCATTTCAAATAGATAAAAAGATTATTGATTTGCTAGCTTCTAATCCAAATAGATGAGCAAACCAAATTCATTTATGTTTACAAGCAGCTAACAATCAAATCTTGAAAGACATGAATCGTAAATACACAATTGAGCAATTTAAATCATTGTGTAAATACATAAGAAGCAAAATGCATAATGTTGCTATTACAACAGATTACATTGTTGCTTTTGGAAATGAAACACAACAACAATTTAATGATTCTTTAAAGAATCTTAAAGATATTAATTTTGCTAACATGAATGTCTTTATCTATTCAAGAAGAAAAGGAACTGTAGCAGATAAAAAATATGTAAAAGATATTAATCCTTTAACTGCTAGAGAAAGATATAACAAGGTAGTTGGACTAAAACAACAATGTCAAAAACAATATCTCAAATCATTAATTGGTAAAACATTACAAGTAATAGTTGAAAGATCTATAACACCTTTAATGCATGGTTATAGTTCAGAGTTTGTTAAAGTTGTATTTAGAAGTTCTAAAAACCTTCAACACCACCAAATTAATGTGAAAATTACTGATTTAAAATTTGATGGTCAAAACTATTATTTACTAGGTAAAAAACAATAAAATTAAAAAGATTTTGGAAAAAAATTCCAAAATTTTTTATTTTTTAGCGAAGAGTTATATGGAGAGAATAAATTATGTATTCATATATTGTAGGAAAAATTGTTTCCATCTATAGGAAATCAATTGTTATAGAAAATAATTATGTAGGATACTTTGTCTTTGTCCCAAAGGCAGATGTATTTGAATCAGGTAAAACTATAAGATTGTATTTATACAAATACACTTATTTATCAAATAAGAATTCTTTGAGAGAAGATTTTTATGGTTTTAAAAATTGGGAAGAAAAAGAATTCTTTATGAATTGTTTAAATATTAGTGGCATTGGACCAAAGTCAGCAATTAACTTTTTGCAAAATGATATTAATGTTTTGAAACAGTTAATTTCAAATAAAGATACAGAAGCTTTGGAACAACTTCCAGGAATTAGTAAGAAGTATGCTTACTTATTAGTGGAATACCTTGCTGACTTCTAT
>JAKSVP010000007.1 GCA_024427265.1 Mycoplasmoidaceae bacterium
TTTTATAAAACTTGCAAAGACATTTCAAATGTTTTGCAGCGTTAATATTGTAGGACAAATACCTGTTTTCATCCCTAACACAGAAGTCAAGCCCTATGAAGTCGAAGGAAGATAAATAAGCATTTAGAACTTCAAATGTTTTGTAGTGTTAATATTGTCAAAAGACTACTTGTTTTTTATTTTATAATGGAAATATAAGTATGTTAAAAGTTGAGGTATATTATGGAAAATAATAAACAAAATAACAAAAAAAGACTCCATTTAGGATTAAATTGTGCTATTGGAGCATTAGCCCTATAGGTAGTGCTGGAACAATAGCTTTTGGTACTTTATGATGTCAATCAAGAAACCAAGAAGAACCTGAACAAACTATTGTAATGGATCAATATAAAATGGTGGAAGTTGAACTTGCTAACCACTATCTTTTTTACTCATCACAAAAGATCAATTTTGAACCAAATATGGAATATAAAATCTATATCGATTTAACTGAATTACCAGATATAACACGTTCGTGTACATGCTTTTTTGAAACTCTAACAAAGATAGAAGATTATTCAGATCAGGATAACGCAAAAGTTCCTATTTGTAATCCATTTGACTTTGCTGCTAATGGACACCATTTATTTGGAACATTAAATCAAGGTGGTGCTCCTGGTCCTGGTATATACAATTACATTGAATTTTCTGAGCAATCTGATTACACTTATATTGATTCAGCTGACCATATTGATGGTTTTATTAATACACTTGATTGAAAGACAAAAACAATTGACCCAGCTTATGCTATGTTCTATGTCTCAATAGACAAATAAAAAAGTAATGGAAACATTACTTTTTTTGTCATCATCTCAATACAAGAAGAAGCAGAACTAGAGTATGAAAAAGATATTAAAAGATTAAAAAGCTGCATATCTTTTGCTTCTTAATACGATGAGTTAACAAAGAAGGTATTTGATAACTTACTTAAACCAGTAGAAAGTAATGATCCGTTTGAAGATATTAAAATAGTCGGTATTAAAACTTACAAATTCTAAATTTGTCTTGCAACAGCAGTTGCTCACTTTAATGAAGTCAAACCCGATGAAGGGCAATGCACCCGCTTAAAGAATAGAAAGACGTCGCTTTAATACAAAAACTAGGGTTCATCCCCTAGTTTTCTTTTTATAATAATAAAATTATGAAAGCAAAAAGTTTTTCAGATTTTGTCAAAAAACAAAACTTCATTAAAGATTTATCTCTAATCGAACACATCTTTTTATGAACAGGTTGTGGTATCTGTTTATTGATTTTTATTGTTGAAGTTTCTTTATTTAAAGAATCTGTATTAGATTGAACAACATGATTTACATTATTTTCTTCAATTCTCTTAATCATGTTTATTTATGCAGGTTCACAAAAGAGAGTGATTTGTCCATTATTAGGAATAATTGCTGGAGCATTCTTACTTGCTGTCTCTTGAAAAGAGCATTTGTATGGTTTAATGATCATGCAAGGTATCAATATCGTAATAAGAATTATTTCTCTTATTATGTGAAAACATAATGCTAATGATTCTGGCAAAATTCAACCTAAAGAAATTAAATGGTGAATTGTTATAATTTACATTGCTATATTTGTTGGTTTATCGTTCCTATGAGCATGAATGGAACAATTTGATTGATTCTATAAATTTTGATCAGGCGGTAGTCAAACTGAACCTAAATCATATCCAATAAGATTTTTTGAATCGTTAAGCTTAATGTTTGTTATTGCCAACATTATTCCAATGATTAAAGGATTTAGGTTTACTTGATGATTGTACATACTATGTGATGCATCTACAGCGATCACATGAGCATTAACAGCAACAACAACTCAACATACTGGTTTAACACCAGAAGTATTTAATTGTTGAACATCTTTTGCTTCATACATTTGTATGATGGCCTCATGCAGTCTAGCAATCATTAACTGATACCGACCTATTAAAAAAGAAACTAGGGGAAAACACTAGTTTTTCTTTTATATAATAACGTATATGAATAAGTTTAAATTAGGCTCAATTTTAGTCTTTTCTGGTGTGGGAGCAACTGTTGTTGTTCCACCAATTGTAGTAGCCGCAGTTGAAAGCACATTAACACCAATCCATGATAAATCAGTTTATTTCAAAACCCCCGCTATAGCTGACACTATAACAGTTATTGATTTAAGTAGGTTTGATGAGGATAGAAAAGAAGACGAAGAAGATTTAAAAGATGATATGAACACTACTTTCCAATCATTGGAAGGCTTAATTGTTCAACAAAAACAAAGAGCTGAAATCTTTGTTAAAAGTGGTGTTGGTCAACGTGATCGTTGGTTATATGATATGCAAGACAAATATCATTTCCATATTAATGTCATTAGTAATGTTGAGCATGTTGATGGCCAACAAGACATCTGAGACGTTCTTGAACAATATAAAGATTTATTCCAAAGCCAATATATCCAATATGTTAAGGCTGATGCAAAAGCACAACCATTTACCCCTAATAGAGAAAATATTTCTATTAATAATGCCACTATGGTTAGTGCTTGTGATCATTATTTAATGGTTAGTGACAAATTGATAGAAAGATATAAAGAAAAATTTGATAACATTGGAATTACTAAATATGGTGATGCACCAGCATCTGCTATTTCTACATTTACTACCTATATGGACAAGACACGTGAGAGTCATCTTAATAGCTACATGCTATTAAATCAAGATCCAGTAGATTTTGCTTTGAGAGATTATGCTATTGCCGCTAAGATTCCAACAATATGTGTAGGATTATTAAGTGATCAACCAGGTGCAAGCGAAAGGGAATTAGTTGCTAGTGTAATGAGACCAAATGCACCAATGTTTGGTTGAAGCCATGGTTTTGATGGATCAATAAGCCATTGCGGAGCAGAACAAGATTATTTGATTTGAGCAACAACTCATAAATTAAATGTTCTAGCATCTGACCATTGCTATAACTTGTCATTCTATTCTTATGATAAAACTGATAAGGTATATAAACAACACAAACAAAAGAAAATAAAAGCTAATCCTAAAAAACACTATTTAGCAATAGTGATGTCAGATGGTGATAACATTCAATGAATGCAAAATGACTTTTTAACATCTGAAGAGTATTGAGGAAATCAATACCGTGGAGATTTTCCTATTAGTTGAACTATTTCTCCTACACCAATAGATTTAAATAATAGTATTTTAGAAAGATTGTATGCAACAGCCACAGACAATGATGAAATCATTGCTGGACCTAGTGGTTATTCATACATCAACCCTGCATGGTACTATCAAGATCATTTAATGAATGATTACAATGAATTTGCTAAACGAACAGCAGGATATATGCATGATTGTGATTTATCTGTAATTAATACTCTAGATTTTCAAAACCCTGACTATCCTGATAAACCAACAGATCCTAAATGTATGACTCCATTTATGCAACAAGATCAAGTTAAAGGATTGGTATGATCATTAGATGGTTTATCTTTAGATGGTCATGGTTCAGTAAACTGAATTAACAATAAACCATTACTAAGTTTTAGAGAAGGTATCTGAGATAATGATGAATTAAGACAAGCAGATATCTTAAATAGATTAAAGAATGTTTATCCACGTGATATCCATAGAATAGACGGATATACGGCATTAGTAGTTAACGTTTGAGGCCCAGAAGGCAAGATGTACAAGATTAATGAGTTTGTCAAACAATTACCTGATGATGTAGAACTTGTAACGATTAGTCAATTATTACAATTAATTAGTGACAATGTTCCACATGTAGATGCTACACCAGAAACTTACCCGATTAGGTAGAATATGAAAAACATTAAATTACA
Organism: Mycoplasmoidaceae bacterium; assembly: GCA_024427265.1. The sequence goes on from JAKSVP010000007.1 coordinate 3,865, forward strand.
AGATTTAAAACTTAACCCCTTTGATTTAATTGGAAAGGGATGAATGATTATTTCCGCAGGAAATACTAAGTCATTTAACATGATGACAGCAAGTTGAGGACATTTAGGTGCGTTATGAGGCCACGGTCTAGATGGCAAACCAACAGCTGAAATATTTGTTAGACCAACAAGATACACAAACAAATTTATTAAAAAGAGCAAATACTTTGTGCTGTCATTCTTTAATCACAACAAATATAAGAAAGATCTTTTATATATTGGTTCCCATTCTGGTAAGAATGGTAATAAGTTAAAACATACTAAATTACATGTTGAGTTTAAAGATAATTTACCATGTTTTAAAGAAGCCAGTTTAACATTAATCTGTAAAAAGATTTATGTTGGTAAGATCAAGAAAGCTGGTTTTGTCGATAAAAAGATTATTGATGAATTTTATAATGAAAAATCACCAACGCTTTACAACAAACCAGATTGACATGATGTTTATGTTGGTGAGATAGTTAAGACATATAATAGATAAATATGCGTATAGTTGACATTATTCAAAAAAAGGTAAATCATAAGCGTTATACCCAAGAAGATTTTGATGTTGTTATAGATGGAGTTGCTAATAAAACAATTCCTGATTATTTAATCACTACTTGATTAATGGCAGTTTATATGAACGGTTTAAACTGTCAAGAAGCTTACTATTTAACTAAATCAATGTGAGAACATTCAGCTTACATTGATCTAACTAAACATGGAAAGATTGTTATTGATAAACACTCTACAGGTGGTATTGGTGATAAAGTAAGTTTAATTGCTTTACCAATTATTGCTAGTTTTGGTCTATCAGTAGCAAAGATCTCTGGTAGAGGTTTAGGCTTTACTGGTGGAACTATTGATAAACTAGAATCAGTAGGTGTAAGAACTGAATTAGATAAGAAACAAATGATTAGATTGCTTAATAAGAATCAAATCTTTATTACTACACAAACTGAAGATATTGCTCCAGTAGATAAAGTGTTATATCACTTACGTGATGTAACTGGAACTGTTGGAGATTATGGTTTAATTGCAAGTTCTATTTTATCTAAGAAGTTTGCTATTTTAGGAACACATGTGTTTCTTGATGTTAAATATGGATCAGGTGCATTTTGTCCAACATATCGTGAAGCAATGAAGTTAGTTAAGTTTTTAAAATACATTGCTAAGAAAATGAACAGAAAACTAACTATCATGGTTTCAGGAATGAATCAACCACTAGGTAGATGCATTGGTAATGCTATTGAAGTATTAGAAGCGCAAGACTTCCTTTCAGGAAATGTTGATTACACTCCAGATTTAAAAACATTAATTTATCAACTTATCTCTGTTGTTTTAAGAACATATAAGCATGTTAACTATCAACAAGCTCTTAAATTAGTTGACAAACAAGTTAAATCAGGTAAAGCTCTAAAGAAATTCTATGAATGAATTGTCGCTCAAGGTGGAAACCTTAATTTATTAAAGACACGCCGTTTCTTTAATCCTAAGTACCGTTACATTATTAAGGCTAAGAAATCAGGTTATTTATCGTTTGTTTCTAATGCTGCTGTTGGTATGATGTCTACAAAACTTGGTGCAGGAAGAATTTTAAAGACAGATAAGATTGATCCTCAAGCTGGATTATGATTCCACTTTAAATCAGGTGACAAGGTTCAAAAAGGTGAAGCAATCGTAGATTGTGTTTCTTCTAAACCTATTAATCCTAAAGAAATAGAACATGAATTTGGTTATTGCTGCAAGATAGTTTCTGTAAAACCTAAGAAATTATGTGTAGTTAAGAAGATAATATACTAATAGATTATGAAAAAACCTGTAGTTTTAATTGTTGAATGTCTTTCTTCATCAATTAATTATTTAAAAGATTTAGAAGAAAGAGGATATCAAGCAGCTGTGCTTGAATCTCCTATTATTAGAAAAAATCAACCCGCTTGATATTCTTATGATTTATTTGGTGCTAAACAACCAATTATCTTATCGCGTCATGAAAAGTATGAAGATACTTTAAAAGAAGTTAAAAAGCTTAACCCTGTACTTATTGTAACAGGAGCTGACCATGGTCTTGAAATGTGTTTAAGACTATCTAATGACCTAGGTTTAAAAAACAATAAATTGTCTAACTTACCTAAAATGCGTGATAAGTTTGCTAGTCAACAAACATTAAAAAAAGCTGGTATTAGATGTATTGAAAGCGTTAGATATACAACAATGGAAGCAGCTTTAGACTTCTTTAAAAAACACAACAATAAGATTGTTGTCAAACCAGCTAAAGGCGTTTCTTCTATTGGTGTGTCAGTTTGCACTAGTCAAGCACAATTGCGTAAATCTATTGCTTTAGCTCAAAGCAAAGAAAATTATTCAGTAACAAACAAAAGACCAATCTTACAAGAGTTTATTGATGGTGAAGAATATATTGTTGATACAGTAAGTTCTAATGGTGTAGTAAAAGTATCATCAGTTTATCACTACCACAAGAAGTTTATTCCAGGTTATGCACCAGTTTATTCTTGAACTACTTCTCATTCTCCTGATGAGAAAGATATTAAACCAATTGTGGACTATGCCTTAAAAGTAGTTAAAGCTGTAGGAGTAGAATGAGGACCTGTACATGGTGAATACAAAGTAGATGCAAAAGGGCCAGTTCTAATTGAAACTAACTGTCGTATTCCAGGTGGTAGTATGCCTAACACTTTCTTAAATGCTATATGGGGACATCATGAAACAAATTTAGTTTTAGATGCATATTTAAAACCTAAGATGTTTATGAAACATCCTAGATTAATAAAACCAAAAGCTTATGGAATTCTAAAACATATTATTTTAGATAAACCAATCTATATTAAGAAAGTCACACCTGGAAAAGCTTTTAAAGATGTAAAAAGCTTCCATGACTTTAATATGGGTTTTGATGCAGCAGCCAAAAACCGTTGATTGTATAAAACAATTAATTATGAAACATCAGCTGGGACAATTTTCTTAGTGAATAAAGATCGTGAACAGCTATTAACAGATTTAGAAAGAATTAATGAAATAGAGCACAATCATTTAGATCGTTTATATCTAATAGCTAAACCACCTAAACCAAGAAAACATAAAGACACATTAAGAGAATTGGTTAATGAAAAAGGAAAATAAAAAACTAGGCCTAGCCTAGTTTTTCTTATCTTCTTTTCTTAAAGTGTTTTTTAGCTCTTTTAGCTTTTTTGTGTTTTTTAGGTTTTGGTCCTGGTTTACCATAACGCACAACCTTGTGTGAGTTTTTAGTTTCAATTTGACCAGTAGCCTTGTGAATTACTAATTCAGTTTTGTGTTTTCTAGAAATTGCTCTAGCTTTTTTGATAGCAGTAGATTTTTTTCTAGTGTGGTATGTACGATGTCCAGCATTATTTATTTTTACATCTCATCCACCATCTTTGTTAGGAACAACGTGGTGTTCGTGACGGTTTTGTTTTTTTCTTCTTGCCATATTATCTCCTCATAATTATTATATGGATATAAATCCATATTTCGGTTAAATAATTTTATAATTTATATGAGGATATTATGGAAATTACATCTTTTAAAATTGATCACATGAAATTAAAACCTGGTGTTTATCTACATGATGTTAAACGTTTAGGGCAATTGTATGTAACCACATATGATCTACGTTTTAAAAAACCAAATCGTGGCGACTTCTTAACTAATTCACAAATGCATTCACTAGAACATTTGATTGCATCATTCTATGGGCAATTCTATCCAAAGGATAAAATCTATTTTGGACCGATGGGGTGCCAAACAGGATTTTATTTAGTAGTAGCTGGAAAGAAAAATCTTAAGTGATTATTGGATACTCTTCCAAGACTAAACACTTATATCAACACAACAAACAAAATCCCTGGCGATTCAAGAAACAAATGTGGTAATTATAAGAGTTTAAATATCTATGTTGCACGTCAAGCTTGAAATAATTGATACAGAAACAAAGCAACATGAGAAAAAAGATACAAATAAACTAGAGCATAGCTCTAGTTTTTATTTTATTTTGGTTATTTTTTAATTTATAATTATTCAAATAAATAGTATTTTAAGGAAACAATATGACACCTGAACTAATTGAAGAAATTAAGGCAGAAGCTCTTGTTGAATTTGAGCTTTTGTCTAGAGTATATAGACCAAGTTACAAAACTAGAAAGATTTGCGACTTCTTAAAAGAACACATTAAAGAACTTAGACCAGATATCGAAGTCTTTGAAGACCAATATCGTGCTAACTTAGTTGACATTGCTAACAATGCAGCTGAAAGTAGTGGTAACCTTTGATTTGAAGTTCCAGCTAATGCCCCAGAACTAGCTAAGAATGAAATACTTATTCTACAAGCTCACATGGACATGATCTGTGCTTCAGCAAATGAAGAAGCAGCTAAGAATATGATTCAAAATGGTGTTCAATTAGAATACCATTCTAATGGAACATTAACAGCATTGAATCACCAAACATCATTAGGTGCTGATAATGGTATTGGAATCGCATTCATCTTAGCAATCTTAAAAAATAACACATTTAAACATGGGCCACTAAGAGTAATTATTACTACTGATGAAGAAGTGGGTATGTGCGGTGCTTCTTATTTAGGCTTAACTAAACAAGGAGATAAAGGTCAACCAGTTCAAGGATGCAAATACTTATTAAACGTTGACGTTGTTTCTGATGGAGAAATAGCTGTAACATCAAGAGGTGCTGTTGTTAGTATCTATTCTATTCCTAAAAATCCAGATACTAAACCATTACCTGCTGGATTAAACATCTTTACTCTAGATATTGATGGTTTATTAGGTGGACATGATGGTATTGAAATTGACAAGCACGCATCTGCTGTAAGAGTAATGGCAGAAGTTCTAAAACGTATTAATACAACTCCAGACTTCCATTTAATTGAATGTATCTCTGATACAAGTGAAATTCAAAACGTTATTCAAAAACACTGTTATGCAACATTTGCAACAAGCTTAGACCAAAACATTATTGCTGATGCTATTGAATCGCAAAGAGCAATTATGGCTAAATCATTCCCAGATGAAAGAGGTATTAAGTTCAACTTAAAACCAGCTGAATTACCACCTAATGCAGAAATTAGACCATATAGTCATGATGTAGCAACAAACATTATTAATTTGATTACTGCATTACCTTTTGGTCCAACATCTTGAAAAGACCGTAACATTGGTTGATTAGAAACTAGTGGTAATATGGGGCCAATCAATCTAATGATTGAAAAAGTTGAAAAAGATGGTAAGACAACTCTTTGCAATCCTACATTTGAAATGAAGTCTCACGTAAGAAGTAGCAACAACGATCACTTACAAGAAGCAATTGTTAATAATAAGAAATTAGCAAAACAATTCTTAGGTAATGATGATTTAGACTACTACCAACTAAAGATGGTTATCTATGGTTGAGACGAAAACGATGACAAGAGTCTTCTTGAAACTGTTCAAAAAGCATATGATAAACGTGACGTTACATGAAGAACTAGCCACAGACGTGGTGGTCTAGAATTATCATGATTTAAATACTTTAATAAAGAATTAAATATGATTTCTATTGGGCCAGAAATTCATGACATTCACTCTTGTGGTGAAACTCTATATACTGGAACATTAGACAATACAATTGCTGTTATTTTAACTTGTATTGAAAAAATGAAGACAGTGTCAATGAAATAATATGTCAAAAAGCAAATCAACAATTAAATCAGGAAATACATATTTTGGATCAGATGGTAAAACGACCATTAAATCTGGTAATACATATTTCCACTCAGATGGTAAGAGTACTATAAAGGTTGGAAATACATATTTCCATTCAGATGGAACAAGTACTATTAAATCAGGTAACACTTACTTTGGATCTAATGGCAAAACAACTATTAAATCAGGTAATACTTACTTTGGTTCTGGTGGTAACACTACGATTAAATCAAGCAACACATTCTTCGGTGCAGATTCAGATGATGCAGCAATGTATGATGAAGATGACGACGAAGAAGATGATTGATAAAAAAGTCAGGCATAAGCCTGATTTTTATTTTCTGTTGTTTCTTACAAGTTGAATTCTCATTTGCTCAAGAACTCGATAGATCTTTTCAAGTTGTTGATGATCTGTTAATAACCTATTGCATTCTTCTTTATATTGTGTTGAATTTCTAAAATCATCACCCGTATATAAGAAATTAATGTATGTTTGATGGCATCAGTGATTTCTTTTGCCAGCTACTTGATGCAATAAGAAATAATCATCACTAGATAACAATTTATTATCTTTGTCTAAAGCTTGAAGCTTTTTAATCATTGAACCCAATGTTTCTTTTTCATTAAGCTTTCATGCAACTTCTTTATCTTGATCCAAAAGATTAACATAAATAATCTTGATGTCAGACTCGATAATCTGACAAAACATTATTGTTTCTCCTAGATAAAATTTAAATTCATGAAAAGTCATAGGTATATTATAGGTTATCACATATGGTTAGCAAATTGCATGTGATAAGCTTGTTTCTCCAATTCATTATAGTTTGGGCAATATGATTCAACTAATTGTCAAAACTCTCTTTTGTGGTTCATATGAGTAAAGTGAGCTATTTCATGGTAGATGACATAGTCAATGTATTCTTTGGAATATTGAATTAGTTTAGCTGAGAAGTCAATTGTTTTGTTAGCATGACACAATCCATGATAATATGTTGCTCAACTAACCCTACCAAATTGTCCTTTTAAACCAAGTTTATTTATAAATTCTAAAGTTCTTGGCATTAGATAAGTAGATGCAAATTGTTTATAGAACATCTTCACTGCATCTTTATAATCTCTTTTATGTCTTAAATAGACATTAATCTTGTCACCAAGATATTCAGTTCTGAACTCATTGCCAATAATTACATGAACTGGAACTTTATCACCAAAGATCATTCAAGGTGCAGGATCTTCTACATTCTTGTATCAGTTCATCACTCATTCATAGTTATTTAAAACATATTGCTTAATATCCGCTTCAGAGATAGATTTATTACAAGTGACTACATAGTAGTTTTCTTCTTCAATGTATTCTAGGAAAAGATTGGCTTCATTCTTTCTAACAATCTTATAAAGAATAAAACCATCTTTGCACAAGAATGAGCTAAAGCTAATGTTTTGATTCTTTCTATTGGTATACTTGATGCGTGCCATAGAAGTTAATTAAACAACAAATTAATTAACTTTTAAAACAAAATAAAAACTCAGGTATAACCTGAGTAATTTTTAATAATTGTTCTTTTGGCGGTCGTGATTTACTTTATTTTTCTTTTCGTAGGCATTAATGATTTCTTCCATACTAAAGCCTAATCTGAAACCGAATTTTAGATAGTTCATATATCAGTATCTTGCTTTTCAAGCAGTATTGATATTACATGTCTTTCTAAATAGTCAAACAAATGCTTTTGTTATTTCCTTTGGGTTTTCATATTTGTTTAGATATCTCTTTACTTCAAATTTAGGACTAACGATATATCTAATACATAATGATGTAATAAAGTGAATGCCATCAACATATTCTTCAAGAACCTTTTCTCTAGGTGATGGACCTTTAGTTGACCAGAACTTGAAGCTTCTTAATTCATTTGCAAGTTCTCCAAGTTCAACTAGTAGAGCTAGTTTTAGCTCACGGTTAATTGTTCTATAGCTAACATGGTGTTTAGTATGTATTTCTTTATCTAACTCACGTTGTTGGTTAAAGATTTTTGTTAAGTCTATTTTCATATTGCTCCTATACAACTATTATAAAATAAAAAATAGGTTACCCTATTTTTTACATACACTTTCTACCAATGTTTTAAATTCAGCTGGATTTTCGATTGCAAGTTCAGAAAGCATTTTTCTATTAATTTCAATCTTGTTTTTCTTTAAACCATTCATAAATTGTGAATAGTTGTATCCTAAAGCTTTAACGCTTGCAGAGATTCTAGCAATTCATAATTTTCTAAAATCACGTTTTTTAGCTCTTCTGTCTCTAAATGCATATTGAGCAGATCTAATTACAGTTTGGCTAGCTATTCTATAGCTAGTGTGTTTTGTTCCTCTAGCACCAGAGGCTGCTTTTTTAACACTCTTACGGTATTTTCTAGCAGTAGTTCCACCTTTTACTCTCATAATCTATCTCCTTAGTTATGTAATGTCTTACCTAAGTTCTTAGTGTAAGTAGCATTAAGTGTAGTGTCTTTTCTTAAATGTCTTTTTTGCTTAGTAGTCTTATTGTGTGCTAGATGAGATCTATAAGCATGTTTTCTTTTTAGTTTACCAGAAGCTGTTCTTTTTAATCTTTTAGCAACAGCTCTTTTAGTTTTAGCTTTAATCTTTCCCATAACTTTCTCCTTATTTCTTAACAATAGTTGCTTCGTACATGATTGGGCTTAATTGTTTAAGCGGTGTAGCAACCTTGCCATTTTCTTCAATTAATTTTAGGAAGTCTTGATAAACTTTATCAATTAAATCTTGCTTGGTAGCAATTCTACCAAAAGTCATAACTTTAAACTTGATTTGGCATCCATCTTTTAATCATTGATTAACTTGGTTAGCTTTTCATTGCAGGTCACCTGCACCAATTTGTGGTCTAACTTTAACTTCTTTAGTTTTGATCACTACTTGGTTCTTCTTAGCTTCTTTTTGTTTAACATCTTGTTGGTATTTGAATTTACCATAATCAATGATCTTACAAATAGATAGCTTGCCTGTCTTGCTACTTGGTACAAATAATACCAAGTCTAATCCTTTATCTTGAGCTAATCTAACAGCAGCACGAGTATTCATGGCCCCTAGGTTAGTTCCGTTTTCGTCAACGACTAAAACATTTGGATCTCTAATCTTTTCATTTATTAAGTATTTATCTTTTTGCATTCAATTTTCCTTTAATTAATTGTTATATAAAGAAAAGTACACAATGATTTTTTCATTGTGTACTAAAACATTTAAATAGTCTAATAGACCTTTAAAAGCTTTTTGCCTATCACTATTCGCAATCAGGCGAGTTTACACAACTACTTTCTTTATATGTTATATATTGTATAGGAAAACTACTTATTTTTAATAAATATATATTTATTAATGTATTTTATGCATATAAACGTAGGTATCAACCTTATAATTTACACATGAAAAAGAATATAGCATTATTATCAACATTATTAGCAACGCCTATTATTTCTGGAGTAGGCCTAATTGCAACTTCTTGTGCAAATCACAATGACGATCCAAAAACTACTGAAGACATCAATCTTGTTGGAACAAACAAGATAGAAATGTTCTCTAGCGCAAACAACTATCTAGGGAAATTAAGCTTCGAATTAAACGAACCGTTAGATGGTAAAACATTGACTTGTGAGATATCATCTCAAACAGGGAAAATGACTGTATCAATCGATGGAGATATAGCTGTGAACGGTAAAGACGTTCAAGTATATTTATCATCCACACATGCTGATGACATTTCAATAGGTGATCAAACCACTTTTAGTTTAACCTTTAAAATAGGTGATGAAGGCGAAACAATTCTTGACAAAACAATTGATAACCTTTCGATTCAATATATAAAGAGTGTTCCTGTCCCAACAACATCGCTAGATATTGATAGCGATGGAAACTTGTTTGGTTTAACAGATTCATGAGAATATCATTCTTCTTGTAATACATTAGTTATTCCTCATAATGTATACACTATTCAACCAAACGCATTTAGAGATATGCCTGATAACATTAAATGTCTAGAATTTCAACAAGCAGACTATCATGAAGTTTACCTTAGAGAAAACGCATTCAATAATTGCAAAGGTTTAACATATATTAAATTTTTACCAAATATAGCATATGTAGACCATGCTGCATTATGAGATTGTTCTAATGTCTTAAATCTTGATTTAAGTGAGTGGCCAATAGAAGCAACATCAAATCCATTTGATGATGCAAATGGATTTAGTGGTTGATCTGATAGAGGCAATGTCATTTATAATGACATCCCTAATATAAAATATGACTTGTATTACATGTTAAAGGGAGCAGGATTATCTGATTCATGAATCAATGTTGAATTGACAGAAGCTGAAGATGATACATTCCGTTACTTAGTAAATAATGAAGATGGTGAGAAGATAATAGTCGGTTTGTCCTTATCTGCGTCATCTCTAGGTGAAATCGTTATTCCAGAAGATGTTACTATTATTGCACCAAACGCTTTTAAGAACCATTCTTGAGGTGGAAAGTTGTACGGATCAGTCACTTGCGCTACTAACTCAAAACTAAGACGAATAGGTGCACATGCTTTTGAAGGAAACACTGATGGAAATGTTATTGCTGATTTTTCAAACTCTACAGCTCAGCATATGATTGTTGATGCTTGCGCATTTAAAGGTGCGACCGCTATGGGAACTGTATCATTTAATACATCGAGTAATGTATTAATTAGTTTAGGGGCTAGTTGTTTTGTTGACGATTCAATACTAAAAACTGTTGTTGGGCATATTGACAAGGTTTGTCCTAGAACATTCTACAATTCTCGTAGTTTGGAAACTATAACATTATCTAATGCAAGATGAATTGGTCAAGAAGCGTTCAATTCAAGTGTAGAACTTGACAATATTGATTTAAGTAACGCAATTTACATTGGCAAGAGCGCATTTGAAGGATGCGAATCATTAACATCTATAAGTTCTGTTGAAAGTTTAGTGTATGTTGATGATTTTGCATTTGCAGGAACATCCTTTAGTGCAATAGAAATACCGAGCACTATTGAATATATTGGAAACGGAGTTTTCAAAGGTTGCAAAAATATAGAAAAATTTATTGTAAATGAAAACCCATATTATGTAACAAACGCCAAAGGCACAGCTGTTTATAGTAAAATAGGTGGTGAAACTAAACTTATCGTTGCAACTAATGCAGCACTACAAGATTTAGTTGAAAGTACTTTAGATATGGGAATTACTTCCATTAAACCATATGCTTTTTATGGTCTAACAACAAACCAAACTATATTGGATTTCACAAAATTTAAACGCATAAAAACATTAGGAGAATATTCGTTTGCTGGTCTTAAAAGCAGCGGTTCGGGATTCTCATTAAATTCTTTGGCTCAGTAAGATCTATTGAAAATTTTGCTTTTAGTGAATCTGATATCATTGATATCAATTTAACAGAGATGGGCCTTTCGAAATTGGGAGAAGGCTTATTCAAAAATTGTAAGAAATTAGTTGAAGTTATTGTCCCTAATTCAGAAGCTTTAAATTTTATCCCTAAAGAATCATTCTACTATTCTGGAGTTAAGGAGATAACAATTAGCAAAAATATATTGGAAGTAGGAGACCGCGCTTTTTCTAACTGTGATAGCCTAATAAAAATTGATGTTAGTGATTTCGAGGCAGTGCCTAACTGAACTGGAAAACAAGCTTTCTATAAATATGTTATTAAAGGCAAAAACCTTACTATAAAAATTAATAGTAAACAATTGCAAGATGAATGATCAGCATTATTTACTAAGCTTGGTGTTCAAATAGCATCTCTAAGTCCGGGTGAAATTATTTGGGAATATCTACAATAAAAAAAGAGGCAAATGCCTCTTTTTCTTTTACTGGTGCACTCGAAGGGACTTGAACCCCCACTCCGTAAAGAATTAGATCCTAAGTCTAACGCGTCTGCCAGTTCCGCCACAAGTGCAATATGGTGCTCTGTGAGGGACTCGAACCCACGACCCAGTGATTAAGAGTCACTTGCTCTACCGACTGAGCTAACAAAGCATAACCGCAATATATTATAAGTGCTTTTTGGGCAAAAATAACATATTTAATAGATATAATTATTAAAAGATATTTAACCAAGGAAGGACATAAAATGGCAAAAGTTTTCACTAAGAAAAAATTAGTTGCTGAAGTTGCAAAAGCAACAGGTTTAGCTCAAGCTAAAGTAGCTGCAGTATTTGAAGCAACTTCTAAAGTTATCAAAAATAAATTAAAAGCTGGATACAATGTTAAAACTCAAAACGGTACAGTTAAAGTTGTATCAAGAAAAGCAAGAAAAGGAATTAACCCTCAAACAGGAAAGAAGATTACTATTCCAGCAAGCAAGAAACCTAAATTTGGTTTTTGCAAAGATTTCAAAAGAGGATTCTAGTAAATTAAAAATAGGCAAAAGCCTATTTTTTTATTTGTTTGAATTGATTAATTAGTTTGTTGATTATTGCTAATGCTTGCTTGTAAACATCACCTTTATTTAAATCAATGCCAACTAATTTAATAATTTCTAATGGTGGCAATGATGTCCCAGCCTTTAAGAATTTAAAATAATTATTAAGCATCTTTTTATCACCATGATAAATTTTATCTGCGATAACTAAAGCAATTACTTGACCTATAGCATATTTGTACACATAGAAGTTTCCCATATAGAAGTGAGGGATTCTTAAGATACTGCTATTTGCTAGACAATATGGATACTTATCCATTTTTGCTAAAGCTTTCTTGCTTACACCTTCATATTGTTTTCTAGCATCAAGATAAAGTCTTTCTATATCTGCTACTGTAAATGCTTTTCCTTCATTAATTAGTTTGTTTGCTTCTCATTCAAATTTGCTAAAGAGAATTTGTCTTGTTGTGCAGCCAAAGAATGTTGATAACATATTTTCTAAAATATGTAATGTCATTTGTTTATTGTTTTTATATTTCTTTAATCAATAGAAATTTAAAAGCATTTCGTTGCAGATTGAAGGAACTTCACCAACAAACATATCTGTTGAAGCATAAACAGTTTGTGCTTTGTTAATGTATCAACTGCATACGCTATGACCCATTTCATGTGCAATAGTAGAAACAGAGTCTGTAGAATTGTCAAAATTCATAAGGATATAGTATTTGTCCAATCCATATGTGTTGTCGATTGAATAAGCTCCAGTTGTTTTATGTGCTTTTGGCAATCAACTTATTCAATTTTCGTTGAATGCTTTTTTAACTACATCTAGATAATCTTTTCCCATAGGAGATAAAGCATTTAAAACTTCATGTTGAGCTTGTTCAATTGTTATGCTAATTTTTTTAGTCATTAAATCAAGTGTCAAGTCTCAAGGTTCTAGTTCTTTTATGTGGTGAATTTTCTTGATTAAATTTAAACGATGTTTTCGATATTCAATATAAGCTGATTTAAAGCTTGCAACATGCTTGTAAGCAGCTAATAAAATCTTCTCATTAACTTCTTCAGTTTCCAAAGCTGCATTTATGTAGTTTTTGTAGTTCTTAATTTGTGCAAGCTTGTTAGCCTTTAGATAGTTGTAATATAGGGTCTTTGTTAAGGTATTCTTAACAGTATTAAAAGATTTGTTATAACTGATTCATGCGTTTTTCCTTAAGGCTCTATCCTTTGGTTCCCTTAGCAATTTGATGGCATCAGACACTGTTAAAATCTTGTGTGGTTTGCCTTTTGAATCAACTGCATCATCGAATTTTAAATCAGAGTCAGTTAGTGTAGTATAAATATCGTTGATTCCAGCAGTAGCAGGAGCAACCTTAGTCAACAACAATTCTGACTTCTTATCTAGGACGTGTTTTTTGTTCTTAAAAATTAGATCAAATTCTCTAGTTCATTCTTTTATTTTTGGATCTTTTAGGTATGCTCTAATTTTGTTTTCGTTTTCTAATACTAAATTTGTTCAATTTGATGACTTAAGTGCTAGCTCATTTGCAATATGAACAATTTTTTGTTGTCATCCAATTCAAACTGGGTTGTCTAGTTCTTCTGAATTGTGGTTAACAACATACATCAAGAGTCTATTAGCTAATTTTTCTGTTTCTTTGCTTAGAGACAGCCATTCCTTAAAGTTATCTTTTGTCTTATAAAAAGAGTTAACTAGAGCAACTTGTTCTAGTTCCTTTTTATATCATTGATTAAATAAATCTTCAAGTGATTTATGATTTAAGAGACTTTCTAAGTCTCAATTATATTTATTTGTTCTCATATATTAATTAAATAACGAAAAAGAAAATAATTGCAACTATTATTATCGCAATGGCTAAACCAAAGACAATGGCAAAGAAATATCATTGCTTATATCATTTTTGGTTTGTCTTGATTGTATCAAGGTCAATTAATGATTCACGTTGATAGAATCTTTGTGAAACAGGTTTAAGCAATGGCGTTGTATCATTTTTTTTATCAAGTAGAGGCAAACACTTGTTTACATCTTCAATAATTTGGTCTACATCTGTATAACGATTTATCTTTTCTGCTGGTTTAGAAGCAATACAACGATAAATGATGTTTTCTAATGATGGAGGAATTGTTGGGTTAGATGAGATATTGATCATATCATATCTTAATGGTAACTTAATAGTTCCTCTCTTATCTAGTTGTCCTGAAGGAAACTTAAGTTGATCAAATGGCAATGTTCCCATAATCATTTCATAAAGGATAACTCCTAAGGAAAAGAAGTCAGATTGAACTGAAATATGTCTTTCTCCTTGTTTATTAGCATATTCTGCTAATAAGTCAGGAAGAATATAACTTGCAGTTCCGTACAATTCAAGTTCATCTGTCATAACCTTTTTGATGTCATCATTTACAACTGATGAAATACCAAAGTCAACAATAACAACTTTTGACAAGTCATGACTTACCATAATGTTTTCTGGTTTTAAGTCACGGTGAATAATTTTTTGTTTATAGTGGTGTAATTGCTTAATACCGTTTAACATCTTCTTGAAGATGTTTAGAGCAACCTTAGGAGTTAAGCATCCTTGTTTGTTTAAATAACTTCTTAAGGTTACACCATCAATGTAATCCATAATTAAAACAATTTCATCATTAGGTGTAACTATAACGTTGTGTGTTTTAGCTAAGTTAGGATTTTCCTTTTGAGAAATACGGATAGAAGTTAATGCTTCATCACCACGTCTTCTTCAGTATGCATCATTAACTGTATCAGGTTTTTTGAAAACCTTGGCAGCATATTTGGTAGCAGGATAATCTTTTAGATGTACGATGTAAACGTCACCGTCAGCCCCTGAGCCTAAAACTTTATCTACAATATATTGTGAGTCATATAATGTTGATCCGACTTTTAATGTTTCAGCCATATTACTTTACACTCACTATAATTCCAGAGATATTATCATCTGAACCATTTTTCAATGCTTGTTGATTTAAAAGTGTCATCTTAAATGGCATTGGGCAGAAGATTCTAGTTGCTAAGTCAAACTTAGTGTTGTCTCTTACATATCCATATAAACCATCAGTACATATTAAGAAATATGTACGTTGGTCAATTACTCCAGAGTTAACATCAAATTTAGCTAGTGAATGATTTGATTCATCAATTAAGTTTGTTAAAGCATGTCATTTATTTTTATTAGCTTCAATTGTTTGTTCATCAGCATCATTCATAATTAAAAAGTTTTTATAGTTATGGTCATAACTATATTGTTTTATTTCATGAGTAGTTTTATGCTTTCTTATGGCATATACTCTTGTATCACCAATGTTGTATGAATAGAATTTGTCACCAATGATGATCAAGACAGCTAAAGTAGTAGAGATGCCAGGTAGCTTGTGTTCTTTACTAAATTGAGTTAATTTGGTTAATGCTTCAGCTAATGTTTGCTTAAATCATGGAGTTACAGCATCAATATGTCTAGTCTTAGCAAATGTGTCAGCAAATGTATTTGCTACAATCTTACTAGCATATTCTGAACCCTTAACTGAGCCTACACCATCACAGACAATAGCACAGAAATCATTTTCAAAGTTGAAAGAACAAGCTAAGCTGTCTTGGTTAACAGCTCTTTTGCCCTTTCAAGATTTAATTGCAAATTTAATTCTTTTCTTTGTCATGGTGTTGGATTCTAAGTTGACCACAAGCCGCAGCAATTTTTGTACCACGTTCCAATCTAATGGTTGCCTGTAATTTATTCTTATTAAGAATATTAAAGAATTGTCTCACTCTTTTACTTCTTTTAAAATTACTTAGATATGTTTCATTATAAGGAATTAAATTAACATAACATAACAGACCTTTTAGAAGTTTAACAAGTTCTAAAGCATTTTCATCACTATCATTAATGCCATCAAGTAAGATGTATTCAAATGTTAAACGACGATTAGAAATATCAAAATATTTCTTGCATGTGTCTATTAGCTTAGCTAATGGATAAGTTTTGTTAACTGGCATTAGCTTATTTCTAGTAACATCATTAGATGCATGTAAGCTGATAGCAATATTGATTTGTGGTAAAGCCTTAGCAAAGTCAAGGATTTTATTACATAAACCACAAGTTGAGATAGTAATATGTCTTGAGCCAATTTCTAATCCATGTTGGTTTGTAATAATTTTCAATGCAGCAACAACATTATCAAAGTTATCTAACGGCTCACCAATCCCCATTACAACAATATTAGAAAGCTTTGCTTTTTCATTTTCTAGTAGTCAATTATTGGCATGAATGAATTGCAAAACGATTTCACTAGCTTCTAGATTTCTAATCTTTTTGTGTGTTCCACTTGCGCAGAAAGCGCAACCCATGTTACAACCAACTTGAGTAGAAACACAAACTGAATATCCATAATCAAACTTCATTATGACTGTTTCAATGAAGTTGTTGTCTTTAAGCTGGAATAGAAACTTTATAGTTTCTTTGTTTTCATCTGTTAATACTTTTACTATAGACAAAGTATCAAAAACAAATAATTGTGATAAAACATCTTGGTTTGTTTTACCAATATTTGACATTGATTTAAAATTAGTTACATTCTTTTTATAAACTCAATTGAATAATTGTTTAGCCACATAAGGTTTAAGATTATGTTTGGCTAAACATTCTTCAAGTGTTGTTAAATCGTAATTGTAAAAAGACGTTTGTTTCATTATTTGCCTAACAATTCTTTGTTAAGAATAGAAGCTAAACGTTTCTTAGCTTTGCTAACAGAGTCATTGACAATAACATATTTAAATAAATGTTTCTTTGTCATTTCTCATTTAGATTGATTCAATCTTTGTTTAACAATGATTTCTGGTTCTGTGCGTCTATTTCTTAGACGTTTTTCAAGCTCAGTTAAACTTGGAGGAGAAATGAAGATTGTTACTAATTTTCTTTTGCGTCTTCAATTCTTTAGAATTTGCATAACACCTTGCATTTCAATTTCAAGGAATACATTTCTGCCTTTACGCAAGTTGTCCTTAACAAATTTTCTAGGCGTGCCATAGTAGTTGTTTACATAAATTGCTCATTCAAGCATTTTGTGTCTATTTATAGCATTTTCAAATTTTTTACGTGTAACGTAGAAATAGTCAACACCTTCTTTTTCTCCAGGTCTTCTGTCTCTTGTTGTCATAGAAATAGAGAAGATGGTGTTGTACTTCTTTTGATCAATAATACCAGATCAGACAGTTTTCTTGCCTGCACCTGATGGACCACATATAACTATTAATTTACCTTTTTTTAACATAAATAAATTATTAATTATTATATATTTAATCTATCTATATATATTTATCTAAATAAAAATAGAAGGTTATACCTTCTATAATTACTTCTTAAATAGCCCTGGGAGCTTATCTCCGGCAATAACAGCAAGTGTTGCGCCACCACCAGTTGAGATAAAGCTAAAGGATGATTTGCCAACTTTCTTGGTTGCAGCACCAGCAGTATCTCCACCGCCAATTAAACTGAAGGCACCATTAGTTGTTGCATTAGCAATTGCTTTAGCAATTTCATTTGTTGATTTAGAAAAGTTTTCAAATTCACTTACACCAAGTGGCCCATTTCAGAAAATGGTTTTAGCATGTGAGATAACTTTTACAAATTGTTTAATTGATTTATGACCAAGATCCATTGCCATCATCTTTGATGGGATTCTATCAATTGATACATTAATCCCCGCTTCATCTTTAAACTCTGAAGCAACAGTTAAATCAATTGGAAGAATAATCTTATCTTTATATTTGCTATATAAAGTTTTAGCCAATGATTTCATTTCGGTTTCCACTAAACTTTTGCCCATTTCGATTCCATTAGCTGCTAAGAAAGTATTTGCCATGCCTCCACCAATTAAAACTTGGTCAGACATTTCCATTAGAGCTTTTAACAAAGTTATCTTATCTGCAATTTTAGCTCCACCAATAATAGAAACTATTGGTTTAGTTGCGTAACGGTCAAACTTAGAAATGTTTTCTAATTCATTTTGAATTAATGGACCGATACATTTTGTTTTGATATATTTAGCAATACCGGCATTTGATGCATGACCACGGTGAATTGTGGCAAATGCATCATTTACAAACACATCGCCTAAGCTCGCTCAGAACTTAGCTAAGTTGTGGTTGTTCTTGCTTTCAAGTTTTATGACTTGTTTAGTTTTTAAATTAACATCTTGGTATCTAGTATTTTCAAGTAAGATGATTTGGTTGCTCTTCATTCTCTTTATAAGAGCAGGTAGTTTCTTACTATGATTGTCTTTGACAAAAGTAACAGTATATTTTGGATATAGTTTTCTTAATTCTGCTGCTACAGGAGCTAAAGATTTTTTGCCAGATTTGATATCATCAATAGATTTAATTCTAGATAAATGTGATAACAAGATAACTTTAGCTTTAGCCTTTAACAAATAATCAATTGTTGGTTTAGCAGCTAAAATTCTTGTAAGACTTGTTATCTTCCCGTCTTTAATGGGAACATTAAAATCTACTCTAACAAGACAATGCTTATTAGTTACATTTGTATTTTGTAATGTTGGTATTTGACTAACTAATGTTTGTTTCATACTATAAGCTTAATAAGTATTTTAATGTTCTAATTAGTTGGCAAGTGTAACTTGCTTCGTTATCGTATCAAGTGAATAATTTGTAAAGTCTTTTGCCATCAACTTCTAACATCATTGTTAAATTTGGATCAAAGATTGATCCATGAGTTTGACCAATGATATCAGCAGAAACAATTTCGTCATCGTTGTAACCTAATGTATCACTACATTTAGATTTAACAAATTTGTTGATTTCTTCAACAGATGGTGATTTCTTTAGTTCAAGAACTAAATCAACAATTGAACCAGTAATAGTTGGAACCCTTACTGCAATCCCATGCATCTTTCCTTTTAATTCAGGGATAACTAGGCCAATTGCTTTAGCAGCACCAGTTGTTGTTGGCACCATGCTAACACCTGCTGCACGAGATCTTCTTAGATCTTTATGCGGAGCATCTTGTAATCTTTGGTCTGCAGTATAAGCATGAATTGTTGTCATAAAACCTTTAACAATTCCATACTTATCATTAATGATCTTAGCTAAAGGAGCTAGAGCATTAGTTGTACAGCTAGCACCAGAAACAATAACATCATTCTTTGTTAAGATCTTATGGTTAACACCATAAACTATAGTCTTAACATCTCCACCTTTGGCAGGAGCAGAAATTAGCACTTTCTTTGCACCAGCTTTGATGTGCTTACTAGCACCATCTAAAGAAACAAATTTTCCTGTGCATTCTACAACTAAGTCAACTTTAAGTTGTTTTCATGGAAGTAATTCTGGATCTTTTTCTGCAAAGATAGGAATTTTCTTTCCATTAACTATGATGTTCTTACTATCGTAAGAAACCTTAGCATCTAATTGTCTATATACTGAGTCATACTTTAGTAAGTGTGCTAAAGTTCTTGGGTCAGTTAAATCATTGATTGCCACAATGTTTAATGATTTATCTTTTAGAACGTTTCTAAAGAAAAGTCTACCGATTCTTCCAAAACCGTTAATCGCGATTCTTTTCATTTTTTTACCTCTTTAATAGTATTTTATACTATTAAAATCTTGTTGATTAAGGAAAATATTAAAAGTGTTTTATATATAATATAAAACATTATGATTATTGACGGACTAATCTTAGTTTTAATAACTTTGTTTATTTCTGTTGCGATCATTGTTTGCAACAAGTGGATTAGAAAAGTAACTAATAGTTACTTTTTCTGACTAGCACTTGGGGTTTTCTGATTAATCTGATTATTGGTTTTTAGATTTATCCCCGACTGAAAAATTTATATTGATCAAGCAAAACAAGGATTTGATAATCCTGGCGACTATAATCAAAGTTTGATTATTTCTAGAGCTTTCTTGCTTGATGTTTGCCCGTTTTCTGCTTTCTTTTTATGTGTGTTGTTGATTGTTGACCCATCTAGAAAAATAGCAAGGAGCTTTGCTCCAATTGCTTTAATTGGTGGGGTAATAACTATCTTCTCATTAACATTTGATGATATGATTGGAGCTAGATTAACAGCACAATTTATCTTCTTTGGTGATTCACCAAACACTTGCTATTTTATCATGCACTTTATCCAAATTGTGTTGTCAATAGGAATTATGGTTAACACACCAACTAATGGTTGAAAAGGTTATTTATTAACCTTTGTTATTTTCATTCTTATATATTCTTATGTTGCCATAGTAATGGCATGCACAGGATGCAGATGAAATTGTTCTGGACTTTCAGTCAATGACTGAGCAGAAGGAGAATATGCCATGGCAAGAGAAATGTTCAACTTGCCAGCAGACAAGGCAATCTATTTTGCTTTACCAGGGTTCTTCCTAGTTGGTACAGGCATTATTGCTTTAAAAGACTATGTCTTTTCTAGAGGACATTTCAGTTATGGAAATGCATTCAGTGGTAAGTGATATTACTGATACAACTATAGAAAGTTTGTTCCACAAAGGTGATTGTAGATGAATATTATTGCAGGATATGGGCTTGATTTAATAGTTGTTGCCATTACAACATTAATCTTAGTCTTTAACAGAAAAACACGTAAGATAGCTAATAGCTATTTCCTATGGATGGGAATAAGTGTTTTTCTACTTGTGTGATATATTGTTTTTCGTTTTGGACAAGCATGATATGACTTTGGTGTAGAACTATCTAAAGGATTATACAATCCTGAGATGTATGAAAACTCATTCCTAATTTCCAAAGCTTTAATGCTTGATGTCTGTCCATTAACAGGAATGTTAATGCCAGTATTGCTAATTGCTGATCCTTCAAGAAAAGCAGCAAGATCTATTGCACCTTTATGTTTAACAGGCGCATTCTTTACTTTATTTGTAGCCATGCCATTTAATGAGGATACAGCATTTACTGCACACTTCATTTTCATAGGAAATGAAGGTTGACCACTTTATTTCTTCCTACACGCAGCTAACTTTATTTTGTCATTTGCCGTTATGGCAAATACACCAAGATTTGGTTGGAAAGGAACTCTAGGAATGTATGGTGCTTCTATTGCCATTTATCTATACATTATTATTTGCGCCTACTCAACAGGATGTAGGTGAAACTGTTCTGGGGTAGTAGCAAACGATTATATATTTGAAGGAAAGAGACTTGGAGAGTATCATGCACCTGCAAAGATTCTTTCAGCAATGTTTGGAGGTATTCCATATTACTGTGTACCATTTGTTTTCTTCCCATTAGGTTCTATATGACTTGCTGCATTGAATCATACTAATGATTACATCTTCAAACGTTTCAAACATTTCCAATATCCAAACCAACGTTCAAAAGTTTGATATAACTGATATAAGATATAACAATGAGTAAAACTATTAACTGGTTCCCTGGCCATATGGCTAAAGCCAACAGAAATATTTTAGAGTCAATCAAAAAGGTTGACTTAGTTTTAGAAGTTGTTGACGCTAGAGCAATTAATACAACTAGTAATAAAGAATTTATTAAGTTGAATAAACCTGTTTTAAAAGTAGCTCTAAAATCTGACATTGCTGATATTAAAAATATCAAATGGCAACCAAACTTAATTGTTGGTAGTACTAAAAACAAAAGCTTCAAAACAACTTTACTAAATGAAATAAAAAAGATTTTAGCTCCGCTAGAAGCTAAAAAGAAAGCTAAGGGAATTATTAAACCAACTTTCTATTTGATGGTTGTTGGTTTACCAAATGTTGGCAAGTCTAGTCTTATCAATTTCTTAGCAAATAAAAATATTGCGCCTACAGGAAATCGTCCTGCAGTAACAAAAAAGCAATCTATTTTAAAGATAAGTGAAGATTTATATCTTCAAGACAACCCAGGAGTCTTCTTTAAAAATGTAGAAGATGTTAAAGAAGGATATGTCTTAGCTTTGTTAAACACAGTTAAGAAGGAAGTTCTTCCTTTGGACGAAGTTTTGCAATATTGCTACAACTATCTTTCAAATCATTATTACAAACAATTAGCAGCATACTATCATTTAGAATATGCTTTAGCATATAACGATTTTGTTAAGTGGTATGCTAATAAAAGACATTTTATTACTGCTAATAACCAATCAGATATTGTAAGAACCCAAGATGCATTATTTGATGACTTTGTCAACGGAAAGATTTGCAAAGTAAATTATGAAAACTAAACCAGTTAATATGTTCGTTTATGAACATAAGTATCAAAAGCTTGGGCACAAACTTATTGCTGGAGTTGACGAAGTAGGAAGAGGCTGTTGAGCAGGGCCAGTAGTCGCTTGCGCTTGTATCTTGCCAGTTGGTTATGAAAACAAAGCAATCAAAGATTCTAAAGTTCTTTCTATAAAGAAAAGAGAAGAACTTGCTCAAACTATTAAAGAAAATTGTATAGCTTTTGCTATAGCTTATGTTGATGCTCCAAGAATTGATATTATCAATATAAAGGAAGCAGCCAAAGAAGCAATGGTTAAGGCTTTAAATAATCTAAAGATAAAACCTACATGCGTGCTTGTAGATGCAGAAGATATAAAGTTTGCTAAAGCAACTGTTGTGCCAATTATTAAAGGCGATGCAAAATCAACTTCAATAGCCGCAGCAAGCATTATAGCAAAAGTTTATCGGGACAAGATCCTTAATGATCTTGATAAGCAGTATCCTCAATATGGTTTTGCTAAAAACAAAGGATATGGAACAATGGTTCACTTACGTGCACTCAAACAATATGGTCCAGTTAAGTCAATCCACCGTTTCAGTTATAAACCTGTTAAGCAAGTATTAAAAAACAGCTAATTAGCTGTTTTTTCTTTTTTCTCTTTCTTTTCTTTTATATCACGTATGTCTTGTGCAGTTAGATATCCAAGCTTCTTGTATCACTTAAGTGTTTTCTTGTCTAACTTTCCTAGATCTTTGTCCAAAGCTTTAGCTTTATTGTCTCTAAACTTCTTAGTTTTGAAATAAGCAAGCTGTGAGCGATAGAATTTCCCTATGTCGAATCAACAGTAGAGGAAGGTGCCAACTAACGCTCCTACGCTAATTAAAGCCCCTAAAACGACTAAAGCGATTTGATAAGGATACTTGATTTCTGGTCCAGGGGTAAATCCAGCATCTGGGTCTCACACCACATTACCAAAATAAAATAATGCCGCGCATCCTATTAATATAAGAACCATGATGCCAAAGACTAATCATAGTTTTCTTTTATAACGTTTTCTGCCTTCTATACTATAGTGAACAGATTCATCAAACTCACGTTTCTTCATTTTAGTATGCCCTTGCAAAATAAATTAAGTGTGTAGCAGGCTTGCCTGTGTAGAAACACTTTTTATCTTTAACGCCTGCTAATTTAATGCATCTAGCAGTTGCTCCAGTTAGTTCTTTAAGTTTCTTTTCATTAGCAATTGTGTCATCAAAGTATGCTAATGCAATCTTCTTATTATTAATAACTTCTTTAAATTGGTTAAAGTTTTCAACTTCAACAATTGCTGATTGCAATCTATTGTTTGCTGTGTTGTAAAGATTGTCTTGATATTCTTTAATAGAAGAAGCTAAATGCTTTGTTAATGATTTAAGACCAATCTTAACCTTATCATTGCTATCTCTTCTAATGAATGTAACTTCGTTAGCTTCAATTTCTTGTGTGCCAACTGCTAAGCAGAATGGAACGCCTTGTACTTGGTATTTGTTAATCTTGTAACCAAATGATTTATCTGAGTCATCTATGATGATACGATATTTGTCGCCAAGAGTTTTCTTAATGTCTTTGACATAATCTTTAGTCATCTTGTCGTTAGCATTAACAACAATGATAGCAATTTGAATAGGAGCAATCTTAAATGGTAAGATTAATCCATTGTCATCACTGTGGCTCATAATTAAACCACCAATGATTCTTGTAGAGATTCCAGCAGATGTTTGATATACAGTATCAAACTTGTTGTCTTTAGTTTGGAATTTTACTTCGTAAGCCTTAGCAAAGTTTTGTCCTAAATAGTGGCTAGTTGCACATTGCAAAGCTTGTCCATCTTGCATTAAAGCTTCAAGAGTGTAAGTATTTTCAGCACCAGCAAATCTTTCATTAATAGTTTTTTCGCCTACTAGCACTGGCATGCATAGATAGTCTTGAACAAACCCCTTATAAACTTCTAAAGTTTTAAGAGTTTGTTTGACTGCTTCATCTTTGCTAGCATGAGCTGTGTGCAATTCTTGTCAGTGGAATTCAGTATTTCTTAAGAAAGGTCTAGTGTTCTTTTCCACACGACAAACTGAACATCATTGGTTATATAAAAGAGGAAGATCATTAAATGATCTAATTTGACTTTTGAAGACTTGGCAGAAGCTAATTTCAGATGTTGGTCTAACAACTAGCGGTTCAGCTAACTCATCTTTTTTATTAGTCGAAACTGTAAACAATTCAGGAGCAAATCCTTCAACATGTTCTTTTTCTTTTAGAAAGTCTGCTTGCTTAATAAACAAAGGAAGTTGAACGTTTCTAACGTTCATCTTAGCAAATTGCTTATTGATTTCATTTTGAATTGATTCTCAAATGGCTCAGCCATTTGGTAAAAAGAACATTGTTCCTTTAACAGGAGCATATTCTATTAATTTAGCTTCTTTAATAACTGAAGTATATCAGTCAGCAAAGTTTTGACTTCTTGCAATGATGTTTTTATTTTTCATATATTATTAATTATATTTTATTTAAAATCTTCGTTTAGTAATCTATTAAGTTCTACAGCATATTCCATAGGAAGTTGTTCTGTGAATGGCTCTAGAAAACCTAATGATAGCATGTTCTTAGCTTGTTTATCATTTAAACCCTTAGTGTTTAAATAGAACATCTTTTCTTTATCAAGTTGTGTTACTTTTGCTTCATGCTTAATAAAACTTGTTTTATTTTCAATTGTTTCTAGAGGGATCGTTTTACTTGTTGACAGATTGTCAAGAATTAAAGTATCACAAACAACTTCAGCATGGCAATGGTGGGCAGGTTTTAGAATTTTAACTTCACCACGATAGTCTGCTCTACCGCCATCATGCGCGATAGATTTAGCAAGAATGCTACTACGTGTATAAGGAGCAAGATGTATCATCTTGGCACCAGCATCATGGATTACTCCTTTATGCGCAAGGGCGATAGATATACATTTACCTTTTGCATGTTCGCCAGCTAAAATTGTAGCCGGATACTTCATGTTTAGCTTCGAGCCGATATTTCCATCAACTCACTCCATGATCGCGTTCTTTTGGCATATTGCACGCTTAGTAACAAGGTTTAAAACGTTGTCTGACCAGTTTTGAATCGTTGTGTAACGACAAACAGCACCTTCATTCACAAACACTTCTACTACTGCTGCGTGTAAATTATTTTTATCATATATAGGCGCAGTGCAACCTTCTATATAAGATAAAGAAGCTTTGTCTTCGACAATTATCAAAGTTCTTTCAAATTGTCCCATTTGTCTAGTGTTGATACGGAAGTATGCTTGCAATGGTTTAGATAGTTTTACACCTTTAGGAATATAGATAAAACTTCCACCAGATCATACTGCTGTGTTCAAAGCAG
Source organism: Mycoplasmoidaceae bacterium (assembly GCA_024427265.1). Next base: position 29,705 of record JAKSVP010000007.1, read on the forward strand.
CATATTTGTTATCACTAGCTGGTACTAAAGTACCAAAATATTTCTTAACTATTTCTGGGCAGATTTGCAAAGCCTTTTCAATATTGCAGAAAACAACATGTTGTTTTTGAAGTTCTTCTTGAATTTTGTTGTAAACAACTTCTGAGTCATATTGGTTGTTTACACCAGATAAGAACTTAGCTTCAGCTTCAGTTACTTTTAACCTTTTAAAAGTATCTTTAATTTTTGTTGGGACATCTTTTCAGTCATTAGTCATTTTAGATGCATTAGATACATAATATGTATACTCATCAAAATCGATGTGACTTAAATCTGGACCCCATTTAGGGTTTTTAAGTTTCTTAAACAATGCAAAAGCAGTTAAACGTTTTTGCAACATTCAGTCTGGTTCATTCTTACTTTTGCTTATAGCTTTAATGACTTGTTCATTAAGTCCTTTTTTAAAGGCAAACTTATTTTTAATAGAGTCATGAAAACCGTATTTATATTGATTATTTTTCATAACTATCGATTGCCTTTTGGATGGCTTGGATGCCAGTCATTGCACATTTAACTCTGTTAGCTTGTTTGTTTACATTTTTATAAACTATAAGTTTGCCTAAGAGTTTTTTGTCAAACTTTTTGCCAAGAATCATTCCTAAATAATTAGAAATTATTTTCTTAGCTTGTGCCACTGGTTTACCAAGGATTTCATCAACAAGTAAATCTGTACTTGATGTACAGATAGCACAGCCTATGCCTGAAAATTTAGCATCTTTTACTTTGCCGTTTTGAATTAAAACATAGCCATCAATGTTATCAATACATGATGGGCTATCATTATGACCATAAAGGTATTTACCTTTAGGCTTGCCTTCTACCTTATTAGAAGGAGATTCATAATGGTCAATAATTAGTTCTTTAGCTAATTCATTACTAATTTCCATAACTCCTCCTATAAGATAATTTCGTCACCTTTCTTAAATTTTTTAAGAAGTTTGACAAACTTGTCTATTTCTTCTTTAGTGTTATAGAAGTATAGACTTAGTCTAACTGCAGCTTGAGTCTTAACAATGTGATGTGCTAATTTAGCACAGCTTAAACCAGCACGACAAATTACGCCTTTAGTTCCTAGTCAACTTGCAAGGTCTTGTGCATGTACTTTATTTATGTTGAAGTAAACAATTGCTTCTGGTTCAGACTTATTGTAAACAATAATGTTCTTAATACTATCTAATTGTTTAATAAAGTATTTCTTTAGATCATGTTGGTATTTGCTAATTTTAGCAAAGCCTACTTTATATAGATAATCAATAGCTGCTTCTCAACCAAAAATTTGAGCAAGAGGTTGCGTACCCCCTTCAAATTTGTCTACATTATTGTATAAAACATAGTTTTCTCTATCAATAGTTTGGTTCATGCCACCGCCATATTTTATAGGTTGTAACAAAGTTAATCACTTACTTGCCATATAAACAATACCAAGACCAGTTGGTCCTAATAGTTTGTGACAACTGCATGCAATAAAGTCAATACCACAAGACACATCAACTAGATGATGTGGTAGGTATTGTGCAGCATCCATAACAACAATAATCTTAGGATTAATCTTTTTAGCTTCTTTAGTTAATTCATAGTAGTTAATGTTATTTCCTAAGATGTTGCTGCTTGCAGCAAACGTTAAAACTTTTGTTTTCTTAGTAATAGCTTTCAAATAATCATTAACTGTAGGAACTTTACCTTCTTCCAAATATTTAATTTTGAAGCATCCTTGCTTTGCGAGTCTGATTCATGGTAAAAGGTTTGAAGCATGCTCTAGTTTTGAAATTAGAACTTCCTCATCCTTTTTAATGAAACCATTAGCTATTCCATAAGCTACTAAGTTTAGACTTTCAGTAGCACCAGAAGTGAAAACAATATTGCTAGCTTTAGCATTAAACAGCTTTGCTGTTTTAGCTCTTATATCAGCAACTTTTTTAGTTGTTTTAAAAGCAATAGCTGAATCACTATTGTGAGTGTTAGTTCCGTAATTAATGTAATAGTTTGCTTCAGCATCAATCACTGATTGTGGCTTTAAAGAAGTAGCAGCTGAATCAAAATAAAGTAAGTTAGGATGCTTTTTGATTCAAGGGAAGTCTTTTCTATATTTATTCATAGCTACCTCCTATTAAACTTCTAATATCTTTATTGATATTAATGTTGTGTTTTACTAGATATGGTTCTAGGTCTTTGATAAAACTATCAATTAAGAATTGATATGCTTCAAGTTTTGTTAATCCTTTAGTGTTTAGATAAAAGATAATTTCAGGATCAACTTGTCCAATATTAACAGTATGTTTAGCAACTATATCATTAATATTGATATCTAAGCATGGTAATGCTTGAATTAATGAATCATTATCAAAGATTAGACCATCAATAATTTGGTTGATTGTGTTTTTGTGTGTTTTATCTTTGCATGAAGACACACAATTGATTTTGATGTTAGCTTTTTTGTTTGCTAAAGCTTTAACATAAATGTTACTTGTTGAGTTGTTTCCAAGATGTTTAAAGTTTATGTTAAATGTCTTATTTTTGCCTGTTGATAAAACTAAACAATATAAGTTAACTTCATTATTATCATGCAATGATAATGTGATGTTTTTTGTAATATCTTTTTTGTCATTAGCAACAAGATAAAGATTAACCTTTTGGTTGTTAGAAAGGTTAACTGTTTCACTGTTACTAAAGTTTTTTAAAAAGATATTAGAATACATCTCTTAAACTGTCCATTTCTTGTGTTTTTGCTGGCTTTTTAGCATACTTGCTAAATCCTTTTTCTAATGCTTTAAATAGGTTTTCTCCAGAGCCAGATTCAACAATTTTGTGGTCTGCGATTGTGATATATTTTGTTGGTTTAATTAGTTTTAAAAGTTTTTCTTGGTGAGAAATTAAAATAATGATTTTACTACGCTTAACTTTGTTAATTTCTCTTGCAATTATTTTTAAACTATCAACGTCACATCCTGAGTCAACTTCATCAAGAAGTAAAACATTGTTGTTCATTAAAAACATTTGAACTAATTCGTTTTTCTTCTTTTGACCACCTGAGAAGTTTACATTGTTGCTTCTTTTAAGTAAACTTAAATCCATGTTAAGTTCATCAAATTTAGGCGTTACTAGGTTATGCAAAGTGATTGGGTCAACTTTCTTATCACTGTGTGCATTAGCAATTATCTTATATAAGTCAATTAGTTTGACTCCTTCAAGTTCCATTGGGTTTTGTGCTAAATAGAAAAAACCAAGTTTAGCTACTTCATCAGTAGACATTTTGTTAATACATTTGTTATTGTATTTAATATCACCTTTAGTGATTTTAAAGGCATAGTGACGCATAATAGTTTTTAAAAAACTTGACTTTCCAGCACCATTTGGACCAATAATAGCTACCACATCACCGGTCTTAGCTTTTAAATTCAAGGCTTTAAGTAACGAACTGCCTTCTACACTTATGTGCAAATTGCTTATACTTAATATGTTTATTTTTTTCATATATATTGTATTTATTATTATAATAATAAAACATAATAATTATTAAAAAGAGGATATTCAAAATATGAAACTAAAAAGGATATTAATTTCAGCTTGCGTTGCTGCAGCTAGTGGTGGATTATTAGCCACAGTATTAACAAGCTGTTCTGGTAACAAGATAGATGAGGATTTACAAATTAACCTTGACGAACAAGGGGCTTTTACTAATAAACTTAGATTTAATGAAGCAATTAAGACAGCTTTGTCTAATTGCAACGATTGAAGCACATTCAAATCGTTAATAGCTGATGAGTTGATTTATCAATGATTTGAAAATAGAGCTTCAACATCTAAAAATGCAAAAGATCGTAACAACGAATTTAGAGATGATATTGAAGAATGAAAATACAATATCGATGAAGACTACAAGAAAAAAGTAGATGAATACAAGTCAAAATACGGTTCTAATCATAAATTCTATTTACAAAATGAATTATTAGATGCTAATGGTGGAACTGAAGAAGCATATAAACATTTCCAATTAGTTGCTAAAGCAAAAGATAAATTCTTGGAAAGTGTTTTTGCGAATGACTATTTTGGATTAGCAAAAAATGAAGATCTTGAAAATGGTGAAGCTGAATACCCTCATATTTTTTCTAATGTAGAGTCGCCTGTTTCATTCGATGAATTAAAAAATCCTTCTAGTTGAGAAAGATTAGGCTTTTATGCTAAGACAAACAATGGTTATCCAGTTGATGATTTACAAAACACCAATCTATTAGCTAAATATCCAGATGGTGACTATGCTATCATTCAACAATTTGTTTTTAACGAATGATTTAAAACAGAAAAACCATTCTTCTCTTCTGCTGCTTTGTTTAAATATTCAAAACCAGCACAATCTGAAGGATTGTTATCCAACATTTATAATATAAATGCTGTAAAGGTGCCTGAAGCACAAAATGAAGCATTTCCATTGTTTGGTGGAATGACTGATTCAACGCAAACAAATGGTTATACTGGAACAAGAGCTT
>JAKSVP010000008.1 GCA_024427265.1 Mycoplasmoidaceae bacterium
TAATTTCATTCTTTGTCATAACAACAACATCAAATTCTTTGTTAATTAGATTATATGTATGATATATTTTCTTATCCATGTTTATATATCACCCTTTAGGGTGTTCCATATAACTCTTCGCGAAAACCAAGAAAAATTTTCAAAATATTTTAAAAGTTATTTAGAACCGGTTCAGAGCTTAACAAATAAAAAAGTAATGGTGAACCATTATTTTCATTTTGTTTAAGTCTTGAAGCAGTTATAATAACTGTTTTTTACATTTTATAATTAAACAAAGGAGAAAAATATGTTTGAATTTAGTTTAGAAAACGGAAAAACACAATTTGTTGGTGGCTTTAAGTGTCTTATTGCTGCTATCATTGTTGGAATAGTATGATCTTTATTTAGTCTTATTCCAAATGAAACTGCACAACTTGCGTTTATGATTATCTTTGTTATTGTTATGGGAGTATTAGTAATCCTATCATCAATCAAACTAATCTTTGGTGCTGTTGTATACCATGCAGAAAGAACAGCTGGTAAACAAGCAAAACCAATACAGCAAAATAAAAAGAGCTAATAGCTCTTTTTTTATTCAACTAAGTTATTCTTGGACACAAGATTATCTAGTCTAGTATCAATCTTATCTAGTCTTGACATAATCAAATCCAATTTTTGATCTGTTTTTTCACTATAAGATTTAAATCAGTTTGGAACAGAATCTCTATTTTCTTTCTTCCTTGTTCCAAACATAACAGCTTGTTTCTTAGAGTTATAAGTTTCTAGATATTTCATAACATCGTCTTTTTCTGTTAATACATTAACGATATTATAGTTGTTTAGAAAAAATGATTTTGTTATTTTCTTATATGGCTGTGCCATAATTAGCACCTCCCATATAACTCTTCGCAGAAAAATAAAAAATTTTGGAATTTTTTCCAAAATTATTTTGTTTGTGCAATAGAAAGTATGTATGTTCTATCTTTGGATTTAATTATCTTTGTTGTGATTTTTCCTTTAATCTTTTCTTTAAAACTATTAAATGTTAACTTATCACCTAAAAGCTTTGTATATGCTTCATACTTTGTCCAATATTTGGTAAATCAAAGCTGATTATCTTTAGCATCATAATATTCTTTTAGTTGTTTTTGATCTAATAGACGTTGAGCTAGCATTCTTGTTATGTCTAATGGTAGGATTCCTTCTATATCAATTCCTACAGGCTTATTATCAATAACAAATGCGATCTTATTAAAGCTATGGCTTAAACTAAAGTATTTAGTGCTATTTGTCAAGTATGGTTTGTTATTCTTTGTAAATTTAACTTGCTTAAGGTTTATATATTTGCCTAGTTGGCTTCAGGCAAATAGACTAGCTTGTTGCATTCTCTTTTCTTGATATTGTTTACAATGTTTTAAAATATGTGCTGGAAGCACATAGTTTTTTTCTTTAATTTTTACATCCAATACTTTAACAATCATTCTTACTTAATAGTTTCAAGGAATTGTGCTATTTGGTCAGGACAACTTGTTCCTTTACCACGACAATCAATCCCTTTTAATGTTTTAATTGCATAATCAACAGTTTTACCAGTAAGTAGTTTGCATACTGCTTGAGTGTTGCCTGGGCAACCACCAATAATTTTAAAACTATTAATTGTTCTATTTTCTATGTCTGCTTCAAATTGTTGTGAGCAGACACCTTTTGGTTTGTATGTGTACTTCATTATTTCTCCTTCACTAATCTATTAAGTTTTCTTACAATATGGTTTAAACCCGGTTTAGTAGTTACTATATCGTACTTACTTTTCATTAGTTCCACTAATTCAGCTAGTGAACTAGATGGATTAGCCAATCTTAGTTCGCAGAAAGCTCTGAATTTATCTGATTGCTTCTTTCAAAGGTTTGAAGTTTGTAGTTTTTTTATTTGTTTTACTTGGTTAACACCACTAACGGTTGATTTGTTAATATTACTAATATCTAAATTGTTTCATCTTGTTACAGACATGTTAGCGTCTTTAGAAATTTTGCGATCTTCAAAAGCTAACATGCTATTTCCTGCACCAATTAATTTAAGGAAGTCTGAAATTTGATTTACTTTCTTTAAATAAAGAATAAATTGTTTCTTTGAGTGTTTTGTTAAAACAGGATAAATACCAAAACTTATCAACATCTTTTGTTGAAAGAAGAGATATTCTCAATCATCACTTCTTATTTCAAGATGATAATATTTAGCATCTAATGAATTAATAGAGCCGCCTGCTAGAAAGGCTCCAGCAATATATGCTCTTTTACAACATTGTAATGAACATAGTTCATCTATGTTTCCTTTGCCATCTAAACATAGATCATGTTGTATTTGATCAAAGTTGCCTTCTACATCTATATAGTTTGTTTCTCCATTAATATTTGTTGCTGTATTAGATAAGTTTGTTGTTATTTTTACATCATACAAGTTCTTAAAGGAGTTAGCAATAAATTCAATAATGAATGGGAATTGACTTGTTAATCTCCAAACTCATTGTCCATTCTTTCTAATGTTAATCAAACGGTTAGTGATAAAAGAAGAAAGCAAAGCTTTTAAACAGTGGTCTTCAAATAAAAGACTACATATTTCTTTCTTAACACTTTCACTAAACGTTTGTTTTTTCATTATCAGTTTTTAGATTTAATATATTTGATAGCTGAGTCAGCGGCTATTGCTGCTTGAGACATAGCTGGTTGAATCATCTTTGGTTGTGTGTTTGTGCAATCGCCACAAGCAAAGACACCTTCAAAATAAGGACTTGACATAGTTCCATCAACAATAATTTGTTTTTGTGGATCAAGTTCAATGTCTGTAGGCAAGAAGTCTAGATTTGATTGAAATCCTATTTCAACAAAAACAAAATCACACGCTACATTTGTTCCATCTGCTTTAGTAATTCCTGTTACTTTGTTGCCGTCACCATTAATTACTTTTACATCTTGAGGTTGATATACATCAACTTTAGAAGCAAACTTCTTTAAGTGTTCTAAGTTTGTTGTGTTACCAATTAAGATTGCATTCTTTCCTTTAGCCATCGTTGCATCACACATAACACAATAACTTAAACCATGGTTAAAGTATTTATCTTCACCATCGATATTTAATTTCTTAATACCTGAACCTGTAGCAATAATGATAGCTTTAGCTTCTCATGTTTGTCCATCTTCAGTAAATAAGTAGAATAATCCATTTTTAGGTTTGATGGATTGAACATTACCATAAACATAGTTTGTCTTTACTTCTTCTGTTGCTTGTTTAAAAACAGACAAACCTAAATCTTTTCCAGAAATTCCTGGTTGTGAAAAATTATTAATGACATCTAAGTGCATTAATTTCCCACCAGGAACATCTCTTTCTAGAAAGCATGATTTTAATCCTGCTTGCGTAGCAATAGAGCTGGCTGTCATACCAGCAATACCGCCGCCGATGACTATTACATCGAACTTATTTGTTTCACCAACAACTTCTACTTCTAATCCCATAGACTATCACGCTCCATAATAGATTAGTTCTACTGGCTTTCTTACACAAGCTTGATATTTTTGTTCATATTTTGCTTGTCTTGTTTCAACATCTTCACTTTGTAACAAGTTAATTTGAGAACTAATCTCTTTTAATTTTTTATCAAAGATAATTTTCTTATTTTGCTTTTCTTGTGCATTAGTAATGTTCTTTAATTTATCATCAAACAATTTGGACATTGATTCATGCTTTTGTTTTAACTTATTTAATTGTTTGTTGTATGATTTTAAAACTTTTTGTTTTCTTTTTTCTTTTTGAAGAGAAACATATTTATCAAGATTAGACTCTCTTTTTTCAATTGATGATTTTAAATTCTTAATCTTCTGATTAATCTTGTTAATTTTAGTTTTTAATGAGTCATTATTTTGATTATTTGAGGAAGCAAGAAGCTTTTCAGCCACATCTTTTACTCTTTCATTCTTTTCTAATTTTTTCTTCTTGAATGCAATAATATATTTTTTTCAACCCATGTTTATCATTCTAAAGTCAGTAGCTGGACCAAAATTAAATAAAGCACGGAATATTTTATATTCTCTTACTTTAGCAATTAATAGGTGATTACTTAAGATAAAGACAATACCTAATACTGCTCAAACAATTGAAGTGATGATTGAAGTACCATAACCAAATTGTTCATCTCTTAATGGTTCAAGACATGCTCTAAACACACCATATCATACAAAGTATGCTCCAGCCATGTCTCCAGCTTTTCTTTGTTTAATAAATTCAACACCAAAGTATAGAATGAAGAACATACCTAGGTTTCCTAATCCTTCTCATAGGAATAAAGGTTGTTTTCATTCTCCACCAATATACATACCTGGTAATACTTTGTATAAGAAGTTAGCTAAACCTTCAGATGTAACAGCTATACCATATACTTCTTGATTGCAATAATTTCCTCATCTACCAATAAATTGTGCAATCAAGATAGCTGGTACAATTGCATCAAAATACATTCACATGCTAACTTTCTTAACTTTATGATCTGTATTAAATACATCTTGTACTCTGTATCTAGGCATTTTTAAAATTAGAGGGAAATAAATGAATGCTGCTAGTACTACTAGCATTACTCCTCACTCAATCGCAAGTCCTCTACCAAAGTCTACAAAGAAATCGCTTCAAGCTGTTTGTCCAATGGCACATGATCCAAATCTAGCTCCTAAGATAGCACATGGTACGCCAATAATAATGAATCAATAGAAAGGTTCTGTTGAAACTTTATATCTCTTTCATAGTTTTAAACAACCTAATGTGATAGCAACAATGAAGCCTAAAATAATGCAAATGGGATACATTCATGATGTGTCACCATTTGGCAAAGGCATTTGTCAATGTGGATCAGGTGGCATTGCACCTACTAATGTTTCTAACATTACTTTCCTCCCTTAGTTAAAACTTTATCATAGTTTTCTAAATAGTTTTCTGCAGAGTTGTATCCAGCTCTTTTCATCTTGTAGTCAACAACAGCTGATTCAATTAAACTAGCTGTTGGTCTACCAGCTGTTACTGGAATAAAGTATTTAGGTAGTCTAACCCCTCTAATCTTTTCAGTTGCTTGACTAACTCCTAATCTTTCAAAGTCATTTAATGATTTCTTACTTAGTTCAGGGTTTGCTAAGTAAACAATCATATGAATTTGAGTTTCAGGTAAAGTAGATTGTCATCCAAACATTCTACTGACATCTAATATTCCTAAGCCTCTAACTTCAATGAATTGTTTAGCAATATCTGATGGGTGGCCATAGATTGCTTGTCCATAGTTATAAACTTCTATAGCATCATCTCCAACAAACATTCTTCCTGTTTTTAATAATTCCATAGCAGCTTCAGATTTACCTGTACCTGAATCTCCAGTAATTAGTACACCTACACCATAAATTGACATAAGTGTTCCATGAATAATTGAACTAGGTGCAATTTTTCTTGCAATTCATGGTGATAATTCAAAGTACATGTCTGTAGAAGACATAGGTAAGCTAGCAATAGTTATGTCTGTTTTACCAAATGCTCTTACTAATCTTTTTGTTTCTTCAGCTTTAAAAGATGAGTTAAGAATAATAATTGGTGGTTGTAATTTCTTAACTCTTCTTGCCATTTTTCTCAATTGTAAAGGACTACATTGTTTAAAGTAGTTAAGTTCTGATGTTCCAAAAACAACAGGGTTAGTTTGTTTTTTATAAGCTGGTTTGATAGAAGTAGCTAATTCAATACCTATTCTGGCAAGTCCAGAAGAGGTAATGTATCTGCTACTTGGTCTTCCTTTGTTTAAAACATGGAAGTCAAACTTATTTAAAAGTTCTTTTACTGCTATTTTCTTTGGCATACTATTTCTCCTTAACTACTTTAACTCTTTTGTCCTTTTTAACTAGCTTAATGCCCTCTTCTAGTCTTAAGCTATTATTAGACTTTTTAGAGACTATAAAGTCTCTAACTAATTTAATTTTATTATAGTTAATATTAATAATCTTATTCTTTTTTAAATATACATAGATTAGACTATTAACCACTGGTTGTTTAATAGAAGCAAAATATTTAACTGAATAATTTGTTTTGTTTCATGATTGTAAAACTTTATCTACTTGCTTTTCTAGTTGTGCTTGTTTATTGTTTCTTACTACAAATTGTTTGTAAAGTTTTAACAAGTCTGATTTAGAAAGTTTAACTAATTGTTTTCTAACTCTATTACGTTCATAAACATCTGAAGAGTTGGATGAATCTATTGCATAAGCAATACCATTGCTTTGGCAATACTTTTCTAAATCAGATTTAAATTCATTAATTAAAGGTCTGTAGATTGTTAGAGTCTTGTATGTATTAATTGGTTTAATACCATAAAAGAAATTTAAACTTTTACGGTTTTGTTGCATTAATGCAGTTTCAATAAAATCGTTGATGTTATGTGCAACTAATAGGTTTTTACATTTAAATTGTTTTGCGCATTGCACAAAGAATTCATATCTAATTTCTCTAGCAAGTGTTTGAAAGTTATGTTGTTTAGCTTTCTTATATAAGTTTTTATCTACTTCGTAGATAGAAACTGGAATACTATGATCTGAACAATAATCAACAACAAGTTTAGCATCAATATTGCTATCTTGGCGTTTGTGATAATTAACATGACAAACACCAATAATATTCTTTCTAAACTTATCTAATAGTGCCATAGAATCTGGTCCACCAGAGACTGCAGCAATAAATTTCTTATTGTTTAATTTCATATGCTTATTATAAATATTAAATAAATATGCAAGCATATTTATTTAAATAAAAAAGAGGTTATTCCTCTTTTACTTTCAGGTTTTAGCTCTTGGAACTTTTGGTAGTCCTGGCATTCTAAAGACTTTATCACATAAAACGACAGCTAATCTACTACCAGTATTTAATAAGATGTTTTGAACACCTATTACTGGTTTAGATCCTTCAAAACCTGTTTCAATGTTTCCTGGTTTCTTACTCATACAAACATAGAAACCATTTTTTGAATACTTCTTAATTAATTGTTTAGCATCTGGTGTGTAATTAATTTTGTTGATACTATAGCACTTATTAACAATAGATTCAATCTTTGTTTTTAAGTCTTGTTTAGGATCATATAGATAAGCTGGAGTTTTAGGTTGTTTAGCTAATTTAATTACTTGTTTAGCTAAGCTAATTCCACCTTTTCCACCATCTACAAATCCTGTGTCAAAACAATAATTAACTTTTTTACTTTCTAAGAATTTAGCAAGTTTTTGCATATCTTTTTTAGTGTCATTTGCAAATTGATTGATTGCTACAACTAATGGGATCTTATATTGTTTTAGGTGATTAATATGAATTTCTAGATTCTTTAATCCTTTTTCAAAATTTCCGTTTCCTTTTTCTAGAACTGATTTAATTGTTGAAACTAAAACAAGGCAAGATGGTTTTAATCCATTTTCTCTACAAACTATATTTAGGAATTTTTCTGCACCTAAATCCGATCCAAAACCACCTTCAGTAATAGCATAATCAGCTAGTTTTAACGCTGCTTGCGTAGCAACTGTTGTTGAAACACCAATAGAAATATTTGCAAATGGTCCACCATTAACAAAAGCCATATTTCCTTCTAATGTTTGAACAATGTTGGGTTTGAAGCAATCTTCCATAATGCTCATAATTGCTTTGGTAATACCTAATTGTTTAACATAGATAGGTTTGTTGGCATAAGAATATGCAACCAACATATTGTTTAGCCTGTTTTCAAAATCTTTCTTATCTTTTGCTAAGCAGAAAATTGTCATTAATTCACAAGCTGCAGTGATATCAAATCTTGTGTGATAACTAATTTCTTTATTAATATCTACACAAGTAGATCTTAAAGATCTATCATTCATATCCATTACTCTTGTATGAACAATCTTAGATGGATTAATATTTAATTTGCTTCCTTGGTAAATTTCATTATCAATAACTGCGGCAATTAAATTGTTTGCACATGTTATTGCATGAATATCACCAGTAAAGTGTAGGTTAATTTTATTTTCTGGAACTATGCTTGCTTTGCCAGCACCGGTTGCTCCGCCTTTAACACCAAAAACAGGTCCTACAGATGGTTCACGAAGGGCAACAATAGTTTTTTTATGTAATCTATTTAATGCATCACATAAGTTAATACTGATTGTTGTTTTACCTTCACCTGAGCTTGTTGGTGATGTTGCAGTAACTAAAATTAATTTACCTTTATTTGTTTTGGACAAATTAGATAAATTAAGTTTTGCTACATAATTCCCATGTAGCTCAATATCTTTTTCTTTTAAGTTATATTTCTTAGCAATATCAATAATTGGTTTCATAGTATCTTTATTATAAAGATTTATAATAAAGATATAGGAGAAAACTATGACTCTAATAGAAGCAATGTATGCTAGACACGCGGTAAGACATTATGATGGTAAACCACTTATTTCTAAACACAAAAAAGAATTAAATACTTTTATTGATAAGTTAAATAAACAATCTGGATTACATATGCAATTGGTAACCAATGAACCAAAAGCATTTGGTGGTTTAAAAGCTAAAATATGTAATTTTACTGGATGTGTTAACTATTTAGCTATTATTGGTCCCAAATCACCAATGCTAAAAGAAAAATCTGGTTATTATGGTGAACAAGTTGTTTTAAAAGCACAACAACTAGGAATCAACAGTTGTTGAGTCGCTTTAACATTTAATAAAGTTAAAAGTGCTTATAAAATTAACAAGAATGAAAAACTTGTGTTAGTTGTTGCATTAGGTTATGGAACAACACAAGGACATCCTCATATATCTAAAAAAATGAGTGATGTTGTTATTAATAAGGGTAAATTACCTAAATGATTTACTAAGGGCGTTGAATATGCTTTATTGGCACCTACTGGTAAAAATCACCAAGGCTTTACTATTGAATTACTAAAGAATGATAAAGCTATTATTAAAAATAAATCATTCTGTGGTGGTGTTGATTTGGGTATTATTAAATACCATTTTGAATTAGCGTCAAAAAAATAAATTTTATATCTAATATAATATTTATATGAAAAGAATAAAAACTCATAATGATATAGCTCCATCAACTCGTTATTTTAACAATATCGATAAAGTGTCTAGAAACTATATTAAAAAAACATCTACATACTCATCTAAATTTTTTGATGAAGTTATGTGATTTGTTAAGTTGCCAAAAAAGTTAAAAGTTTTTGTGCCACACATAAAAGACTATTCGCTTGAAGGAAAAGAAATTAGTATTACTTATGAATTTTTAAATGTTCCAACTGTTCATCAAAAATTAATGCTTGATGAGCAAGATTATAATTTTTGATTAGATGCTAGAAAAGAATATAACAAATTTTTAAAAGTGTGTAGAACTATCCACCCTAAAAAGTTTAATCATGCTTATTGGATCGAACAGGCAGAATCAATGTATATCATTAAAACCATTGATAGACTTAAAACTGTATTAAAAAACCAAAAAATGTCATACTTTTTTAAAGAAAAATTTGTACATATTAATGGTATTAAATATCCATCAATTCGCACCATCTTATCCTATTTAGAAAAAGGAGTTAAAACTAAATATAAAGGAAGAGATTACGAACTTATAAAACAAACTATTACACCATTAAAGGATGATATTTGTTTTATTCATGGTGACTTAGTTTTCTCAAATGTTTTTTCATATAGACCTGTTTATATAAATAGGCTTTTCTACTTAGGTTTAAATAGATTTAAATGTATTGATCCTAGGGGAAGCTTTGGAATAAATAAAGATTTTGGTGATATTGCATATGACTATAGCAAAATATATCAATGCGTCTATGGATATTATGACTTTTTAATTGAAGGTTTATTTTCTTTAAAAATGACTAGAGATAATTTTATGTATAGATTCACTGCAAACAATGCTATAGCGCTGTGCAAAAGTGCTTTTGACTCAATTTTCCCAAAGAAATACCTTGATAGGATTAGAATAATTGAAAGTCTACAATTTTTATCTATGGCTCCACTACACTCTGATAAAACAGATCACGAGTTGGTTATACTTGCTCATGGAATTGTAAGATTTTGTGGAGCTTTAAGAAAAATATGAAAATAATCATTACTGCTGCTGGTGCTGGCTTAAGATTTCAAAAAATCGGAATTCGTAAACCAAAATACGAAATCATTGTTAAAGGCAAGTCATTACTTTATTGATCATTAATTTCATTAAAAAAATTTTTTAACGAAGAATTTATTTTCATTTTCAGAAAGCAAGCTTTTCACAAAACTTTTGTTGAACAAGAATTAAAATTTTTAGGAATTAGACGATATAAAATCATACTTCTAAATAAGTTAACACGCGGACAAGCCGAAACGATAATGCAAGCCAAACGTTTTATAAAAAAAACTGATAGCATTTTAATTTACAATATTGACACTCATATTTCACCAAAAGCTATTTTGAGATCTTGATTTAATTACGATGGTTTAATAGTTACAATGAAAGCAAAAGGCAATCATTGAAGTTTTGCAAAGACAGGAAAGAATAGTTCTTGAGCTTGCTGTGTCTCTGAGAAAAAAAGAATTTCAGATCATGCATCTGTTGGTTTATATTATTTTAAAAAATTTGGAGATTTTAATTGAGTCTTTAACAATTATAAAAATGATATAAAAATGAAATGAAATGAAATATATGTTTGCCCTATGTATCAATACTTGATTGATGTTGGTAAAAAAATATTGGTTAAGGATGTTCCTATAAAAAATGTAATTTGTTTGGGAACGCCTAATGAGATTTCATGTATTGATCCAAATTTTGATAAAAACAACTAAAGCACAAATTTTGTTATTTTTCCGTTTTTTGGTGCAACTAAAATATCATCTTGATTTTTAGAAAAATAATATTTAAAAAGGCGTCCAATCCAAGAATGACTAACTACTAGAACATTCGAATCTTGGGGCAATTTTTTTAAATCAGACATAAAAGGTACGACTCTACCATTATATAAATCTTGAATCCTTTCGACTCCTGCACCTAAATCAGTATTGAGTTCTCAATCACCAAGATTCCGTTTATCCTTTTCGTTGCATGGTTTTTGCTCTATAGAACCAAATTCCCGTTCAATCAATCTTTGATCAACACAAAACTTTTTGATTCCCAACATATTGCATGTTTCAATGCATCTCTTCAATGGTGATGTAAAAACAAAGTTAAATTTAATTTGGCCAATTTCATTTAATAAGTCGTCTTTTAATAGTTTAATCGATATATCTCGATTTATTGAAATGTCAGTTCCACGACCACACCAAATATTTTTAATGTTGGATTGTGTTGGAAAATGTCTTATGAAATATACATTAATCATTTTTTATATTATATATAATAATTAAACAGCTAATTATGATTGATTTAAAGTCAAAGCAAAAATATATAAATTTTATATTTGCTAGAAGAATTATTTTGTGAATAGCTACTTTGCCTACTATTTTGTTTGGTGTTGTGGTGTTACTTTTTTCAGTGATTAAAAACGAACAAACAATCTCAATTCCTAGTTTTATTTCAATCATTTTAATGTCCATAATCATACTTACAAATGCGTGTTTAACCTTAGTTCAAGGGTTATTGAAAAGAAAATTACGAGTTGAGGCAATCTATCAGTTTTATGATATTATTAACAAAACAAAAATAAAAAAACTACCTAAAGTTGTTTATGTGTATACTTGCCATAATGATTTTATAGGTGCACGTGTTATACAAAACTCACATCAAACGTACAAAAATGTGGAGACATGAATTTCAGACGGCTCAGATTCGGATATTTTATCTAATACTATTAGAGAGTTTGCTAAACAAAACAAATTTAAATATTTTAAAGTTAGTCCTAAAGGATCAAAAAATAAAGCTGATAATTTAAATCATTTTTTGTCATCTTCCGGGGTCAAGTTTGATTATTTGTTAATAACTGATAGTGATGAGGCTTTACATCCAAATTTTGTCGAACAAGCATTGAAATGTTTCCAATCAAATAAATTTAGAAATCTAGGATTTGTATCTCCATTAAACTACTTTTATGGTGATAGATCGCTATTTTCGGCTTGGGGTTTAAATTGACAAAACGTTAATGAATGGATGACAAATTATACTAAATCATTTTCATTATTTGAAATGCCAAATCTTTTCAGTGCTTCTAGTTTAGTATCAAACGAGTTAATAAAAAAGAATAATAATAAATTTCCTGAGGGTTGTCTAGAAGATTATTATTTAGAGCACGTTGCAATTATTACCGGTTTTTCTGGGTTAATTATTCCAACCGCTCCATGTGGTCAAGAATTTGATAGATCATTGAAAGCAGCTATAAAGCGTAATATGCGTATATATGATTGACAAATATACCTTTTTAAGAAAAGAATATTCGATACATATAATGAAAAATATAAATCGTGATATCGAATGCTAACTATTGTTGTATTTACTCCATTAATTGTTTTATTGGCATATATAGTTTTGCCATGAATCTTATTATTTTTTATTGAATTCTTTATTAGTTTATTTACGAATCCATTGTTCATAACAATATTCGTTGGCTTTGTCCTTCAATTAGTAGCTCTAGCATTTAGTTTATCGCTAAATCGGAGCACCAAAAAAATGTTAAATAAATACGGGCGTTGACGTAATCTGTTTGCTGTTCTATATGGGTTTGCTATTTTTGGATCAATGATTATTCATTTTATTAACTCATTCTTTAAAAACAAATATTCCGATTTTACATCTTCAGGGTCCATTAAAAATCACAAAAGCAACATTTTTATACCAATCTTAGTGTTGTCCTTATCATCAATAATGATCGCAATATTAATATCATTATTTGTTATTTTTGGATGTTTAAGTTTATCTAAACCTTGAATGATGTTATTATTCATCTATTTGTTAATATTGTTATTAATACTCTTTGCATGTAGTTTTTCGTTTATTCTTTTATCAAAAATGGATAAACGGATTGTAAATACTCAATTTAACATCAATGACAAGGTTCTTCCTCCACCATTTTACAATTTTAGTGATCTTATAAAGGATAAAGTCGAGGAAAAACATGATTAATTTGAATGTAAGAAAAAAATATATACATTTCCTCATAATTAGATGATTTCTAACTATTTTTTTCTCGTTACCAACAATCTTTTATCCTTTAGTTTGTTTTATTAGAGGATTTATTAATAAAGGCGAATCGTTTGTCATTAATCAAACAATTTTACTATGATGTTCAATTCCATTTTTTATCGTTAATTTGTTTTTTATACTATTTGCTGGTTTCTATAGAAAAAAACTAAATCAACAAGTGTATTATGAATTTTGTGAAATCGTTTCATTCGTAAAATTACCAAAATCGTTACCTAAAGTTGTTTATGTATATACTTGTCATAATGATATGTACCAATCTCGAGTATTGCAAAATGCACGGCAAACATATAAGAATATAGAAATATGAATTTCCGAAGGGTCAGAAAATAAAGATGTGATTGCTTCATCAAAAAAATTTGCATTAGAACATAATTTTAATTTTTATGCTGTTGGTGGGCATGGAAGTAATAATAAGGCTGAAAATTTAAATTCTTTTTTAAAAAACACAAAGGTTGCTTTTGATTATCTTCTGATAACGGATAGTGATGAAGCTCTACATGAGAGATTTGTGGAACATGCTATTAAATGCTTTAAATGAAAGAATTTTCATAATCTAGGTTTTGTTTCTGCAAGAAATTTTTGTTATAAAACAAACAACTTATTTGCTAATACATTTGTTTGGTTTGATATTAATCAAATGGATGGGGCAATTAAGAATATGTATATGCCTAAGAAGTACGTACCTCTTTATTCTGCTTCTGCATTAATTTCCAAAGAGTTATTGAAAACAAGTGGCAACAAATTCCCTGAAGGTTGTTTGGAGGATGTTTTTTTGGAAAGCATAGCATTACGTAACTCTTTTACAGGGGTAGTTCTTCCTACAACACCATCAGGACAAGCATTTGATAAAAATGTAAAAGCATGGCATAAGAGAAATTTAAGGATTAATGACTGAATAATTTATTTAGTTAAGAGAGACAAAGTTAATAAATACAATGAAAAATATGATGCTTGATTTAATCAATGTTTCTCAAAGATACTATATCCATTAAGTAAAATTGCTAAATGGTTGGGCATTTCAATAGTAATTTGAATCCTTGCATTTTATTCATCATTTGTATGACAAAATGTATTCTTTTTTGTTAACATAATTTATTGAATGATAGTTATAATTGCTTCTTTTATTACCAAAAACATAATAGAGATTCGATTAAAAGGCTATTCAAACAAACTCTTGCCTCTGTATTTTATATTACTTCCATTGTTTTATATTGCTGACATCCCCTACTCATTTATTTATTGATTCAAGGCACTTTTCCTGAGTAAATACTCAGCTTTTGGGGGATCTGGACAAAAAACTAAAACTAAAAAACAAATTAGTTTGATTAAATGAGACATCTTCTGTTTGGTTTTATTCGGTATTGTTTTAACTTTATGAACGTTACTATTTGTTTATGTTGTGGGTTTTGATAATAGTGGTCTTTCATTGCTTTATGTTATCTTCGCTACTCTATTTGCTTTTATTACATTATCATTCCTATGTGAAATCATTTTATTTGTTATTGGCTTAATACCAAATAATACAAAATATTCTAAAAATGACTTTATTGAAACTCCACAAGCTTTGAAATATGCAGACATTCAAAAACAATTTTTAGAGGATCACAAAAATAATCCAAATTATGACTTATCAGTTTTGAATTAAATATGGGTACATCTTCATTTAGTCTTGATAACTTCTTTATATTTTTAGTAGAATTTGCCTTTAGTATTCTATTTTTAATTGTATTTAGTGCAATTCACTATGGAATTACACAAACTACTAAATTAGGAAAAAGAATAGAAAAATCAAAACTTGTTAGTTTCTGATATTTCTTTATCTTTGGTTTTGTTTTAGCCGTCATTGAATTCATTGTTAGTCAAGTATCAATGATAGCTTTTGGTGATATAGGCATGCCCATAACCATCTTAGGATTGATTTATGCTATGACTATTTTCTACAATAGATCAGTACAAGTTGGAGCTATTATCCCAACGATCCTATGAGTTTTGTTTGAATACAATGGTTTTACAAGCATCAATATAGAATGTTCAATGAGAATCATTATTGTAGTAGTAATGGCTCTTGTTGCATTTGCTACAACATTTGTTAAATGAAGGCCTTGACTAACATTCTTATTAAGCTGTTTAGTGGAATTTGTTGCTATTACACTTGTGTTAGTATCAAATATTAACGATAACTCTGCTTATTATTTCACAGCAGTTATTATCTCAATATTAGTAACAATCTTCTATTATGCTATTATTCGTTATCTGAATAGATTGTTTACTCATATGTCAACTATGGCTAAACAAGGTGCATATATTGACAAACACTATCTAATTCCTAACGTATTAGATCAATACTTTACTCAATATATAAAACAACACAATATTAATCAAGCTTTAGTTGTTTCTTTATTGATCAAAGATAAAACAAAAGATAAGAAAATATTGCTTGATAAAATATATGATACTTTCAGAAAAGACAAAGTCTTATTCTTTAAATCTACATATGAAACATATGGTTTTGTCGTCTCTGGTGATATGTATCAAATACAAGATTTAAAACAAGCTTGTTTAGGTAATAAATTAGTTGCAAGAAACGATAACTTAAATGCTCTAGAACATAAGTTATCTAAACTAAATAACGATATGACACACATTAGAGCATATGTTAGTGTTTATGGTGTTCATAGTTGTGATTTAAACTCACTACTAAGAAACAACCAATATGCTCTAAAACACGATAGTTTAGATCAAAATCCTAATATTGTCCAAATGTTTAATACCAACATAAGAAATCAAGAAATTTCAGACAATATTTCTTATGCAACACTAAATCAGAAAGTTGATTTGAATGAAATTCAAGTGGAACTTGAAATCATTAGAATGAACAGAAATAAAAAGAAATATGTTTGTCCTAGATTTTATTGAAATAAATTGTTAACTTGTGATAGTGCAACTATCCTAAATCAATTTGAACAATCTATTGCTAATACATTGTTAAGAAATTTAGCAATTAGATCAATGGAACAATATTCAAATAATGTTCAATTGCATAAATATCCATTACTAATTTATTATCCAATTGATCAATTAAATGCGAATACTTGATCAAGATCAGAATTTCTTAAAAAAATCAAGTTATATGGTGTTAATTCAAACAACATTATCTTATCTTTTAATTGCAATAAATTGTCTGTTTGACCAAAACAAATTATTGAAAATTTAAAAGATCTAGAAAAACATCGCTTTAGATATTTCCTAATGGATGTTGTTAATTTAAATGGTCTAAAACAACTTCATCCATATGGTGTTGTTCTGGATGAAAGTATTGCTAATAGAAAAACAACATCTATTTTCTTAAAGCAAAATAATCTAAACTTACTGTAAGACATTTAATAACATTTTTAAATGTTAATAAATATAATTAGTGTATGCGAGCTGAATCTTATACAACTGAACTACTTTGAACATGCATAACACTATTAGGTGTGATCATTATTTTTATAAGTTTAGCTGTTATTTATTATTTTGCTAGAATAGCTCACTTTAGCATTAAAAGAAGAAAAAATAAAAGATCTGAGCTATTCAAAGACCGTAAAAAAAGAGTAGTAAACATTGATGAATTAGCAATGTTCATTACAAGTTTCGCTACTGCTTTATCTAGATTAAGCAACAACAAAGTTGGTGCTTTAATTGTTTTTGAAAATAAAGATAATCTTGAAAAATATATTCAATTGGGAAATAAGGTTGATAGTCCTTTCTTCCCTGAATTTGTTTATTCTATTTTCTACAATCATGAATCAGCATTACATGATGGTGCCATGATTTTAAGAAACTTAAGAATTACAGGTTTATCAAGTTATTTACCTGTAAGTAAACGTTTGCTTCCTGTAAGATATGGAGCTAGACACCGTGCTGCATTTGGTATTGCAGAAAGAACTGATGCATTAGCTTTTGTTGTTTCAGAAACATCAGGTGTTATCAGTTTTATGACAGGACACGAACATATGGTTTTATCAAGTGACAGCGTTACTTTAGCAAACCAAATTGTTGATATTATGTTCGATCACTATCATCCTTTAACTTCTGCTAGAACACCTATGGTGGTTCAAAAGATTAAAGAAAGATTGAACTAATAAAGTAAAATATATTTACTTATTATGGAAACGTACTCAAGTGGTTAAGAGGACACCCTGCTAAGGTGTTAGATCGGGTTTCCGGTGCATGGGTTCGACTCCCATCGTTTCCGCCATTTAAAAAACTAGGTTTTAAACCTAGTTTATTTTTTTATAGTGGTGGGTATTGAATGACCGCTGCAGCTGGTACCATTAATAGACCAAATCCAATAATGAAACATACAACAGCTACTAGCCCACAAATTCAGAACATATAGTGATATAGTTTAGAACTTGCTACTTGGTTAATTCCAATGAACCAGGTTGTTACCAAGTAAATTAATGGAATAATACAAGGGAACAAACTTATTCAAGCAAAAACTAATCCTACTTTTAATGGTCCTTGTACTTCGGGTAGAGGAACTCTACCACCAATATCTTGGTTAACACCTTTATATTTAGACAATAAACCAATTAAGATAGCAGAAACAATAATAATAAAGAACATTCCTACCATTTCTAAAATTCATGTTCTTCTTAGACCTTTTTTAGTTCTAAGCATGATAGAAACTTTTTCACCAAATTTAGTTTTTGCTGCTTTTTCTGCACGTTTTGTCTTAGTAAAACGTTCAAAGTTAATCTTTTCTGCAGCTGCTTTTTCTACTACTTTAGCATCTACATCAAGTTTAACTTCAGGAGCTTGAGCTGGTTGTGCTTCTACTTTAGTTGGACCAAAAGAACCCAAGTTCTTGTTGATGTCATCATGACCAGCAGAACCAAATTCAGCTTTCTCTTCTTTAGCTTTTTTTGTTAATAAGTCAATAGAATCATCACTAGTTCCATTAACATTATCTTTTTGTTTGTTATCATCCATAGTTTTCTTATTATACATAATAATCTATTAATATGTTGCTTATTTTTTATTTATTTTTCATATAAAATATATATATAATTAGAAAACAAATATATAGATATATTTGGTTTGAAAGGAATTCAAAATGAAAAACAAAAGAAAAGTATTGGCTCCTACGATCGCAGGACTTGCTACTTTTGCAATGGTTAGTCCCCTTGCATTAACAGCGACTAGCTGTTCTTGTAGCAAATTTGCAGGAGAAAGTATGTTGGGCGGAGTATACACGCCTACATTTGATCCATATGATGCTGGTAAGGATGAAGATGACAACGATATCTTAGTAAACATCCCAACTGGTGAAGACATCTATCTAAAGAAAGCTTTTGATTACACAAAAGCTCCTTATGAAGAATATAGATGAACTGGTACAAACATTGCTAGCATGGTTGAAGAATTGGTTGATAGTCTTAACAACCAAATGGGTTATGATGTTATCAAAATCAACAAATGACAAGCTAAATTGTCTGACTTCAAAGTAACTGATGCTAGACAAGATAGAGTTAGCTATAAAGCAACTCAAGATATCGATATTGATATTAATTATCGTGCTAACCCAAGATCTAATATGGCTATTAAGTCTTTAGGTGGACATGTTAGATTAGCTTGAGGTCACTACATTAACAATATGCCATTAGGTATATTCGATATTGGTACTGACAACTGAAGCATCTTCAATCCTTCTAATGACAAACCATTCCAAGATATGACATTATGATTCATCGCACCAGATATGTCAGAAATTCCTGCAGATGACCATACATGAAGTATGGACATTGACTTATTAGCTGACATTGACTTAAATGTTAATGGTGATAAGTTAATTGACCTTGACAATGAAATTGCTTTCAAATTCGACAAATATTTTGCTTATGCTATTGAACTTTTATTAAAATCTGAAGCTCCATCCTCAACTGCCCAAACAATAGCTTATATGGTTGAAAGAGATATTCCACTATTAGGTGGATGATTCTCATACTACTTAAAAGATACAAAACACTACGATCATATTATTTCTAGTACAGAAGTTGATCCAGATTGACCACAAGAGTTACTTCCTATAGGATGAAATACACCACTAAAATCTAGCCCTATGCCTTTAGATAACTTTGATCAAGCATACACTCAATTTGGTATGCCTGCTCATTATCGTTGAGAATTAGGTGATGGTCGTGCATCTGACTTTGGTGGTGCAATCGTTTTAACTTTAGGAGTTAATAGAAACTCTACATTTATGGATTATGCAGAAGAAGCTATTGATGTTCTTAATGCTATTGCACAACAAAAAGTACCAGCTAGAAGAAGTGGTTTCCCTATTCAAATACCTAGTTCTATGTTTACAACAACAGTAAACAGTAAGGCACTTCCAATTGTTGATGCTTACTATGATTGAAAACCAACATCAGACGATACAAGACCTCAATACGGTGCTAACATTGCAGAAATGGAAAACTATAAATTTAATTCATTAGTTCCATTAGTAATGACTAAAGATTGAATTGCTTTAGGCAATCCATTTGATCTTGTTGAAGATAAGACTGTTTGAGATATGTACCCAAGTCACCAAGAACAAATAGGTGCTGTTCAAAATATTAACACAACTGCTACTGGTGAAACAGAAATCCATTTCTTAGTAAAAGATTTTGTTAAGAAAGATATGGAAAAACCAACATATAGTGGAAGATATGACTTTGAATGTGATACAGTAAGTGATGATGGTGCTGATATCGAAATTACTCAATATTCAGATACAGGATTAAGATATCGTTTTGGTAAAGAACCAATCGAATTAGACGATGGTCAAATCGTTTGAGATATGTATATTCCTGTAGAAGCTTCTCAATGAGTTAACAATCCAACAACTACTTCTCCTGAAGCTTTATCTAAATTATTTAAATTAGTTCTTCTATATACTTGAGTTGAAGGTGGAATGTCTCACACATCTGTAATTAGATCTGAACCATTCCAAATGTTATATGGTTATACTGGTTCATGAAACCCAGATATTTCTAGAACAATTAATACTGGTAGTGCTACAAGCCCATACCTAGAGTCTGCAACTATTGAGAATGCAATTTATATTCCAAATAAAACTAATGTTAATATTGAACACTGTATTTTGATCGATTCTGCAGGATCTTGAGTTCCATATCTTGCAACTAATGGATTAGAAATAACTCCAGGTGATAAAGAAGATTATTATGATGTTACTTTAGTATATGACCAAACACAATGAGAATCTCGTTCTATTCCACTTTATAACTGTCAATTAGCTTTTGATTACACATGTGATGAATCTGCTGATCCACTAAATGTTGTTATTAATAGTATTAACTTGGTACCAACACAACCTCTAGCTTGAAATACATCAAGTGGTGAACCTATAACACTTGACTACTATTCATGACTTTCTGACTCAGACCAAGATTACACAGATTTATTTAAATTAAATTGTGATGATTTAACTGATGAGCACTGGATTGCAACTGCGATTTATACCGAGCCTGATACAAGTTCAACAAGAATAGATTATTATTCACTTTTAGCTCACGATGAAGATAACCCTGGATTTGCAACATTAAGATTGCCGCAAAATTGTTTCCCTTATGAGTTTGTGGAACCAGGACAAACTTACTATTTACATGCTGAATGAACAACATCAACTGGTATATATTACGATGAATGAATTCCAATAACATTTAACATTGTTTACTAATAAAAATAAACCCATAAGGGTTTATTTTTTTTGATGTATTTCATGAATCAACTTTTCTATTTCTAATGATTGATCGATTGATACATCCTTCTCAAAAATAAGTTCAGGTATCTTTCTTATCTCTAACTGATTAGCTAAAGCAGTTTTAAATACACCTTTAGCTTTAGTCAAAGCTTCTACTACTTGATCTATATTCTTACGATCATAAGTATCTACTAATACTCTAGCTTCAGAATAATCTGCAGTTAGCTTTAAATCAGTAAAGCTGGCTAATTTAACTACAGGATCGTATATTTCATCTCTTAATGTATTACATAGGATGATCAACATGTTTTGTTGTGTACGATCATGGTTATAGTTCTTACGATGGTTTTGCATAACAACCACCTTTCTACATTAATTATATGTCATGCAAACAAAAAAAGAGGTAAACCTCTCTTTCTGGCTTGTTTCCCCTTTCGGGCTTAGGCTCCAGCTTCCTACTAACTTATTAATATTATATACCTTTTTATATTTTAACGCATATTCTTCCAATTTAGGAAAATCGCAACATAACTCTTTATAAAGAGGTGAATATTTTTGTCTAATGTATACTTTTCTTGCTTTATCGAGTATTTTTGATATGTTAGATGGTATATTTATTATTTTTTCTTGCATACATATTTTTTCTGCATATTGGTAAACTCAAGGATCTGAGTCTAAAATATCTGTCGCTCAATCTATCTCTCATAAAATCTGATCCACCATACCTTTAGGAATTGGGATCATATGAAGCACATCAATTGAACCATATCTTTCTTTTTCTCATTCCAATGGAATTTTATCTTTGTGATCCAAATTTACAATATGTGTTAATGGTGCAAAATATAATAAATGATTTATCTCAAAAATAAGTCCAGCATATGGTCTTTCATGCTCATCCTCTTTAGGTCATCGAACTCTAGAATCAATAGAAGATAGGTAATCAATATAATCTTTGGAAACATTATAAATTTTCACGCTATAATATTATATATATAATATATTAAATTTTATATATAAAATTTAATATATTACTTTTTATTCTCTGCTACATCTTTAGCAGATTTATCAACAGTCTTGTAGATTTGAATGATATCTCCAACCTTAACATCATTAAAGTTCTTGATAACTAATCCACATTCATGTCCAGATGTTACTTCATTAACTGTTTCTTTACCATGACGTAATGAAGCTATTTCGTTATGATAAACTTCTTTACCATCACGAATAACTCTAGCCATAGCATTTCTTAAGATCTTACCTGAAGTTACTGCCACACCAGCAATAGTTCCTATTTCTGAGTGTTTTCATGTTTGTTTAACTTCTGCTTCTCCTAGATCTTCATCAACAGATATTGGATCTAAAGATCCATATAACATGTTAATAACATCTTCTTTAAGTTTATAGATGACATTATAGAAGTAGAACTTAACCATTTGTTCATGAGCTAAATCTTTAATGTCTTTATTTGGTCTAACGTTAAATCCAATAATATGAGCTTTAGAAGCTTTAGCTAATTGAATGTCAGATTCAGAGATAGCACCAATTGCTGCTCTTACGATATCAATTGTTGCTCCTTCAATCTTAACCTTCTCTAGCATTCCTTTAATTGCTTCTAATGAACCTTGTACGTCACATTTAATAACAAGGTTTAATCTCTTGCTAGTATCATTAGGATCAGCTTGTTTCATTTGACTTCTAAAAATATTAACGTTCTTTTCTTTAACTTTTCTAGCTAATTCTTTAGCTAAGTTTTCATCTTTAATAACTAATCACTTACTTCCAGGTACTGGTACTTCGCTTAAACCAGTTACTTTTACCGGTTGTCCTGGAATAGCACTCTTTAATTCTTTTCCTAAATCATTAAATAGTGCTCTAACTCTACCATAAACTTCACCTAAAACAATGAAGTCACCTTTTCTTATAGTACCATTTTGTACTAATAATGTGGTTACAGGTCCTAAACCTTTATCCATATTAGCTTCAATACATGTACCCATACCATCTCTATTAGGGTTAGCTTTTAACTCTAACATTTCCGTTAAGGTTAAGATAGCATCTAATAGTTCAGGAATTCCTTCACCTTTTAAAGCTGATCCTTTAACTACTAATGTATCTCCACCTCATTCTTCACATGTTAAACCATGTTCTGATAAATCAGATAATGCTTTATCTGCTTTAGCACCTGGTTTATCCATTTTGTTGATAAACACAATAATTGGTACTTTAGCAGCTTTAGCATGGTCTATTGCTTCTTCTGTTTGTGGTTTAATACCATCATCAGAAGCAACAACTAAAACTACAACGTCAGTAATGCTTGCTCCTCTAGCACGCATTTCTGTAAAGGCCTCATGGCCTGGAGTATCTATAAAGGTAATAGGATTACCGTTTCTTTCTATTTGGTAAGCACCAATATGTTGAGTAATACCACCGAATTCAGAAGCGGTCACATGACTTTTTCTAATATTGTCTAATAATGTTGTTTTACCATGGTCTACATGGCCCATGATAGTTACAACAGGAGCTCTTTTTACTTTATCTTCTTCTTTATCTTCAACAATAAGATTATCAATTACATTTGTTTCATCAAGTTGTAATTTCTTTTCAAAGTCTAGGTCAAATTCTAAACAAATTTCACCCATTTCTTCTTCAGTAAGTAACTTTGTTAAAGGGTAAGCTTTACCCTTCATAAAGAAATACTTAATAATTTCAGTTGCTGGTTTGTTTAGCTTGCTAGCAAATTCTGCTACAGTTAATGGACCAGTAAAAACAAATACACCATTTTGGACTCCTGTCTTAATGGTTTTCATTTGTTTTTTAATATCAACTGATTTTCTGGTATCTTGTTGTTTTTTCTTATTTGGTTTAGCCATGATAAACCTCCTAAATTTTATTTATTTGTGAAATGTAATACTAAGTTTGCAACACCTAATGCTGCAGAAATAATACTAAAAGTGGATGCTATTAATCAAGCTTTTAGATTAAACTTGTAATCCTTTTTCTTTTTATTTTCCTTTTTCATATGTTAATCCTTATTTCTTCTTAACATCTTTTGTTAGTTCGTCTAGTGCTGCTAAATCTTCAGCGTAAGAACTAAGTTCTTCATTACTGATTTCAATTGGTTGTTCATCTTCTTCTACAACTTCTTCAACCGGAACTGCTTTAGTTGCATCATCAACAACTTCATTTGTTTTGTTAATTGATTCAAGAATATCAGCATTTGAAGATTTATATTTATCAATTGTTGAACTAAATTTGTTAACTGGTTTTTCTTTCTTAGTTGCATCAACAGCAGTTGGTGTAACAATTCTTTCAACCTTAACATAGTCAACAGCTTCTTCTTTAGCTGTATCAACAGAAATAACATCAATGTCTGCTTCTAATAATTGAGATAAGATCTTAACATTTTTACCTTTTAATCCAATTAATAGAGCAACTCTATAATCATCAGATGTTATTAATGTAATTTTTCTTCCTGATACTTCTTTTTTCTTACCAGTTTCAGAATCTTCTTCAAATACTGGTTCATCAATATGATAACCATATACTGGAACTGGATTACAGATGTTAACAATGAATTTACCAATTTCTTCATCTCAGTTAGCAAATTCAATCTTTTCAGAACCCATTTCTTGTAGAATTGGTCTAATTCTATCAGCTCTTGCACCAATACAAGCTCCAATAGCATCGATTCCAGGTTGGTTAGACTTAACTGCTACTTTTGTCTTATATCCAGCAACTCTACCAACTTTTTTAATTTCTACTACTCCTGTTTGAATTTCAGGAATATTAGTATGTAATAAGTCAGAAACAATTAAACCACTAGCTCTAGATAATTCAACTGGTCAACCTCTAGTTTGTTCTTTAACATCTTTAATAACAAACTTATATTTTGCACCAGGAATTAATCTTTCATCTGGGTTAGCGTCTAATCTTCTAACTACACCGTAAGTTTTTCCAAGGTTAACTTGGATTAACTTACTTTTAGCATCTATCTTTTCTACTTCAGCATAAACAATAGTACCAATCTTTGGTGCTCATTCTTTATAGATGTTCTTATTAGATTCAATAGATACACCTTGTTTAAAGACTAATAACATGTGGGTAACAACACGTTTAGGTAGTGTGTTGATATCAACATATTCTTTAACAACTCCGCCAACAACTGCATCTTTATCCATTTTCTTAGCTTCAGATAATAGTTTTTGGTTGTAGTCGTTATAGTCTTTTTCTTTGATACCAGTATCAGGATCTGTTCATTCTGGTACTGTAGCATCATCAATAACTGTGAATAAACGATATAAAGAAATCTTTCCAGTTTCTTTATCAATCTTTACTTCACACTTATCTCCAGCATATGCTTCATGAGTTTCGTCAATAGAAGCCATTTCTTTTTCATATGCTTTCTTCATTGCATTTTCTAAAGAAGCAATAACAACATCTTCTGTTACTTCTCTAGCATCTGCAATTTCCTTGATTATTTCAAGTAATTGATTATTTTTTTCCATATTTTTATCCTTTATAAATAAAAGCACTCAAGGCAGCCGTTCTGTCTTGAGTGGTATGTTCATTATACATAGAAAAATTTTTTTTTATTATTTTTTAAACTGCATGAACAGTAATATAGATATCGTTTTCAACTAGCAAAGCATTAATAGATACATGGATTTCAGTTCCATGTTGAACAACTTTTACCCTATCATCTGTTCCGCTTAAATAGGTATTATTACCTATTTTAATTGATCAGAATGTCATAGACATACCTGGATTTACAGTTCCTATAACTGCAAAATGTTGATGGCGTTTAGCTTTTGTTTTACCTGCATTTGGAAAAGATACACCTTGAATGTCTACATAATGAACTTTGTATCCACTAAAGCAGGCACAAGATGTTATTGGTGCAACAACCGCTAGTGTAGATATTGGAATTAATCATTTAATGTGTTTCATAAATATTTATCTATTATACTAGTTAAGCAAAAAAAATAAAAAAGAACGTGCAAAGCACGTTCTTATATTTAAAATCGGTTAAATAGACTTAATATTCTATCCAACTCTAATAACAGAAAGGAGGTTTCAATATGTTATATGAAAATATAAACACGAGAAAGATTCAATCAAAAATTAGACAACGAATGAAATGCGAAAATTAAATAGAAAATTATCATTAATAATTCGGAGTTATTATTTCTTAGTTCCTCACTAAGATAAGCACACCACAAATTAGAAAGAATAACTAGACATGATCTTAGTTCCTCACTAAGGATGTCTGCATAATACCAGTCTAAGCTGGTTCCTCACCATCTATAACTCAGACCATTCTATGAATATTATGCAACTTCATTATATATAGAAGTCTCATAGATAAAAACAAAAATGATTTTTGTTTTTATATAATTATTTCATTAAGGAGAAAACATGGCATATATTACAAATAAAGAACGTGCAAGACGTGTTAGACAAAGTAACCAAAACTATGGTTTAAGAAAAATTATTATTTCTGCAACTGTGGTTTTCTTAATTGTATTAACTATATTTTCAATCGTAACTGCAGTTAATATTACAAACAAATTAGCAGAATTTGAAGGACAAACTGAAATGTCGGGAATTGAAGTAATCAAGGCATTATGTGATATTCCTCTATCATTATTCTCATATGTAGATGATGGTGAAACTGTTAAGACAACGCTTTCAGGATTTGGTTATTTCATGGCAATTTGATCTGTTGCTACAATTGGTTTAGCAATTGCATCAATGGTGCTAATGTTAACTATGAAGTCACCAATGGCTGCTAAGAGAAACATTAACATTCTACAAGGTGCTGCTCTATCTGGAAAGAAACTTGAAGCTCATGCAAACGCTACTCAAGTTTACCGTGAAAGAGGAACAAACCCTAAGAAGCTTAAAAAAGCAGGTAAATAATAAAAAGAGATGGTATCATCTCTTTTTTTCTTGCACTGTTAAAAACATACATAATCTAATTTAATGCTTTTCCAATTTAAATAAAAAGATGCTGTATACGCTTCTTTTTATAGTTTATAAATTGTTGTTATTTATAGACCAATTATTTTATAATTTGAAATAATATATAAATACAAGTTTATATAAGGAGCTTATATGCCTTTTATTTCTAATCAAAAACGTAAAGATTTAATTAAAAAAGTTAATAAACAATACTTTTTTAGAAAGCTTGTCATCATTCTAACCATTGTTTTGTTTATTGTTTTAATGTCCACAATTGTATTAATTTCTATTGGCTGAATTCTAAATTTTAATAAATTGCTTGCGCAAAAATTAACGCAACAAGAAGTATGATTACAAATATGCAAAAATTGGTGATCACCATTTGTAATTACAAATGCGGATGTTGTTAAAAAGGGTGAAAAACTTTTAGTTTCCCTATCATGATTTGGTTATCTTTTTATTGTTCTAGCTTCAATTACTCTAATTGGCGCTGTAACATCAATTATTCTAACTGTTACAACTAAATCACCAAGACAAGTACAAGACTGCATTGAAGTCCTAGAACAATCTCCACTATCAGGGGAAGCTATATCCAATATTTCACCTGCTGACATTATTAAAAAACGTAGAAAACCATTAAGCTTAAATAAAAAGAAATAAGAGGCACCGTATGAAACATATGAACATTTTAGCAAAAATCGCTCTCATAACTATTATTCCATCTTCAATCATACCACTAATTTCTTCTTGTAATATTGGTGAAATTGAACCTGTGGATCCTGTAATTGTTACACCCAAAGTTTCTTTTAACCCAAACGGTGGAAAAATAGGTGATTCAGAAGAAACGAAGTACATATATGTAGAACTAAATAGTACTTTTGATCAAATTGGATCTCCAACTCCCACAAGAGAAGGATATAAGTTCTCTGGTTGATTAAACCCAGCAGGTGAACTAATGGTAGATCAACCAATTGTTGAAGACATTGAATTGACTGCTAGCTGAGAAAAACTTATGCCTGAAATTGGTGATAAAGTATTGTGTACTACTGCTGATGAAAACCAATGAATTGCTGATATGGCTTCATTATGCTCAGAAGATTCTCAAATTGTTTTAACACCTCTAGAAGGTGGTCAAGAGCAAAAAGTCGATAGAGATAGTTTCAATGCAACTTCTCTTCTTATTGGTGAGGATATCTCTGAAATTCCGGATTTCTTTATGTATAACTGTTCTTCTTTTAACGGAACTATTATTTTTAGTAATAATGATCCCCAATTAAGAGATATTGGTGAGAGCTTTATGTCTGGTTGCTCTAAATTCAATTCTAAATTGGTTTTACCAACAAGTGTAAGAACAATTTATTCTGGTTTTTTGTTTGATTGTAGCTTATTTGATAGTGAGTTAGATTTATCAGAAACAAGAGCTATTGGCCAAGATTTTATGGGTATGTGTACTTCCTTCTCTCAAAAGTTAATAATCTCAGACAAAATTGAAGCTTTAGGTTCTGCTTTTATGTGAGAATGTAGAAGTTTTACCCAATTAGAGGTTAATTGTAGGTCATATGCTTTAACTAGCGATGACACTTCAACATTGATTGTTACCACAAAAGATTGCCCAGCATATAACGGGGTTTATGTAAGTGGAACATGCAAAAATATCTTCGTTGGACAATTTGGTCCAATTAGTTCTGATGGTAAATACCGTACACTATTTGAAGTTAGTTAATTTTAATGGGAACTCCAGCGCCCGATAAAGATGGAAATAAGGAAAAAAAGGAAAAAGGAAAAAAATATGAAATTAAAAAATAAAAAATTTAGAATTTTTTCAGCAATCGCTTCTATGAGCGCAGTTGCAACACTTGCTAGTGTTTCAATTACATCATGCGCTAAAAATGCTAATGCTGAAACAAACACTTCAGCTAACACCGCTGATGAAAGAGATAATGGTGTTTATTCAACTGTTACATTTAATGGTAATGGGGGAATTATCAAAGGTGACATAAGCATTAAAGTAAGAACTGGTAAACCTTTTGGTTCAATTAAAGCACCAACAGCTACCAGAGAAGGCTATGCTTTTGCTGGCTGATATACACAAGAAACTGGTGGTTCTAAAATGGAGGCAACAACACCAATTACTGATTCATTAATAGTTTATGCTCACTGAACAGATATACAAGCAAAGGAATTAAAGTTTGATGCTGGTACAACTGGTGCAAAATTACAAGGGCCAACAACTGTTGAAATATTACCTGGACAAAACTTTTCACAAGTTTCTAGACCAGATGCTATCTTAGCTAATAGAGACTTTAAGGGATGGGCATATGATGGAACATTCCTTGATGAAGATGCTGAAGAGGCATTAACATACAATTTAATAGATGCATCAAAATTATTCACTCCAGTGTTCTATGAACCAAGAGCATATGGGGTTCAAATTACAGCTGATGACAACGCATCAGATAATACAATCGCACTTCAATATACTTCACAATTAACTGCTAAAGTTATTGGTCAAAC
>JAKSVP010000009.1 GCA_024427265.1 Mycoplasmoidaceae bacterium
GTTAAACTGATGGCATAAAAAAAGAGGCCTAGCCTCTTTTTATTTTAATGGCAGGGGTGGCAGGATTTGAACCCACAACACGCGGATTTGAAGTCCGCAGTTCTGCCGTTGAACTACACCCCTATAATAACTTCATATATTATAAGTGAAAATGAAATTATCAGTTCTTTTCTTTTACAAGTTCCTTTAAACCTAAAAGAACTACATTCTTAACTTCTTTGTATTTCTTATTGATGTTACCAAATTTGAAAGCATCTCCACCAGTGATAATTACTTTCTTAGGATCAATGTTGTTAGACTTAACAACATTATCAACAAACCCTTCAATCATTAGGTTAGCTCCAGCTGAGAAGGAATTGGGTGTATTATCACCATTAACCTTATCATAAAGATCAGGAATGTAATCATGAGGAATTGTTGTAATCTTACAAATTTGTTCTAAACCCTTAGTGATACTAGGGGTTAAATAACAGTTTGCAATTTGGTTATTTTTAATTACTAAACCAAAGTAAGCTGTACCAAAGCAGAAAACACAGCAATCTTTTAAAGTCTTAGATGCATAATAGGCAGATAGTAAGATGTCAGAACCAATAAAGACATCTTTCTTAATATTAGATAAATCTAAGACATCTTTAAAGTCTCTTTGACTAACGACTCTAATGTCAGCCTTTAATAATTCTTCTATTTGTTTATTAAAAGGTTGAACATATTCTGCCACTGAAGTAATTGATTCAACTACTTTAGACGGTTTTCTATCACCCAGAAAACGAAATAAAGAAAACAATTCACGAGCATTAATTGTTTTAGGTACTTGTACGGTTTCTACAATTCTATCAGCATCAGCATCAAAGATACAAGCTTTGATATAGCTGTTGCCATAATCAATAAGAAGATAATTATTCTTCATTGTTATTATTAATTATTCCCCTTCCATAATATCTAACTTGTCTTAATGTTCTTTTACGATATTTCTTTATTCTAGGTGTTTGTTCCATCTTTCATGTTCATAGATATGCAAAGACAGATGAAACAAAGATAAATTCTTTTAGCTTACGCATATCAAAGTTATTGATATATTTCTTTCAATCAACATTTGGATATCATAAGATTCTTGATTCACGAATGAAGTTAGCATAATCTCAATAATCATTTGCTAAACCTGTTCATTCGTAATCAATAATATGTAGTTTACCATCATCACCTACTACGATATTTTCTCTGTTGATATCAGTATGGTTAATTACTACTGGTTCAGTTCTAATTTGATCAACAATACTTAAGTATTTAGTTTGGTATGATAGTTTTAAACGATATAAGTTGTCATTATAACTATCATAGTCAATCTTTTTAAATTTAGCATCAGCAGGAATATTTAAGCTATGAATCTTTTTGATAGTACTAAATAATTGATCTACTTGTTTTCATTGTCTTCAGGCAGAAATCTTTGGATTTTTACCTTCAATTCATTTCTTAACAGCTATACCTGTTTTAGTATCAAAGTAGATAAAGTTCTTATCATCTAACAAAGACAAGATTGTATATTCGTTCTTACGATTAATAAGATTACCACAGTGTGGTAAACGAACTTGATACTTCTTTCCATTTTCAAAAAGAACAATGTATGAAAAGTTAGTATAACCACGATGAATAGGTTTCATGGAAACAATTTCTCCATTTTTTCCCATGAATACATCATTTAATAATTTAGCAGTATATTTTCTTGGATTATCTATTTTCATTGTTCTTTGCCTCCGTTAGGATGTTAGCTTCTTTGATCCTTTGCTTAGTTGCATAGAATGTTTTGATTACATCAACATCTGTATTTAATTCTATATAGTTAAGGTTACAGATTTGTAATCTTTCCATGCTAGTGATCTTTTTATCTTCGAAGTGAAGACAATCACCATTACCGTGTAATTGATATCCACGATAATTATCAAAGATCTTTAAGCTTTCTTCTTGGCTAGCTAAAGCCAAGATATATTTGTCACTGATAGCTTCAAATAATGCTTTATCCATAATGTCATTATTAACACTATAAGCTTGCATTATTACATATACACCTACTTTAGGTCCATTCTTTAAGATATCAATTATGATCTTGTTGTTTTGGAATGTTTCACGAATTAATGAATCAACATTAGCCATAACAACTAAGATATGTTTAAACTTAGCTTGTTTGTTAGCAGCAGATCTATTGTATTGATCAATGTTATCTACTTTGTTTACTCTTAGTAAACTATTACGTTCATTAACTAAGTTTAATAGTTCATGAAGTTTGTCAGTACATAAACTAACTGATTCATATGTTCTACCATTCATATGAGGTAAACTATTAAATGCAGAATATGTTGCTTCAGCATTTGGATTTAAAATAGTTAACTCTAAATCTTCTGGAGAAGTAATGTAGCAAGTAGATAAAGCCATCAAAACTGATAATGTTGCTGCACCAGACCCTTTCTTACCTAAAATCAAAGCGGAAGGACTGTGTTTAAAGTTTTGTGTAACAAGTTCACCTTGTTTGTCTAAACCAAACACTGCTGTTAAATCTCTACCATCTAAATACAAATCAAAGACAGTTCGTAGACTATATTTACTAAAGAAGAAGTTTTCTATTTCAATATTAACTATGTTACCACGCATAGAAATATTGAAATGATCTAACTTAGTAACTTTAGCAATTCTTGGTTGTAACTTAATAATTTCTTGTACATCTTTTTTTGTTTTAGTTTCAAAACATACTTCAGAATAAGAACTATATACATTGATGTCTGTTGGAACAACATCTATATCACTATTTCTAAATAATGTGTTTAACTTATTTTGAATTTGTCTAGCATGTTTAAAGTTAGAATCAAATTTATTAACATCTGTTTGTGGTAATAAACTAAATGGTAAAGCAGAGCTTTGCATAGCAACTGCTTCAACATCAGTTCTTTTTGTTTTCTTAAATTTGTTTTGGTTATCTCTTTTAGCTTTTAGTTCATTGTAACCATCATATTTAAATGAACCACCAAGCTTTCTAACCATTCATCCACGTAGTTTTAAACCAACTCTTGTTGATTTGTAGTTGATGTTGAAAATAACAAAGATACAAATCAATAAAACAATAGATGAAATAATAATTAAAACTACAAATGATAAATATGTAAATAGATAAGCCATTAGCTCTGCTAAGATACCACCAGTTACATACATATTGAAATATCCTGAATAGTTTCAATTAACAAAGTAATTAATCCATTGTGTTTGGTAATTAGCCATACCTTCAACAAATGGTACAGGGTCAGATGAGTTAAAAACTAGACTACTAACACCTGAAACAATACAGCATGCCGAGAATAGTGCTAGTAAGCTAAAGATAATAAACTTTCTACTTAGTACTACTCTTGTATAACCTGTATTAAAAATTCAACCAATTAGCACAAAGACAGCTAATGGGTAGAAGAAATATTTACCAAAACCTAATACATAATCAAACAAACCATCTAAATAACTACCAATAACTGGTACTCTAGCAAAAGCTAGAATAAACCATAATAGCAGTGCTGCTTTACCAACATATTTCCAAATAGTAACAACTTTTTTGTGATGTTGTATCTCTTGTTCCTTAGAGTTAGGAACATATTCATTGTTATCTGCTTTAGAGATTTGTTCAATAATTTGTTCGGTTTTAGCTTGCATAATTATTCTTCTTGATTGATGAAGTTCTTAGCTTTATCGATTTGATCTTTATAAATAACTGTTAATAAAACTAAAGGACGTTTACCAAACTTCTTTTCGTATTGTTTAACAATTTGTTTCTTAAAGTAATCTTGTTGATCTCTTGAAAGGTTCTTTCCTGGTTCAAGAGTTTTTAATAAATCAAGCATTGTTGTATTTAATGTAGTGTTGATTTCATCAACAATAGCTTGGTTCTTTGGATCTGCTTGATTTAATACTCCAACAATGTTATAGTTGAAGTGATCAATCTTCTTAGCATTCTTATCAATTAATAAACTTGCTAATACACAACCAGAGTCTGCCATTTGTTCACATTCAAATAAACCTGATGCACCAACATCATATAAACCTTGGTTACCAACATATTGTTCTACAAGTTTAATATGTTTCTTAGCATCAACGAACTTAGTGTTTTCAAATGTAGCCACTTGTCCATTACCTAAAACTAAAATATTCTTTTGTGGTGTAATTACTTTATTACATATTCCTTTGTAATTAATAAAGTCCATATATAAACCACCAACTGGAATAATATATTTTGGTTTTAAGATGTTGATCAAGAATTTATGGTCTTCTTGAGATTGAGATAATTGAATAATATCTTTTGGTATTTTAACAACTCTTGGTACATTCAATCTATTGATTGAGTCAAATAAGTTAGCTTCAAGTTTTTCATAGCCTGGAGTTGTTAAAATGGAATAAACAAAAGTATCTGTTGGTTTGAATGTTAATCTTTGATCGTCCCCAACAACAATCTTTTGTAGTTTAGTGAATAATGATTGTTTATCACCAGAAACAACAATAATACCACGATCAACAGTATTAATTTGTTGTTCATTCATATAAATCAAGTTTGTAAAGTTTACAATCTTGTTGTTTTGCATGTAATTAAATGCTCTAGCTAAACTTGGAGAGTAAATATAGAATGGAATTGTTTTCTTAGCAGCAATAGCAGCTAACTTTGTTAATTTATAAATATCTTCTTCTTCAATAACAAAGATTCCTCTATTTGGCATATCAAGCACACAGTTTTCATAGAAGTTATCAATGTTGTAACATGGTGAAGTAAAACCACGATGATTAATATTCTTACCAATTGAAGTAATTAATAATAGCGTGTTACCTTTGGTAAACTTATTAACTTGGTCTAATAAATCATATGTTGCATTATTAACAGATGTAGGAATAATAAAGTGATCAACATATACTATTGCTCCATCTGGTGTATTAAACACAAAGCCTAAGCTTGTAGGCATAAAGCTTGCAGTTCTAAATGGAAGGATTTCTACCTTACCCATTTTAAAAGCTTCAAGTGGTTTTACTGCATTAATATTAAATCTAGTCTTTAGAGCATTATGATCAGGTTTATGACCTCTTGGTCTAAAACATCAGTCCAAGTTGTTATTAATAATCATTTGTCCTAAGTGACTAGTAAAAACTGGAACATTAGGTAAGTTCTTAATTAAGAACTCTAATCCTCCATACATGTTGTATGATGGCGTAGAAATAAAGATTCCTTTGATTTTTTGTTTGTTATCAATTAGATAAGAAAAGTCTGCTACGATTTTCTTAATTCCTAATTGAATAACACTAGGGCAGTGGATTCCACAGCCTAGAACAAAAATATCACCATCAATAACTAAGGCGTCACAGACTTTATCTTTTTCGTCTTGACCACCTAAACATAAAAATTCAATTTTTGCCATTTTTATCTCTTTCTAGATTCTTTGCCAAAATAGAAGTTTGGCTCTTTTATATACATAAAGTTTTCAAGAATATTGAAAGCATGGTCTGCATTTCTTTCAATATGCTTGATTGCAGTAAAGATAGCAATTTTAGTTTTGATATCTTTCTTACTTCTAAAAATCTTTTCACCTATTTCTTTAAAACAAGCTCTATATTTAGCACTAAAGTCATAGAACATTGTAGTTGCTCTATTTAGATAATATGATCTTGTTTGGTGTGCACCAGAATGAATGTTACGATAAATCTCTTTAGAGAATTCGTATGAACCTTTCATTAATCTACAGATTGCACGATGAATGTTATTATCAATTTCTTTTTGATTTTGTAATGTAGTTGCTACTCTTTCGACAAAATCTGCCATTCTTTCAAGGTCTTTAATTGATCTAATGATTGCAATTAAGTATCTTAGATGGGCAGCACGAGGCATATCTTTTGATATGATTCAGCTTGTTTCATCTAAGATTTGAGCTTCCATTTTGTTAGCTTTCTTTTCGTTAGTTATGATATGAGCGTATTGTAAAGGAGTTAGCTTTTTACTAACTTGAAATTTTTTGTAAAGATAATCTTGCGATTGTAAGACATGATTATAAAATCTTAAAAACATCTTACGAAGATTGTCTTCAGAAGCTTTTAATGTGTCGAAGTTAATAGCCATTCTACTATTTTTCTAAAGAAGCGTCGCTTGGGTCAGGAAGCTTGTCAGTTACTTCTACTCTTTTAGCGGCTTCTTTGTCTGCACGAGCCATTTTAATCTTTGTTTTGTATGCTTGGTAATTGTCACAGAATTGTCTTTCTGTAGTTTGGAACTTCTTAGCATAGTGTAATGCTCTTAATTTTAAGAACAATAAGATTGCAGAAATAGAAGATGCAATTATGTTTGCTAATAGTAATGGTAAACCTGCACTTAGATTGTGATCAGCTAATTGACCAATAGCAGAAATAACAAACATAAAATCACCAAATGTTAGTAATGATAGCATAACTGCTGATAAACCACATGTGTTTTTAGTTTTTAATACTTGAACTAATTGAGGAATAGTAAAAGCAGCAACACAAATCGCTGCAACTAATCCTGTATAGAAATATCAATCCGGTTTCATATTTTCTCCTTATTTTTAATACTTATAAATAATATATGTATTATATATTTATTATCTACCCAAGATATAATCTTTTGTTTTCTTTTCAATAGGGTCTGTAAAGATCTTTCTTGTTGGACCCGCTTCGATAATTCTTCCTTTTGAAAAAAAGAAAGTATTATCTGAAACTCTTTGTGCTTGAGACAATGAGTGTGTAACAAGCACAATTGTATATTTACGTTTAAGAGTTAAGATTAAGTTTTCAATCTTGTTAGCTGCTATTGGGTCAAGAGCAGATGTTGGTTGATCCATTAACAACACTTCTGGTTTTAGAGCTATAGCTCTAGCAATACACAAACGTTGTTGTTGCCCACCAGATAAACTAGTTCCATAATCAGAAAGTTTATCTTTTACTTCTGTTCATAAGGCAGCATCATCCAAAGCATCATGAACTATCTTATCTAAAACTTTTTTATCAGTTATTCCATGTAGTCTTGGTCCATATGCAACATTATCATAAATACTCATAGGGAATGGAGTTGGTTTCTGTTGAATAGTACCAATTCTTGTTGTAATTTCTACTTGAGGAATATTAGGTGAGTATAAGTTTGTTCCATTGAAGAAGTAGATATTTCCTAATGTTTTAACATTAGAAAACATAACATTGTTCATTCTATTTAAACATCTTAAGAACACTGTTTTACCAGCACCATTTGGTCCGATTAAACTTGTTACTTTGTTCCTTTGAATATCAACAGTAATATGTCTTAAAGCTCTTTCTTTACCATATCATAAGCTTCAATCTCTTACTTCGTAAGAATTCCTTTTAGCATTAAAGTCTGTTTTCTTACCAACTAGTTCTTTTTGTCTTTGCTTGGCCAATTTCTTATAAACTTTACGATCTTCTTTCGTAAGTTGTGCTCAAGCTTTAACTTTCTTAGAACCGGTTGCTTTGAAATAAGCTTTAATTCTTTCTTCTTGTGTTAATGTAACTTTTTGTTTTTTCATACTCTACCTCTAAAAGTTTAAGTTATAGAATAACTTTGCTTTTACCATTAGATTTCTTGCACTATCAATTGATCTTTGTTTGAAACCACCTTTTGATTTGATAATTGAAATCTTTTCACTACTTTGTTTTTTCTTCTTGTGATCAAAGTATTTAGGGATAACAATATCAACAACAATTAGGATGATGATAATTAAGATCAATGTGACAAATGCACATTCATACATGATGTTTTGGGCAGCCACAATGTTATTAGAGTTTATTTGTGAATAAATTCTAGTTGTTAGTGTTTGCCCAGCTGACATCAATGAAATCTTGCTTCCACCACTTAATCCTGCAGTTAAATACAATGGTGCAGTTTCAGCAAGAACTCTACCAATAGCAAGTACCACACCAGTTAAGATGTGTTGGAATGCTGCTGGTAAAACAATCTTTCTACAAGTTTCTCATTTCCCTACACCTAAAGCGTAGCTTGCTTGTTTAACTTCTACTGGAACAACTTGCAATGCTTGTAAGTTTGTTCTAGTGAAAGCTGGTAAGATAACAAAGATCAATGTTAATGCTCCTGCTAATAATGACTTACCACTATTGCCACCTGAACTAATACCAAGTATTTGCAAGAAGAAAATCATACCAAACATACCATAGATGATTGATGGTGTTGCACCTAATGAATCGATGAAGAACATGAAAGCATTCTTCATTTTTCCTTCAGGCATAAATTCATTAATGAAGATTGCTACAGCAATAGCAATAACAAATCCTACACCGACAGCAACAACAATAACTAATAATGTATTAACAAATGCTTGTCCTGTTGTATCTCTACCAAATTGGAATACTGTTGCAGTTGGTGCTGTTACACCTGCAATACCTTTAATAATTAATGTTACAAACATTCAACCAACAAAAGCAAACATGAAAGCAAAACAGAAGATTTCTCAGAATATCTTTCATCCTTCATAGAAGTTAGAGTTTGTTCTAACTATAGCAGCACGTTGGTTAAAGTATTTAGGTAATGTTTTTTCAACATTTTTTTCATTAACATTAACAGTTACCCGTTTATGATTTAATATCTTATTTCACAATTTACGCAATTGTCTTGGAATGAATTTTAAACCTTCTCCAATTGTATGTAAAACTATGTTTTGTTTTGTTGTTTTCTTTTCTCTAAAGATAATTTTTACTATAGCATTGAATAAAACAACAACAATAAATAAGAATAAACCATAAACAAATAGTAATCCTCTTAAGCTTTCTGAAGCTGATTCAGCAAACATATTACCAGCAATCAAACCACCTAATGTTCTTAGATAGCTTGTTCATACAGCACCAAAACCATTGTTAAAGACTTGGTTATAGTTTTGGCTTTGTAAGATC
This sequence comes from Mycoplasmoidaceae bacterium, assembly GCA_024427265.1. The sequence goes on from JAKSVP010000009.1 coordinate 8,935, forward strand.
ATACTTACACCCATTGTTTCACCAAGTCCTCTAGCTAATGCTGTAATAACAGCAATAACGACTTTGCCTCTAATCTTTTTCTTATAAACTTTGTAGATGGCACCAGTCTTAGTGTTGCCCATAGACATTGGACACACTAAGAATGAATCATCAACTGAGTCTAAAGCAGATAACGTTAATGACACAACTGTTGGCATCATTAAGAATGCTAACATGAAAGCAGTTGAGATTAAGTTATATGCACTAGGCATATTAAAGATAATCTTTAAAAGTGGCCCTAAGGATGTTACAGCAAACAAACCAAATACTACTGATGGAATATCAGCAAGTAATTCCACACCCATCTTAACATATCGTCTTGCTTTGTTTGGAATTCTAAATTTAATAAATGTAGCAGTCTTAATACCTACTGGAGCAGCAATTAAAATTGCTAATCCTGCAACCATCACCGTTATACATAACGGTAATCATGCGCCTGCTTTACCATTTTCTAGATCGTAAACGCTTGTGCCAAAAATATTGATAAAGCCATATTTTTGTCATCCAGGTATAGAACCATAAATAATAAAAGCAATTACTCCCAAGAATAAAACTCAGAATAGAACGCTAAAAGCAGCAGTAACAGTTTTAGCTACTGTTTCTGATCTGCCTCTTCTTCTTTTAGCTGATGGAGCTCTATTAAGGATTTTCTTCATATCTATCCTCCGCTCCATATACTTTTGCAAACCTTGGAGTTTTACTTTCTCTAACTTTTGCAAGTTCTATGTCTGTTGCTTGTATTGAAAATAAATTTTCATACGATACATTACCATCAACACACATAGTTGTAAAGTTAGTATTGTAATCAATAGGTTTAGCACCTAAGCTAAAAATGGCGTCAATATAGTCTTGACTATATTCTGCTCCAGATTCATCATTTCCAAAATATATTCACCACAAGAAGTCTTTTGCTTTCTTTACGTTAATGTCTAACATTACATTAATTGGTCTAAATCAATTGTATTGACCAACAACACAAATTTGTTTTAGACTTTCTTTAATATTATCAAGATCAAAAGAAACTGGTGTTGATCCATCAGCTGCTAAATACTTAGCTAACTTATATCCATGTTCTTTGATTTGCTTAACATTGTTTTCATTGACAAGGAATGATGTTGTTAAATAAACCATTGAACCTGGTTTATTTGTATTAACAAATGATTGTCAAGCTCTAGAGTTTGATTCATCTGTTTCCATGTGTGGATTATCATTACCATAGTTACCACCAGTAAATGCTTTTTGTTGAACTTCTGGTAAATGTTCAAAATCAATTAAGTTGCTATAAGAAGTGAAAGCAATTGAACTATTTGCTCCAGTATTACCACCTGATCTTAAAAATGGTAAGATTTGTGTTGATTTACAAATCTCTTGATCTGTTGTGTTGCATGCAGCTTTTGCATCAGCTGTCATGTATCTTCACATATAATCATCTCCATCTTCTCAAGATTGAACATCATGAATACAACTAAAGACAGAATATAAGTCTTCTATGTTGTCTTCACTAATAACAATATCAAAAGCATTTCTTGCACTATCACTCAACCCATCAGGTAAAGAATACATAATGCATAAACCTTCTCAACCTAAGGTTAATGTTTTCTTATTAACTCATTCATCTGCATAACCTTGGTTATGAATGTTTGGGTAAGGGTTATTGCTAGCATTACCTAAGTTTGTATAACCTTTAGCTAATTCTTCTACAGCAAAAGTAGTACCACCAGATTCAACAGTTACATCAAATTGTTTGAATTCTTTGTGGTATTGTTTACCAAATTTTTCAATAAATGGCTTAACGCCAGATGAACCGACAGCTGAGATATATTGCGTATGATCTCAGTTTACGGATAGTCCTACTACTAATCCAACAGGAATAGTACATGCAACACCAATTAATAAAGGTTTTACAAACTTGGGCTTAGGCATAATAAAAATTATTATTTTCGCTACTAATTATACAAAATATATATTATTTATTAAATAAATAATATAGATAGATTTTTAATTAAAATAAAAAAGAGATTTATCTCTTTTTTAAATATTATTTTGTATTCCTTAATTTTAAGAATTTCTTTGGTCTAATAGGAGCATTAAGCTTATGCTTATTAGTAATATATCTAGTTGTTATCTTTTGGTCTTTTATTGGATCAATAGTTGCAAAAGATAAGTAATGATCTATTTCACGATATGTTAGACCAAGTTCTTGTTCATCACTTTGGTCTTCATATAAACCAGCTGAAGGTCTTCTTGTAACGATATCATGAGGAACTTTATATTGGTCAGCTAAATAATAAATGTGTGATTTAGTTAAATAACATAATAGTGCTACATCACATGCATTATCTCCAAACTTAGTGTAATAACCAACTAAACGTTCGGCTGCATTTGTTGTACCAATAGTTAATAAGTTATTTGCTTGAGCTAAAGCATATAAAGTTATAGTTCTTAATCTAACCTTTAAGTTTGCTTTAGCAACTGCATTATCTTTAATACCTAATGCTTTAACTAAAGCTTTGTATTCACTTGTTAGGTTAATATATTTGTATTCAAATTTATAAACAGACTTTAAAGATTCTGCATCAGTTCTGTCCATTTTTTGACTCTCAATGTCAATAAATACACCTAATACTTTAAAGTTTGAGTTACTAGTTAAAATAGCTAGAGCTAAAGCAGAATCAACCCCACCAGATAAACCAAGTACATATCCTTGTGCACTTGATTTTTCTAGACATTGTTTAGCAAATTCAGATAAATATCTACCATATTCAAGTAAACGATCTGGTTGATTCTTTCATTTAGTTATCATTCTTTTTAAATTATTAGCTCTTTGCATATTAATCTAGTTGAAACTCTACATTATCTATTATGATAGTATCTTTTGCTTTTGCACCATGTTTTTTTAGGATTTCATCAATGTTGCAATTATTAAGTTTTTGGTTAAATCTAAAGATATTATCTTTAGTTGTTTGAGGAATCTTATATAGTCAATAACTTAAATATTCACTATGAATGATTCATCTACCTGCTTTATCTTGTTCTCAAGTAAACGATTTAGGCATATATTTCTTTTGTCTAACTTCAACAACTTTAACTGCTTCTTGTTTAGCAGTTGCTTTTTTAGCTTCTAAATATGAATCATTCAAAGAAAGAATTTTAGTTTTTAATTCATCTAAATTTAATTTATCTTTAGCTGAAACAACAACTAAGATTCCACGCTTTCTAATAACTTTTTTAAGTTTCTTTAATTGTTCTTCTGCACAAGGTTTATCGCATTTATTAGCAACTATTAATAGTTGTTTTTTAAGTAATAATTTGTTATATTTGTCAAGTTCTGAATTGATAGTATTGTAAGCTTGAACAATATCTTCATGATCATCAACATCTAAGGAAATAACATGGATTAGGATGTGACATCTTTCAATATGTTTTAAGAAGTCAAAGCCCAAACCAACACCTTCAGATGCTCCTTCAATTAATCCAGGAATATCTGCCATTACAAGGGTCTTACCTTTGGTAAAATTGATGGTTCCTAAAACTGGGGCTAATGTTGTAAATTGATAATTTGCGATCTTAGGTCTTGCATTTGATAAACAAGAAATTAGACTTGATTTTCCTGCATTAGGTAAACCAACTAAACCAATGTCAGCAATGAACTTTAATTTCATTGAGACTTCAATGCTTTCACCTCTGTCTCCATTTTCATATAAAGTTGGAGCTTTATTAAATGAAGATTTAAAGAAAGCATTACCATGGCCACCAATACCACCTTTAGCAATAACAAATTCTTGACCATGCTTTAAAATGTCAACAATTAACTTTCCTGTTTTCTTGTCAAAGATTTGTGTTCCTACAGGAACTTTAATATATTTGTCAGGTCCGTTTCTACCAGCCATTTGTTTGTTTTGACCATTTTGTCCTGAGTCAGCAACAATCTTCTTTTGGTATCTTAAATGGAATAAAGAGTTGATGTCTTCATCTCCGATGATAATAACATCTCCGCCTTTTCCACCTTCACCACCATAAGGTCCACCTTCTGGATAGTGTGCTTCTCTTCTTCAGGCAACTATTCCATTGCCACCATTACCGGCTTTGATTAATAAGCTGCATTCATCACTAAATTGCATATTAATCACCTTCCTTTATTTCAACATAAGATTCATCTTGATCTTTATGTTTTTTGAAAATATCAAGATTTTCCTTAAGTTGTTCTTTTGCTAAAGCATTTTCTTTGTCAATAGATTTGTAACCAAAGTAAAAGTCTGTAGCATAAGAACTGTTAGCAATATATTGATTGATAAAGTAGTTAGAAATAATAAAGATTGTAATTGTGCCAATTACCGCAATCAATATTCTCACTATTCAATATAGTGCAATTAAATTAGGTGTTCAATGATCCATTAATCCTGAGATCACTAAAATAAACATAAAACCACCAATACCAAAACTAAATGGTAAAACATCTAGACCAGATAGTTTTAGGGCATTAAATAATATTGGATAAGCAAAGCTTCAAACCAATAAACAAATTAATGGAGCAAGAATAACTGGATTAAAGAATGTCTTAAAAGAATCAATTGATGCACCACGTCCATCAAGAAAGCTTCTTAATTCATCTAATAAACCTTCGTATCCATTAATATGGAACTTAGCATATCTTTCAGCTAACAAGTTAATGTTATCTTCAGTGACATATCCATGCCACACACTGGCACCTTTGGCTATTAGCCAATCATTACCTAATAAATTAAATTCTCCACTTAATAATCAAACAATTAAAAATGGCACAAAAACTAAAACAAGGACTGATAAAAACATCCATCATGTTTTAGTTTTGTGTGAAGAATGTACGAAAAATATTGATTGACTCTTCATTGTATATAAATTATATAATAATATGTATTATGGCTGAAACAAGTAAAGTCAAACAATATTTCACTAAGTGTTTTGATAAAAAATTGCTTATTCAAAAAGCAATTATTGCTGGTATTGCTTTAGCATTAGTTTTAATCTTTAGCTTATCTTTCTTTTTCTGATTAAAAGATGAAAATGGTTTGGTTGGAAAAGAAAATGGCTTTTGATATATCTATGTTATCTGAAATGAAGGTATTGGATTTGGTGCATTAGATGGCAACTATCCTGCCATTTATGCTATCCAATCATTAATGTTTATTTTATTGTTAGCCATTTACTTATTGATCACTCATGATAGAATAAGTTCAAGCTTTGTTGCTTTAGCAATGTTTGGTGGTTTATTTAATTTAATCCAAAGAGGTGCAACTGGAAATAATGCTGTTCTAGATTATTTCCAATTTGGATTCTGACAAAACTTCCCAATCTTCAACTGACCAGATATGTTTGTTGTAGTTGGTATCTTTGGTTTTGTCATTAGTTACATTACTTTAACAATCATGGAAGTTGTTAGAGAAAACAAAAAGGAAAAGCATGAGCAACATTAGACTAGATAAATACTTAGTTGATAAACTAAGTTGTTCTCGTACTAAAGCTATTGATTTAATTAAAAATGGTCTTGTTAGTGTCAACAAGACAGTTGTAGACAAACAAGGCTATTTAGTTAAAGAGAATGATAAGGTAACAATTAAGAAGCAAGCAAAAGAAGAAGCTAACTTAATTGGTATTAACTTAAAACCTAGTAAGAAACCATTAAATGTTGTTTATGAAGATAGTTATTTAATGGTAATTAATAAACCAAAAGGTTTACTAGTTCATCCAACAAGCTTTAATGAACAAGATACAGTTGCTAACCGTTTGATTGGTTATTTAGGAAGATTTAGTAACGATAAGATTAGACCTGGAATTGTTCATCGTTTAGATAAAAACACATCGGGTCTATTGGTTGTTGCTAAAAGCTTAACAATCTTAAATGAACTACAAGCACAACTATTAGATAAAACATTATCACGTAGTTATGTGGCAATATGCCATGGACATTTTGATAACCATCATTTAATTATTAAAGCTCCAATTATGAGAGCTAAAGATGGAAGCACAAAGATGATTGTTTCTGATAGCTACAAAGCTAAAGAAGCAATCACTAGAGTTAATCTTATTAAGAACTTAAAAGATGATTTAGCTTATGTAGAATGTATTCTAGAAACAGGAAGAACACACCAAATTCGTGTTCATCTTAAATACATTAATCATCCTATTTATAATGATGATCTATATGGATGTGTTGAAGCTAAACCCGAATATGGTCAATATCTTCATGCTCATAAGATTAACTTCATTCACCCAATAACAAATAAACCAATGAGTTTTGAGGTTAAACCAGACAAAACCTTTATGAGTTTAGTAAATAAAAAATAGGCTTAATGCCTATTTTTCTTCATCCAATTGAACATATTGTCAATAATATGAACGGAAGGTCATAGATGTTCCTCTATCAACTAACTCTTGTAAGTCATCTACAGAACTTGAGTAGTCATATTTGTATGGGATAACTTTATCTCCAGATGGTGTAGGGATGGTTACATCTAATGTGCAAGATCAATCTTGGTTTGATTGTAAATATACTACTGGGAAAGAGTAAGATTCCAAATTTTGATATAAATAGTAGAACATTGGTGTTATATATCATTGATCAGCTCTATATGTAACAACATATTCAACATTTTCCAAAGATAAATGGATTGCTGTTAGGCCAATTAGATCTGCGTTCATTTCAACTGATACTTTGTGTTTATTTTTATTAATTGATCCAACCTTAACAATAATAGTTCCGCCAGATGATTCTGAAGCAGCTCCCCGATGTGTCATGTTTCAAACAAGTTCATCAGCAAGAATTGCTTTATTGCGAACAATGTCTTTTAAATATTCATCGGTAGCATCAGTTGCTTTTACTTTCTTTTGTTCACTTTCAGCTATTTGAAAACGATGTTTGAAATCTTTAGGTAAATGATTGATATCAAAATTGTATGTGAATGTAGTAACACCACATGATGTTACAATAGGAGCTACGATAGCAGCTGTACTAAGTGCTGCAGTTATTGGTAATAATTTTTTAATTAATTTCATAATTTTCTCCTTATGCTAAGCTAACATCATCAAAATAGTATGATCTAAAGTTAAAGTTAGAACTACCCACAATATTTACAAAGTCTTCAAAATTACCTGTATCTTTCAACTCTTCATTAATATGCATTTCAATGGTGCTTGCATCATATGCTCATTTAATGCTTTCTGGCTCGGTTGGTCCAATTTTTTTAGACATCAACGTTGCTTTAAGTGATCATGTTTTGTCATATTTTAGATAATTGAATAATGCCTTAAGGACTCCTAAATAGTCTTCCCTAGAAAGTTCTTGTGTTAATGTAGAAATATAACCAACAAGAGGAGAGACAATTCATCCTCTATATTCTTCTATCTCTCAATCAAAACGTGGGTAGACAACAAAATCCATGTTTTTAATTTCGAAATCAATTTTTGTCAAGTGTTCTTTAGCAAAAATAGAACTAGTATCTAATCATAACAAATCCATTGAAATAGAAAATTTAGATATTTTCCCTGTTTCTGGATCGATGTTACCAATTTGCACTTTGCTTTCACCATGTTCGATCTCATATTCATCTGTATCATGTCTTTTTAGATAATTAAAAATTTGTTGATATGTAATATCATCTGCAAGAATCTTTTTGTTTTTCTTTACATTTCTCAAATAAGCTTGTGTTGCTTTAGAAGCAGTTACTCTTGTTTCTGATTCAGCTGCAATTTTTTCATCTGGTTTAAATTCTTCACCTGGGTTTTCCTCATCGAAAACATATCTAAAAGTTTTAACACCACATGATGTAGCAATTGGTGCAACAATAGCAACTGTACTAGCAACTGTAACAATAGGTAACAATTTTTTTAATAATTTCATAGTGTATTCTCCTTATTATCATTCATTAGCAACATTTTGTAAATAGTATAAGAAATCAAAACTTATATAACTCATAAGTGCACGTGCATTTTGATCGATAGAAATACCTAATAACTCTTCAAGAGATTCTGTAGGACTTTTATAGTCAAAGAACAAGTTAACCAAATCAACATCGATAGATGAATAAGCATTACTTATTTTTTTCTTTGGGTCTTTATTGCCTAGTCACAAACCAATTTTAACTGATCAATCGTGTCTAGAACGAAGATATGCAATTGGATCAATTGATGCACCACCAGCATACATGTAAACAAGAGGAGCCATAAATCACATATTTATATCATCATATGCATTTGCCCAAGTAAGAACATATTCCAAATTCTTAACTTCAGCTGATGCTCTAGCAATAATTTCATCATCAGATACTAAAGTATAGTTAATGCTTCATGATATCTTTCCAGTTTCAGGTTCAATATTACCAATTTTAACTTCAGCATCACCAGAGATTATTGAATCATTAGATCTCATAAGTGAATGACCAATCTCATAAACAATGTCTTCGGCAAGAATTTGTTTATTTTTCTTTACATCTTGAAAATATCTTGCTGTACAATCGGGATTTGACAACTCTAATTCTTCATCAGCAGAAATACAATTTTTAGGTTCAAATTCAACGAATGGGTTTGCTTCATCTCATTTATACTTGAATGTTCTAGAACCACATGATGTTACAATTGGAGTTACTATAGCAGCAATTGATACTGTAGATACCAATGGTAAAAGTTTTTTTAATAGTTTCATATTATTTTACCTCTCTAATAGTTACATTTTCAAAATAATACATGTAACTAAATGTGAAAAATTCATATAGGTATCCAGAACGGTCTGTTCCCAAAAGAGCAGATTCAAGTTCAGTTGTTGAATTTTGTCAATCATAATGTAATTTTATATTCGTTTCAAAATCTCTGAAAGAACGGTGTTCTGTAATATCTACACTTCAATCTTTTTTAGTTTTTAGATATGTAGGAACTTGTTTAGGTTCTATAAGTCTTCGTGGAGAAATAACATATGGAATCATTGTTCACATATATTGACCAGGAACAAGATCAAATTCTAAATTTTTAACTTCAATTTTCCCTGCTATCACTTTTGTTACACCTCCAGCTGAATTGCTTGTAACGTTTGCAGGAGCCAAATTAAATTCAAGTGAGAATGAACATTTTTTAGTTTTAGGATCGATGTTACCTATTTTTGCTTCACATGTACCTTCAGCAAAAACATCTTCCAATGGAAAATAATACATGATTGTACTAAATACAATATCATCAGCTAAGATTTGTTTATTCTTCTTAACTGCTGATAAATATTCATATGTAGCTTCATCTGCTCAAACAAGTTTATGTTCTGATGCTGGAATTTGATTATCTGGAATAAAATCAGAAGCTCAGTTATTTTCATCAAACTTATATGAGAAAGTAGCACTACCACAAGATGTTACAATCGGAGCTACTACAGCTGCTACCGATGCAACACTTGCAATTGGTAATAATTTTTTAAGTTTCATTGTGTATCTCTTTCTGTATATAAATACCATAAAATTATATATTATTTTAATAATATATAAGATAAAAATAAAAGGGGCTATTCCCCTTTATTTTTTAGTTTTGCACCGCATGAAAAGCCTGTTGCTATCTTCTTGCCAATTTCGCGGTATGAATGATCTGTCATATCATAACAAATAAGATTCATCTTATCTGTTTTAACACGAGCATTAGCAACATATTTACTGTCAACACTAACACCAACAATATCACCAATTAAATTGCCATCTTCTAGTGAATGTAATTTACATTCAATGGCAACAGGATATTCATCAAAGATTGGTGCATTAACATGTTTTGATTTAATAACATGTACTTTTGCTTTAGCAATTTTGTCTTCTTTGTTTCCTGAAACAATACCAAAGTAGTCAGAAATTACTGCTGTTTCTTTAGTAGCAAAATGCAATGTAAAAGCTTTTGTAGCTTTTATATTCTTTGTTGTTTTGTGAGGCGATAAAGAAACAAACACCTTACCAAAATCATAAACTGTTGCTCATGCAGCAGTCATAGCATTTGGTTTTCCAGATTTATCATATGTGCCAATAACTACCACTGGAAGAGGTAGAAATAGCATGTTTTTACCTAAATCTTTTCTCATATAAAAGATTATATAGTTTCAATTTAGCAAAAAAATATATAAAGAGTGTATAATGATTATGAATCTATTGGACATAATACTCCAATATAAAAAAGAGTCGATCACTAGTCGACTCTTTTTTCTATGCTAATGACTCCATTAACATGATAAGTTTGCTATACCACCAGTATTATCACTAATACTAGTGCAAGTAGTGCTATGGCGCCACTTACCGAATCTATTGTCATAATATCCTCCTTCCTATGGGCAGAAAGCCAAAGATGGGTATCTGCCCATCTCAAAGAAGATATTATTAGAAAAGATTATTAGTATTATATAACATAATATAAAAATTTATGTATAAATTTTTATATTACTTTACTTTTATCAATAATTAGCACTTTTTTAGTGAGAGTGCTAATTTTTGTGTATAATATTTATAACATTAATTGCAAAGGAGTAATTTTTATGGCAAAAGAAACAATTATTGGTATTGACTTAGGTACGACAAACTCTTGTGTATCCATCATGGATGGAGCTAAGCCAAAAGTATTAGAAACACCTGAAGGTAAAAGAACAATTCCTTCAGTTGTGGCTTTTAAAGGAACAGAAGTAATTGTTGGTGAAGCAGCTAAAAGACAAACTATCACTAACAAGAACACTGTTTCTTCTATTAAAAGAACAATGGGAACTAAAGAGATGACTAAGATTGGTGATAAAGAATATACACCAGAAGAAATCTCTGCTAAGATTTTATCTTATATTAAAACATGCGCAGAAGATAAATTAGGTCATCCAGTTAAAAAAGCAGTAATTACTGTTCCTGCTTATTTTAATGATAGTCAAAGAGCTGCTACTAAAGCAGCTGGTAAGATTGCAGGATTAGAAGTTGAACGTATTATCAACGAACCAACTGCTGCTGCTCTAGCTTATGGTTTAGATAAACTAAACAAAGAACAAAAGATCTTAGTATATGACCTAGGTGGTGGAACATTTGACGTTTCCATCCTAGATATGGCTGAAGGTAGCTTTGAAGTATTAGCTACTTCAGGTGATAACAAACTTGGTGGTGATGACTGAGACCAACGTATTATTGATTGATTAGTTGCTGAAGTTAAAAAAGAATCTGGAGTAGATCTATCAAAAGACAAAATGGCATGTCAACGTTTAAAAGATGCTGCCGAAAAAGCTAAGATAGACCTATCAGGAACGAAAGAAACACAAATCTTACTACCATACATCTCAATGACTTCTGACGGGCCTCTAAACGTGGAAAAAACACTTACTCGTGCTAAATTTGAAGACCTAACAAAAGATTTGTTAGAACGTACAATCAAGCCAGTTGAAGATGCAATTAAAGAATCAAAACTTTCTTTAAATGATATTCATCAAGTATTACTTGTAGGTGGTTCTACACGTATGCCTGCAGTGCAAGCATTAATTAAAAAGATTACTGGTAAAGAACCAAACAAAACAGTTAACCCTGATGAAGTAGTTGCTATGGGTGCTGCTATTCAAGGTGGTGTATTATCTGGTGATGTTGATGACATCTTGTTACTAGATGTAACACCTCTAACTTTATCTATTGAAACGCTAGGTGGTGTTGCTACTCCTTTAATTAAACGTAACACAACTATTCCAGTAAGTAAGAGCCAAATCTTCTCAACAGCTGCTGACAATCAACCTGCAGTTGATATCCATGTAGTTCAAGGTGAAAGATCAATGGCAAGAGACAATAAGTCTCTAGGTAACTTCTCATTGTCTGGTATTGAACCAGCACCAAGAGGTGTTCCTCAAATTGAAATTACTTTCAACATTGACGTTAACGGTATGTTAAATGTTAAAGCAAAAGATCTAAAGACAAACAAAGAAGCTACAATCACTATTAAAAATAGTGGAGCTTTGTCTGAAGATGAAATTAATAAAATGGTTAAAGATGCAGAAGCTAATAAAGAAGCCGATGCTAAAAAACGTGAAGAATCTGAAATCAGATATAAAGCAGAAACTTACATCAATACTTTTGAAAAAGCATTGAAAGATGAAAAAGTTTCAGGACAAATTCCTGATGATCAAAAAGATCAAGCTAAGAAAGTTGTTGATGAATTAAAGAAACTTTTAGCAGATCAAAAGTGAGATGAACTAAAGAAGAAGTTGGAACAACTTGATCAACTAATGGCAACATTTAGTCAAGCCGCAGCTAACCAAGGTCAAGGTCCAAAAGATCCAAATAAAAAATAGGGTTAATCCCTATTTTTTAATTAGCTCTAAGTACATTCTTTATTTTTAAGCTAAAGTTGTCACATACAACCTTAGAAGTGATTTCAAATAATGAATCTTTTGTCTCATCACCTTCAAGGCGGTTAACTTCTTCAACTATTTCCTCGCTCATTTGAATTGAAGCATGTCCGCTTGATGCAATTAGATAAAAATCTTTTTTGTCTCCATCTACAGTTCCTTGCTCTAATTTTTTACCATTAAATGTAATGACTGGGTGTTCATCAAACCCATAGAATGAATCACCTGTTTCTGCATCAGGATGTCTGCCAAAATAAAAGAGACAGTTAGCAGGATCTGCACAATTTCAAATTTTGAAATTTATGACAAACTTGTATGTTGTGTTTTTGTCAAATGACATTTCATTACTATAAATGTATGCATCTCTACCCTCATAACCTGTGCATTTATCTAAATTAACAATAACAGTTTTGCCACAAGAGCTAACACTTGTTATTATAGCCGGAGCTATTGCCGCAGTTGCTAATGTTGGAATTAATATTTTTTTCATAATTTCTACCTCGGCAAAATTATATATATATATATGAATCTGCTCAGAAACTATAAAAAAATAGAGCAATAGCTCTACTTCTTAAATTTTGAAGAAATTATTTTTTCTTTTTACCGCAGCAGCATCCGCAACCACATTTTTTAGTTTTCTTTGCTGCTTTTTTAGTCTTTTTGCAAGCCATTTTTTCCTCTCCCTTTTTCTATATTTTTATTATAAGTGAACGAAAAATTATTTGTTTAAAGAAAGTAAGATTTGTTGCTTTTCAGCTTCATATTTTGCTAACTTATCGCGTTCAGCTTGAACTTTATCTGCTGGTGCTTTAGCTACGAAATTAGCATTAGCTAACATACCTTGAGCACGTTTAATTTCAAACTCAACAACTTCTAAACGTTTAGCTAAATCTTGACTCTTATTTTCAACTTGTTCTTTTAAACAAATGATTCCATCTTCAATAACTAAGGCTGTTGTGCCTTCTGGTTTAATATCAACAAAATTGTTGATCTTAATATTAAAGTTAGACAATAATGCATTCAGTTGTTCTATTCTAATTTTATCATCTGTTACATAATCAAAACTAATTTCATTCTTTCTACTTAAAGAATGTTTAATACGATAATCTCTTAAACAATTTGTAATGTTTGCAAAGTGTTTCATTATTGTTCTATCGAAGTTATATTTAATCTTTAGAGGTTTAACTGTTGTATATCACAAATATTTGTGATTAATTTCATAGAACAAATAATCTGAAATTGCTGGAGCAATTGGATAGAACAATTTTAAGAATTCATCAAAAATGAACAAAGCAACAGCTTTTTGTTTTCCAACTTTTCTTTTATTATTAAGGTTAATCTTGATGAACTCAAGATATTGATTACAGAAATCATTTCAGAAACAATCAATCAATGCTTTGTTAGCAACTGTAAAATCATATTTGTTGTAAAGTTCTATTAATTGAACAATTAGCTTATTCAGTTTATCTAACATTCAACAGTCAAAAGGATTTAAATCCTTGGCTGTGAATTTAATTTGATGACCTGAAATTAAGTTATATGAGTTTCATATTTTATTTAATACTGATCAATAATATGTGATCTTTTCTTCATTAAATCTAAGGTCTTCACCCATAGTTGATGATGAAGTGAAGAACATCTTCATTGCATCAGAACCATATTTAGCAACTAGATCCATAGGATCTACACCGTTACCTAAAGACTTGGACATTTTACGTCCTTGACTATCTCTTATTAATCCATGGATTAATACTTGATCAAAAGGCATCTTCTTGCTTCAATGATTGCACATATTCATCATTCTAGCAACTCAGAAGAATAAGATATCATAAGCAGTAACTAGTAAACTAGTTGGGTAGAATTCTTTATATTTTTTATCATCTCTTCAACTAGTACAAACTAGTGGTCATAGACCAGATGAGAATCAAGTATCTAAAACATCTGGATCTTGAACTCATTTGTCCATATCTTTCGGTGGTTTAGTAGTAACTAATACTTTGCCAGTTTCCTTGTGGTAGTAAACTGGAAGGCGGTGTCCTCACCATAGTTGTCTTGAGATACATCAATCTTGAATGTTTTTCATTCAAGTTAATAAAGCTTCATTAAATCTAGGTGGAATAAATTCCACACCTTTATTACTTTGTTGAGCTTCAATTAACTTCTTAGCTAATGGTTCCATCTTAACAAATCATTGTTTAGATAAGAATGGTTCAACAATAGTATTTGTTCTTTCTGAATAACCAATATTGTTTACAATATCTTCAATCTTAACTAGTTTAGCATCAGCGATTAGATCTTCAACTAATTTATCTCTTGCTTGCTTAATGGTCAACATATTGTATGTTAAACCTTTAAAGTCAATGGCATCAGCATTCATTGTACCATTAGGATTCATAACGTTCTTATAAAGAACAATATGGTGTTTCTTGGCAAGGTTGTAGTCATTAAAGTCATGAGCAGGAGTACATTTCATGATTCCTGTTCCAAAACCTAATTCTACATACTCATCACCGATAATTGGTAATGCTTTACCATTTGCAGGGTTGATAGCAACCCTACCAATATATTTAGCATTAACCTCATCTTTTGGATTGATAACTAAGCAAACATCACCAAACATTGTTTCTGGTCTTGTTGTTGCTACAGTTAAATACTCATTACTATCTTGAAGATAGTATTTGAAGTAATACATCTTGGAATTAGTTTCTTTATATATTACTTCAATATCAGAAATTGCTGTTTGTAATTGAGTATCTCAATTAACTAACTTGTAATCTTGATAAATTAAACCTTGCTTGTATGCATCTACAAATCATTCCATACAAGCTTGATGAACATGTTCATCCATCGTGAAACATTGAGATTTTAAACTTAGAGATAAATTTAAACTATCTCATTGTTGAGCAATGAATTGTTTTTGTTCATTAGATCAACCACTTAATTTCTTTAGAAATTCTTCTCTAGAGAAATCAAATCTTGATCTATTTTCAGTTTCTTTTAAAATCTTTTCATATTTAGTTTGAGTTGCAATACTAGCATGGTCCATACCAGAAATTCACAAGGTATTAAAACCTTGTAAATGTTTAAATCTAATGATTGCATCTTGTAAGCTTGCATCTCAGGCATGACCTAAGTGAAGTTTACCCGTAATGTTAGGTGGAGGCAAGATAATAGAAAAATTAGGACGCTTAGAAGACTTATGGTATTCATAAAAATCTTTATCCTTTAATAGTTTCTTAACCCTTGCTTCAACATAGGCAGGGTTATATTTCTTGCTGTCTATCTTTGCCATAGAATTATTTTAACTTCTTGGTTAAGACATTCATTAATCTTTTTATATAAGAAATATTTAATTTCTTAAATGCGCTCACGGGAATAAGATTTTGAGGCAAAATACCAAATTCCTTAGCGATTTTGTTGCGGTTATTATCAAAATATGATTTAGCAACTTTGTCACATTTATTTAAAACAATATAAACATTTTTAAAACGTTTAGTAACGTTTTTAAAGACATCAATGTCCATGGCTGTTATATGTGCCATGTCACAGATTAAAAAGACGCAAAATAAGTTTGCACGGTTAGATATGTAATCAACCAACATTTGGTTAATTTCATATTTCTTTTCTTTAGAAACTTGAGCATAACCATATCCTGGTAAATCAACGATTCTATAATCTCCAAAATCGAACACATTAATTAATTGTGTTCTACCTGGTTGTTTTGAAGTTCTAGCAATTTTAGCATTTGCTAAGGCATTAATTAATGTAGACTTTCCTACATTACTTCTACCTACAAAACAAAATTCTACAACTTGATCGTTGATTGCAATTGTGTTTACACAATCTGCTGATTTTATAAACTTAGCCATGAATTACTTTTGTTGTCTTTTCATTGCTTCCATTACTTGGTTTATTTGACTTTCAGATGGTGTACGACCCATTTGTTGGTACATCGCTTTTATTTGTTCGCGTGTAACAGGTGGGTTGTCTTTAAGTTGTTTCTTAAAGTATCTTTGTCCAATAGCAAATCCTATAAGGATTCCAATAATAATTCCTGCTATTGTTACGCCTACTGCCAATCCGGCTATTGCTCCTGCTGACATATCTAATCTCCTTTATTTATTCAATCACTTGTTAATTTTACTTGCTATTTGGCCACAAGTTAAGCCAAGTTTTCTGACTACGTCATCTGGCTTACCTGAGACACCAAATGTGTCACAGCCAATAGCATAATCAACATATTTATATCAAGGTGCTGTTGCGCCATATTCAATAGAAATCTTTTTAGAATCATCAAAGATTTCATCAATGTATTTCTTATCTTGTGTCATAAGTAACTCTAGAGAGTTAATTGCCACAACCCTACAAGGTCTTTCTAATCTGTTTGCTACTTCTAATGCTAGAGGAAGTTCAGATCCAGTAGCATATAAAGTAATCTTGTAGTTCTTATCAGTTCTAACTGCATATGCACCCTTACAAGCAAGTTGGAAGTCAACATTGACTTGGTTAAATGGTGATCTGCTTGTAACAATTGTTACAGGTGTTTCTTTAGACTTAAATGCTGTTTCTAAAGCAACAATCATATCAACTGTGCTTGTTGGTCTAAAGACCATGTGGTTAGGAATTAATCTCAATGTTCACAATTGTTCAATTGGTTGGTGTGTTGGACCATCTTCACCAACTGTAATTGAATCATGAGAATAAACATTGATAGTTGGTAATTTGCTTATAGCAGCTAATCTAATTGCTGCTTTGTTGTAATCACTAAAACTCATGAATGTTGAGCCAATGGCTTTAAAGCCACCATAGGCAACAATACCATTATTAATTGCAGACATTGCAAATTCCCTAACACCACAATCTAAGTTTTGTCCATCTCAATTGTTTGCAGTAATTTTATCTGATCCATTAATCTTCATCATTGTTGATGATGAAACATCAGCAATAGAACAAATAATATTTAAGTTGTTTTGAGCAATTGCTTGGAAAACATCACTACAAACTTTTCTTGTTGAATCCTTTTCAGGGAAATTACCAAAGTTGAATCAACGGTGGTGGAAATGAACTTTCTTACGATCAACAATGTTTGAAATACGATCGTATAACAACATGTTGTTCTTTTCTAACTTTTCACGTTTTTCGTTGAAATCATTTATCTTTCTATCAACTCTTTCAACAATTCTACGTGGTAGTGTTGATAGTTTAGCTGGAATAGTGAAATCTTCATAGTTGTAGTCCAAATTCTTTTTTAATTCAGCTAATTGTTCTTCAGTTAATGGAGAACCATGTGCTTTGTTACTACCAGCATTTACTGAGCCAAGACCAATAGTGGTCTTTGCAATAATAACTGATGGTTTGTTCTTACACATTCTTGCTCTAGAAAAAGCAGATTTAATTTGGTGGTTGCTATTTCCATTTTCACATAAAACTACGTTTCAACCCATAGATTTAAAGTATCTTGAAGTTTTAATAGCTGTGGAATCAGATACTTTACCATCTAGTTGAATACTGTTGTAATCATAAATCATGATTAAACGATTAAGTTTTAATCTACCAGCAATAGCGATTGCCTCATAGCTAATACCTTCTTCAAAACAACCATCACCAAATAAACAGTATGTGTAGTTGTTAATTAATTCACAACGTGGTGAGTTAATTAAATTTGCCATTTTCTTACTAGCTATAGCTAAACCTACTGCCATAGCAATTCCTTGGCCTAATGGTCCTGAACTAACTTCAACACCATTTAGTAAATATGGTTCAGGATGACCTGGAGTTTTAGAATCTATTTGTCTGAAGTTTTTAAGATCAGACATATAAACACCTTTGTAACCACAAAGCACTAGTGTTGCATAAAGCAAGCTACTACCATGACCAGCAGATAAAACAAAACGATCACGGTTAAAGAAGTTAGGATCAGCAGGTGAACTATTTAATTGGTTAGCAAATAATTCATACATGATATCAGCAGCACCTAAAGCAATTCCGGGGTGGCCAGACTTAGCTCTAGTTATAGCACTAGCTGCTAATACTCTTAAAGTATTTGCTGCTAATTTAGGATCAATTTTTGTTTTTCATTTCATGGTATTACCTGCTTCCTAACCTTGTTTTAATAGCTTTTATTAAATACTTAATACTTTTTAAGTTTGTTCTATCTCATGGTAAAACAATATCAGCTTTTCATCTACGAGGTTTTACATATTTTTCATACATAGGTACAACAGTTTCATTTCATTGCATCTTAACAGATGTTGCAGTTCTACCACGATGTTTTTGGTCACGTTCCAAACGTCTTTTGAAACATTCTTCTATGTCAGTATCAACATAGATTTTTAGTTCTGCCATATCACTAAGTCTTTCATCAAACAAAGATAAAAAGCCTTCAAAAATAATAATTTTTGTAGGTTTAATTAATTGTCTTTTAGCTTTACGACAATGTTTAGTGTAATCATAAACCGGAGCCATTGTTGGTTTGTTATCTATTAAAGCTCGTAGAGATCTTCTTAATAATGTTCAGTCAAAAGCTTTTGGATGATCAAAATTTGGATGACCAGTTCTTCTAACTTTTGGCATCACAGTTGTATTTTTTTTGTAAAAACGATCGATACAAATAATTTGTGCTTGGTTTTTTCTAAAACTGTTCTTAATTTGCTTAGCAACAGTTGATTTGCCTGACCCTGAGCAACCAGCAACAATGATAAGTTTATTTTTCATATAAAAAATTATATTTTATTTATAAAATAAATAAGTATTATTTAATATATTTTCAATTATTTGATATAATTAAAAAACGCGTAAAGGTAAGAAACAATGAGTAGAAAAGATTATTTCACAAATAAACGTGCAATGAGTGGAAACAAAAAATCACACGCCATGAATCATTCAAGACGTGTTTGAAATGTTAACTTACAAACAGTTAGAATTACATTACCTAACGGTCAAGTTAAAAAAGTAAAAGTTTCTACTAAAACATTAAAAACTCTTAATAAGAGAAAAATAAATGGTGCTAGCAAAGGCAAAAAAGCTAGCAAACCTGCTGCTAAAAAAGCAGCAACTAAGTAATTTTAATTACTTAATGGGAGTATAGCTCAGTTGGTTAGAGCACACCCCTGATAAGGGTGAGGTCGATTGTTCGAGTCAATTTACTCCCACCATATAATGGGGCCTTAGCTCAGCCTGATAGAGCACCTGATTTGCACTCAGGGGGTCGAGGGTTTGATTCCCTTAGGCTCCACCATTAAATCAAAACTAGGGACAAGTTCCCTAGTTTTTATTTGCTTATATATAAGCAAATAAATTTACTATATAATGTTTATATGTTAGAAAATAAGACAAATTTGGAAACTAATGTTACGACAAAACATCGTAAAGTTTATAACATAATGTCTTGGATATTTATAGGTGTAACGATCTTTATTATTTGTATGCTTGCTATTATTGCAGGTATTACAATTTATTTGTGAGTTTCTGACAAAATAACTCAATATAGAGATCCTCAAGTTTATTCATTATATGTAACAGCAGTTACATTTGTTATAATGGACATCTGTTTTATGGTCATTTGGTTTGGTTTAATCATAGCTGGTATGGTTATTGGAAATAAACGCCGAAACTTAACAACTAATAAACGTTTATTCAATATTGCCAATATAACTTTGTTAAGTGTGTTTGTTGTCCTTAGTATTGTTGTTGTAATCCTTGGAGCATTATGATTAGGTGGTTACCATTATGACATTCATACTAGAGCTGGACTAATGGTTGGAATTGGTGTTCTTGAGATAATTAAAGGTGTGTTTATGATTGGTGCACTTGTTGTGTCACTTAGAATTGCAATAAGAAACACAAAACTAGAAGTTAATAGTGCTTCATTGGGGGTGCAAAATGAAACTATGTAAATTATTATTAACATCTTCAGCTATTGCTATACCAACAACCATTATTACTCCAATGATGGTTTCTTGTACTGACAACGGTCCGTTAGTTGCCCATATTGAGGATAACTATATCTTTAGTGATCAAAACGAAATAAATG